>NZ_JBFUER010000002.1:0-468894 GCF_056403855.1 Mesorhizobium sp. P2_E7 | reverse complement strand
AAAGCACCCCGCTCGGCTTGGTCGCCACACTCTTCGCGTCGCCGAAATCCGGCACTTGATATTCAGCCAGCAGCCGCAGCCGCGACAGCGGCAGGTCGGCGCGACGGGGATCGCCGACCAGCACCGCGATGCCGGCTGCCAGGCAGCGGTCGAGGAACGGGATAATCCGCAGGGCGACCTCGCGGCCGTAGAACACGTCGCCGGCAAGCACGATGTCGACGTCCGGCGGTGGGCCAGGGCCGAGATCGCCATGGTCGGCGACAACCGCCACGACCTGGAGATGGCACGCGCCGGCGGCTGCGGGCTGGCGATCGGCGTGCTCTCCGGCACCGGCACGCGTGAATCGCTATCAACGATCGCCGACGTTGTTCTCGATTCTGTTGCTGACCTGCCGGATTTTCTGTCGGCGCGGGTCAAGGAGACGGTTTGAGGGGGGAAGCTGGGGTAAGCGCAAATCAAGCTGAGCTTTCCCGTCACTGGGAGAGATGGGTGGTTGGCTGACATCGGGAGACGAAGTACCGAACGTCCGTTCTTAGGCCGGGGGCGGTCTGTCCGCTCTTGGTTGCCGCTCCTCAAAGAGCGGTCGGAGGAGAGATGCTGATGCTGGGTTCGGTCTTTCTGGTTTTGGACATGTGCGGCTCGTCAGGCGCCGGATGTACCGCGCGGTTTTCCGTGACACCGGCCCGCAACCCCAGAATTTGATACCCGCGGCAACCGGAGAAGGGGATCTGTGCTCTCAAGCCAGCATCGACTGCTGGGCGAAGATGCCCGCCATCGCGCCTTGCCATGATGCCGTGGTGACCGAGGGCAAGAGGGGGTTGGTGAGGTCGCCGGCGGCGTAGATGCCGGGCATGCTGGTTTCGCGGCGCTCGTCGACCTTGAGCACGACGCCGAGGGGTGTATCGACCGTGGCGAGGCCCAGTGATTCATGCAGGCTTGCGGACGGCTTGTTGCGCGGATGGGCGAAGAGGATGTCGACCGCAGCATTGGGGCCGCTGTCGAGCTTGACGGTGGCGCTAAGGCGCCCGTTATGGGCGATCCCGGTGATCCTGCCCTCGACGACAGGTACGTTGCGACGCGCCAGATCGGCCCGGATATCGGGCGGAATGTCGTGACCATCGGCGAAGACCGTCAACCTGTCGGTCCAATCGTGGAACAGCCTGACCTGATTGTGCGACTGCCGGCCTGACCAGACGAGGCCCCAATGCTGGCCGGCGACTTCAAAGCCGTCACAATAGGGGCAGGGCACGATGGCCGAGCCCCAGCCTTCGGCAAAGCCCGGAATATCAGGCATCTGGTCGACGATGCCATAGCTCAGGATCAGGCGGCGTGCGCCGAGGTTTTCGCCATCGCCAGTGCGGACGGAGAAATTGTCGATGGCGCCGGAGACGCTGTCGGCCCGGGCACTGACCAGCCTGATCGTGGGATAGCGCGCCAGCTGCTGCCGCGCCTCGGCCAGGATGTCCAGCGGCGGCTTGTGATCGTGGCCAAGCAGACCATGCGAGTGGCCGGCGAAGCGATTGCGCGGCAGGCCGGTATCGAGAACGGTGACCTTGCGGCGGGCACGGCCCAGCTGCAGGGCGGCGGCGAGGCCGGCAAAGCTGCCGCCGATGATGATGACGTCATCCATGGTGATGGGCTCCGTGTTGCGGATGGAGGGGGTTGGGCTGGGCCTGGCGCGAAAGCGGCCCAGAGAAACTCGATTTGAGGGGCAGGGTAAAATCCATTCTTTGGCTTGCATATTTCAGATACTACATGGTATCGTTATTCAATAATTAGGATACTGTCAAGGACTGGAATTGTCGTGACCGAAAAAAACAGTCAGGCCCGGCGCGGTCGACCCGCCAACGAGGCGCTTGGCCAAACGATAGTCGACACCGCGGGCGAACTCTTTGTGGAATTGGGTTTTCAAGCGACGACATTGGACAAGGTCGCCCAGCGGGCGAAGATATCCAAGCTCAGCATCTATCGGCACTTCGAGAACAAGGAGGCGCTGTTCAGCGCGGCCATCGCGGCCCACTGCCATCAGTTTGCACCACAGGCCCTTTTTGAAGGCGTCTACGGTTCGGCCGAAGATCAGCTCATGGCGGTGGGATCATCCCTGCTTCGCACGCTGTTGAGCCCGGACGTCCGCAGTGTCGAAGCCATGATCATGGCCGACAAGACGAATCAAAAGTCGTTAAGCAAGCTCCATTACGAAGCAGGTCCCGCCTATGTCATCGCCCAGATCGAGGCCTTGTTGCGTCAGTTGCACGCGAAGGCGGTTCTGAACGTGCCCGATCCTCTCCGGTCCGCCCGCTTGTTTGCCGCGCTTTTCAAAGGATCCGATCTCCTGATTATCGCCCGCTTCGATGAGGCGAGAGCAGAGGAGGACAACGAAATCGAATCCTATTGCCGGTCAGCCGTCGCCATGTTCATCGCCGCGCACGGTGGCAACGACCACGCAGGCGGCAGCTTTCGGGAAGCAGCAACGGTGGTCTGAACGGCGGGAATGATGCGCAAAGCAGTCGTTCACGTCGGGGTCGGCGCAAATCAGCGTTCGGTCGAACCCGGCTATTCAGCGATAGGGTTTTTTGTAGCGTCAGCGCTCTCCCGACACAAACGAAARCACCCCGCTCGSCTTGGTCGCCACACTCTTCGCGTCGCCGAAATCCGGCACTTGATATTCAGCCAGCAGCCGCAGCCGCGACAGCGGCAGGTCGGCGCGACGGGGATCGCCGACCAGCACCGCGATGCCGGCTGCCAGGCAGCGGTCGAGGAACGGGATAATCCGCAGGGCGACCTCGCGGCCGTAGAACACGTCGCCGGCAAGCACGATGTCGACGTCCGGCGGTGGGCCAGGGGTGAGATCGCCATGGTCGGCGACAACCGTCACGATCTGGAGATGGCGCGCGCCGGCGGCTGCGGGCTGGCGGTCGGCGTGCTCTCCGGCACCGGCACGCGGGAATCGCTGTCGACGATCGCCGATGTCGTTCTGGATTCCGTTGCCGACCTGCCGGACTTTCTGTCAGCGCGGGTCAAGGAGACGGTGTGAGGGGCGGCTTCCTGACTTCGGACGCCTTCCGCAATCCTATTAGACCATCACCTGGATACAGTTGATGGTCGAATTTTCGATCGCCGCCAGTTTGGTCAACAGATCTAGACGGAGCATCTCGACAGTCCGGTCCGGAAGAACACCTTCCACCGTCAGCTGGATATCGTGCCAACCCTCGACATAGCGCACGGTGACGCCTTCGACGCACAGGCGATGGACACGACGCTCCTCCGAGACTTCAGGCATCTTCGAATGAGGCAGGTCGGGTGTGTACAATGTTTCGAGTAAGTCCATTCGAGGATTGGGGCCGAGATCGCGAAGATGCCTGGCTCGAAAACCGTTACTATCCTCCGATCTGCCGTTGGCGCGATCTGAAAGACGGCGGCGAAGCCAAAAGAGATGATTTTGACAACCATCATCTCGAACGAATGCAAATCGTGGCCAAGCCAGCCTCGTAAGGCGTTCCCAGCGGCCGGTATCGAGATCCAGTCGCCAATCGTCGATGTTCTCGACCACTACAGGCCATCGCGATCCGCAGATATGCCCGCCGCGGACTAGGAGCGCGCTATCATCTTCCACGAGTTCCGACGTGTGCTTGTATATCCACGGAGGAGTTTCACCAGTCGAATCAAAGCGATCGATGGCATAGGTCGTTGCGTCCAAAACGAGCACTTGCGCCTTTTGGCCACGCATACTTGGATAAGACAGGCTCCCCACTATAAAAATGCAGTCATCAACGAGATTTGCCGTGTGAAAATCGGTGGGTGGGAACACGTTGTTCGAGTAGCCGAAAATCTCGATGCGGCCGTCTGGATGACGCACGATCACGTCGTTGTAGATGTAGAAGTCCGCATCATAGTGATCTTCATACTCGCCGCCGATCCTGACAAGGCGGCCGTCGGGCAGCATGGTCTCAGTGCACCCGTACCGGCTGAAGCTCCAGCACGGTCCGACATCTTCTGAACGGGGGCCGTTGAACGTCTTGTTTAGGCCGTAACCGCTGAGACGGTGTTCAATTGCCCATGCCCAGACGGGGTTGGTCATAGGCTCGGGATTGCCGGAACCTCGACTGGGCGAACGAAACTGCGAAAACAGGGATGGGTCGATGTGGGCAGGTGCGGGTGTTTTGATCAAAGTGATGCGGGGCTAGCAAGGCTTCCATATCGAGCCGATACCCCATGACTGGACTATAGCTTCCATAGGATCGTCTGCAAAGGGTCGGACTCAGCCATTCCGAGTGATTTGGTTTGTAGGGGGTGTCAGCGCTCTTCCGCCTCAAACGAAAACACCCCGCTCGGCCTCGTCACAGCTCCCTTCACGTCGCCGAAATCCGGCACTTGATATTCGGCGAGCAGCCGCAGCCGCGACAGCGGCAGGTCGACGCGACGGGGATCGCCGACCAGCACCGCGATGCCGGCTACCAGGCAGCGGTCGAGGAACGGGATAATCCGCAGGGCGACCTCACGGCCGTAGAACACGTCGCCTGCGAGCACGATGTCGACGGCCGGCGGCGGGCCAGGGGTGATGTCCTTGTCGACAATGGTGATCTCGACACCATTGGCCGCGGCGTTGAGGCCGATCGCGGCGACCCCGTTGCGGTCGATCTCGGCGGCGATCACCGTGCTGGCGCCGGCCTTGGCGGCGGCAATGCCGACGAGGCCCGAACCGGCGCCGAGGTCGAGCACGCGGCGGCCGGCCACGCTTTGCGAATAGTCGAGTACATAGCGCGCCAGCACAGCGCCGCCGGCCCAGGCATAGGCCCAGTAGGGCGGCTGCGGCTCAGGCGAGACGTCACCCGGCTCGAGGGCATCGTCGTCCGCGCCTTGGTTCGGATCGACAAGCCGCCTCAGGCCGCTGCCGGGATGGGCCGTGTAGAGCTGGATTTCAGGAAGCGCGGGAACGGGCGCTAGCCGCAGGTTAGCCTTGATGAACGTTGCCGGATCGAGACGTCGACCCGCGTCTGCGATCCCGCCATCGCCACGGCCGTCGTGCGAATCCCCCACTATTCCCGCAACGCCCGGCGCAAAATCTTGCCGACCGGCGTCTTCGGCAGCTCGGTCCTGAACTCGATGTATTTCGGCCGCTTGTAGCCGGTCAGGTTCTCGCGGCAATAGGCAGTCAGTGCCTCGACCGTCAGCGCCGGGTCCTTCTTGACCACGAACAATTTTGGCACTTCGCCCGAATGCTCGTCCGGCACGCCGATCGCCGCCACTTCGAGCACGCCCGGATGCTGGGCGACGACTTCCTCGAGTTCGTTCGGATAGACGTTGAAGCCGGAGACCAGGATCATGTCCTTCTTGCGGTCGACGATCTTGGTGTAGCCGCGCTCGTCCATGAAGCCCATGTCGCCGGATTTGAAGTAACCGTCCTTGGTCATCACCTTGGCGGTCTCGTCCGGCCGGTTCCAGTAACCGGCCATCACTTGCGGCCCGCGGATGCAGATCTCACCGACTTCGCCGAGCGGCAGATTGTTGCCGTCGTCGTCGCGGATGGCGATCTCGGTCGACGGTAGCGGCAGGCCGATCGTGCCGGTGAAATTGCTGTCGCTGAACCTGTTGGCGGTGGCCACGGGCGAGGTCTCCGAGAGCCCGTAGCCCTCGGTGATCGAGTTGCCGGTCAACGCCTTCCAGCGCTCGGCAACCCCCTTCTGCACCGCCATGCCGCCGCCCAGCGTCATGATCAGCGGTTTGAAGTCGAGCTTGCGGAAGTCCTCATTGTTGAGCAGCGCGTTAAACAGCGTGTTGAGACCGGGGAAAATGTGCGCCGGGTATTTCTGCAATTCCTTGACGAAGCCCGGAATATCGCGCGGGTTGGGAATGAGCACGTTCTGGGCGCCTTGCTGCATGCCCATCAGCGCGTTCACCGTCAGCGCGAAGATATGGTAGAGCGGCAGCGCGCAGATGAAGTTGAGATGCGCCGGCTTCGGCTTGATCGCGTAAGCGTCCTGTAGCCACAGCGTGTTCTGCGCGACATTGGACAGCACGTTGGAGTGCAGCAGCACAGCGCCCTTGGAAATCCCGGTGGTGCCACCGGTATATTGCAGGAAGGCGACGTCGCTTGCTTCCATCTTGGCCGGTTTGAAGGCGATGCCGGCGCCGGCCTTCACGGCCGCATTGAACTTGACATGGCCGGGCAGCGACCAGGCCGGCACCATCTTCTTCACCCGCCGCACGACGAGGTTGACGATCGTGCCCTTGAGGCCGCCGAGCATGTCGCCCATCGCCGCGACCACCACATGCTTGACATCAGTCCTGGCGATCACCGCGTCCAGGGTGCTGGCGAAATTCTCGAGAATGACGATCGCCTGCGCGCCGGAATCCTTGAGCTGGTGTTCGAGCTCGCGCGGCGTGTAGAGCGGATTGATGTTCACCACGACATAGCCGGCCCGAAGCACAGCCATCATCGCCACCGGATATTGCAGCACATTCGGCATCATCAGCGCCACGCGGTCGCCCTTCTGCAGGCCCTTCGATTGCAGATAGGCGCCAAAGGCGGCCGAGTGCCGCTCGAGCTCGGCATAGGAGATCGACTTGCCCATGCACACGAATGCCGGCTGGCCGGAAAACTGTTTGCAGGCGCCGACCAGGAAGTCGCCGATCGAACTGTAGGGCAGGGTGCCGATCTCGGCCGGAACGACTTTCGAATAGCTTTTGAGCCACGGCTTTTCAGGCAGGCCTGCGGCAAGCGCCGTCAGTGTCTTCGGCAGTTTTTTGGCCGAGCTCGGCGCCGGCTTTGCCGCCGCCGTTTTCGATGCAGGGTTGGCGGCGGGCTTTGCAATAGGTGCTGTCTTCGCGGCCGTGGGCTTCGCCGCAGGTTTTGCTGCCGGCTTGGCGCTTGCCTTCGCCGGCGCGCTGGCTGCCTTAGGCTTGGCGGCGGTCTTGGCCGGTGGCGCTTTCGGCTTGGCGGCAGCGTTAGCGGGTTTTGAAGCGGTTGCCGCTTTTGCTTTCGCCGGGGCCGTTGTCTTTGTTGCTTTTGCCACCTCTAGCCTCCCTCAGTCGTTCGTTGCCTGCTCCATGCTGCACCGCCTCTATATGGTGAGGCGTCCTCCGCTGCAGCGACGTCGCGTATTCCCGGGAAATCCGGCGTGTCATCTATCTATTGCGACTATCGGCGGCCGTGCAAGTCTTGCCCCAGCGGCAGGACGGCAAAGATTTGCCGTCAAAATCTGTCCCGCGCTGTTGCCTTAGGCACTAGCTTGTCGCGATGGGCACGAGGGACCCAGGCCCGTGGATCATTGTTCCAGCGATATCGGTCATCAATGAAAAAATGCGGTCGTTAACAATCCCGTGATTAGCAGATTTTGCTATTTCTTTCTGAAATCGAGCAAAAGCCGAGAAATATTTTCTGCTTACGGTGGGGTAGGCAAACAGGGTGTTCCAAAGCCGGAAAAACGGTGCTTATATGCGCGCTTCGCGAGCCTGATAGAGGGGCTTGGAAGAACATCAGGGAGTGCTCAATGAAAAAGAAACTGACTTTTGCAGCCGCGTTGCTGGCTGCAAGCGTCCTCGGCGGCGTGGCCAATGCCAAGACGCTGGTCTACTGCTCGGAGGCCTCGCCGGCCAACTTCGACCCGGGTACCACGACGGGCGGCAACGACTTCGACGCCTCGTCGCGTACCGTTTATTCGCGCCTGGTCGAGTTCAAGCATGGCGGCACCGAGATCGAGCCCGGCCTCGCCGACAAATGGGAAATCTCCGACGACGGCCTGGTCTATACTTTCCATCTGCATCCGGGCGTGAAGTTCCAAACCACCGACTATTTCAAGCCGACCCGTGACTTCAATGCAGACGACGTCGTCTTTTCCTTCGATCGTCAGTTCAACAAGGAAAATCCCTGGAACGGCGAAAAGTACCTGCCGAACCTGACCTGGGACTACTACACCGGCATGGACATGCCGAAATACGTCGCCAAGTGGGAAAAGGTCGATGATCTGACCGTCAAGCTGACGCTGACCGAGCCGAACGCGCCGATGCTGGCCAATCTCGGCATGGACTTCGCCTCGATCGTGTCGAAGGAATATGCCGACCAGCTCGAGAAGGAAGGCAAGATGGCCGACTTCTCGACCAAGCCGATCGGCACCGGTCCGTTCCAGTTCGTCGACTATCAGCTGGATTCGGTCATCCGTTATGCGGCCAACCCGGATTACTTCAAGGGCAAGGAAAAGATCGACGACCTCGTCTTCGCCATCACGCCTGACGCGACCGCCCGCATCCAGAAGGTGCTCGCCGGCGAATGCGACATCGCGCCCTATCCGAATCCTGCCGACATCGGCACGATCAAGGCCAACGCCGACGTGACCCTGATGGATCAGGCCGGCCTCAACATCGGCTATATGAGCTACAACACCACCATCCCGCCGCTCGACAAGCCTGAAGTGCGCCACGCGCTCAACCAGGCGATCGACCGGGAATCGCTCATCAAGGCGCTGTTCCAGGACGCCGGCGCCACGCCTGCGGTAAACCTGATCCCGCCGACCATGTGGTCGTGGGACAAGGACGTGAAGTCCGACGCCTATGATCCGGAAGCGGCCAAGAAGGTACTGGCCGATGCCGGTCTGAAGGAGATCCAGCTCTGGGCCTCCGATCGCGTCCGTCCCTACAACCCGAACTTCCAGCGCGCCGCCGAACTGATCCAGGCCGACTGGGCCAAGGTCGGCGTCAAGGCGGAGATCGTCAGCTACGAGTGGACGAAGTACCGCGAGGAAGGCAAGAAGAAGGAACGCCCCGGCGCCTTCCAGATCGGCTGGACCGGTGACAATGGCGATCCGGACAACTTTTTCGCCACGCTGTTCGCCTGCTCGGCCATCGGCGTGTCGAACTACTCCAGCTGGTGCGACAAGGACTTCGAGGACCTGATCCAGAAGGCCAAGAAGACCAGTGACCAGGCCGAACGCACCAAGCTCTACGAAGAGGCGCAGGTTGTCTTCCAGAAGCAGGCCCCGGCCTTCCTCATGGCACACAGCCAAGTCTACTCCGTCGTGCGCAAGAATGTCAGCGGTTACATGATGGACCCGCTTGGCATTCATCGCTTCGACGGCGTCGACAAGGCCGAATAGAACTGTTAGGCGGGCGGCGCGCAATCAAGCGCCGCCCCCTTTTCAAGATGCTCCGATATCTCCTCAACAAAATCGTCTTGGTGCTCCCGACGCTGATCGGCATCACCATCTGTGCCTTCGCTTTCGTCAGGCTGCTGCCCGGCGATCCCATTCTTGCCATGGCCGGCGAGCATGGCGTGTCGCCCGAGCGCTACGCGGAACTGAAGGAACAGTTCGGCTACAATCTGCCGATCTGGCAGCAATACGCGCATTATGTCCGCGATGCCGCGACCGGCAATTTCGGCGTGTCGATTTCGTCCAAGCGCCCGGTCATCGAAGATTTCATGACGCTCTTCCCGGCGACCATCGAGCTCTCTGTCTTCGCCATGATCTTCGCCATGCTGCTGGGCATTCCCGCGGGCATCTTCGCCGCGGTCAAGCGCGGCTCCTGGTTCGACCAGGGGCTGATGGGCACAGCCCTTGTCGGCTATTCCATGCCGATCTTCTGGTGGGGCCTGCTGCTGATCATCTTTTTCTCCGGCTATCTCGGCTGGACACCGGTTTCCGGCCGCATCGGCCTGCAGTTCTTCATCAAGCCGATCACCGGCTTCCTGACCCTCGACAGCCTGCTCTACGGCAAATGGGATGCTTTCCGCTCGGCATTGAGCCATCTGGTGCTGCCGACAATTGTGCTCGGCACCATCCCACTGGCGGTGATCGCCCGCCAGACGCGCTCGGCCATGCTCGAAGTGCTGGGCGAGGACTATGTGCGGACCGCCCGCGCCAAGGGGCTGTCGTCGTCCCGCGTCATCGGCGTGCACGCGCTGCGCAATGCGCTCATCCCGGTGGTCACCACCATCGGCCTGCAGGTCAGTACGCTGCTCGCCGGCGCCATTCTCACCGAAACCATCTTCGCCTGGCCGGGCATCGGCAAGTGGATGGTCGATTCCATATCCAAGCGCGACTATGTCGTCGTGCAGTCGGGCTTGCTCTTGATCGCCCTTATCGTCATGGCGGTGAACCTGATCGTCGACGTACTTTATGCCGTCATCAACCCGCGCATTAGGGCAGCGTGATGAGCCAGTCGACCGAAATCGCCCCGATGGCCGCCGGCAATCCTGATCGCCTGACCGGCTTCAGGACCTTCTGGCACTATTTCTCGGTGAACCGCGGCGCCGTCATCGGTCTGTTCGTCTTCATCCTGCTGGTATTGGCAGCGCTGTTTGCGCCGCTGCTGGCGCCCTATGCGCCCGACATTCAGGACAAGACCGCTTTCTTGCGGCCTCCGGCATGGCAGGCGGGCGGCAGCGCCGAATATCTGCTCGGTACCGACGCGGTCGGCCGCGACATGCTCTCGCGCCTGCTCTATGGCGCGCGTTTCTCGCTGCTGATCGGCGCCGTCGTCGTCACGCTGGCACTTACCGGTGGCATCATGCTCGGCCTGCTGGCCGGCTATTTCCGCGGCTGGGTCGACGTGGCGATCATGCGCGTCATGGATTTGATCCTGTCCTTCCCGTCGCTGCTTTTGGCGCTGGTTCTGGTCACCATCCTCGGCCCCGGCCTGTTCAACGCCATGCTGGCCATTGCGCTTGTCCTGCAGCCGCATTTCGCGCGCCTGGTGCGCGCCGCTGTCATGGCCGAAAAGAGCCGTGAATATGTGGTCGCCGCCAAGGTTGCCGGCGCGGGACATATCCGGCTCATGCTGCGCACCATCCTGCCCAACTGCCTGGCGCCGCTGATCGTTCAGGGCACGCTGTCCTTCTCCAACGCCATCCTCGAGGCGGCCGCTCTCGGCTTCCTCGGCCTCGGCGCCCAGCCGCCGACGCCGGAATGGGGAACCATGCTCGCCTCGGCGCGTGAATTCATCCTGCGCGCCTGGTGGGTGGTGACCTTCCCCGGCCTCGCCATCCTCATCACCGTTCTGGCCATCAACCTGGTCGGCGACGGCCTGCGCGATGCGCTCGATCCGAAGCTGAGGAGGTCGTGATGGCGCTGCTCAACATCCGCAATCTCGTCGTCGAGTTCCAGACTGCATCCGGCCCGTTCCGCGCGGTCGACGGCGTCTCGCTGCATGTCAACGAACGTGAAGTGCTGGCCATCGTCGGCGAATCCGGCTCCGGCAAGTCGGTGTCGATGCTGGCGGTGATGGGCCTGTTGCCGTGGACCGCGACGGTCACTGCCGACGAGATGAGCTTCAACGGCCGCGACCTGCTGAAGCTGAGTCCGGCCGAGCGGCGCAAGATCGTCGGCAAGGACATGTCGATGATCTTCCAGGAGCCGATGGCCAGCCTCAATCCCTGCTTCACGGTTGGCTTCCAGATCGAGGAAGTGCTGCGCTTCCATATGGGCATGGACAAGGCCCAGCGCCGCGAGCGGGCAATCGAGCTTTTGACGCAGGTCGGCATTGCCGAGCCGGCCGAACGGCTGAACTCGTTCCCGCACCAGATGTCGGGCGGCCAGTGCCAGCGCGTCATGATCGCCATTGCCATCGCTTGCAATCCGAAGCTTCTGATCGCCGACGAGCCGACCACCGCGCTCGACGTCACCATCCAGAAGCAGATCCTCGATCTGCTTGTCTCGCTGCAGGTCAAATACGGCATGGGCCTGATCATGATCACCCACAATATGGGCGTCGTGGCCGAGACCGCCGACCGCGTCATCGTTCAGTACAAGGGCCGCAAGATGGAAGAGGCCGACGTGCTGTCGCTGTTTGAATCGCCGAAGAGCAACTATACGCGCGCGCTTTTGTCGGCGCTGCCGGACAACGCCGTCGGCGACCGCCTGCCGACCGTCTCCGACATGCTGTTCGAACCGGCAGCCGGAGTCGCCTGATGAGCACCAAGGTCGTTGAAGGCAAGGACATCAAGCGCGATTATCACGTCGGCGGCGGCCTGTTTCGCGGCGCGCGCACCGTGCATGCGGTCAAGGGCGTCTCGTTCAGCGTCGACAAGGGCAAGACGCTGGCCATCGTCGGTGAGAGCGGCTGCGGCAAGTCCACGCTGGCCCGCATCATCACGCTGATCGATCCGGCGACGTCCGGCGAACTGTTCATCGACGGCAACAAGGTCGACATCGCCAGGAACGGCCTTACCAAGGAGATGCGCCGCAAGGTGCAGATCGTCTTCCAGAACCCTTATGGCTCGCTCAATCCGCGCCAGAAGATCGGCGATGTTCTGGGCGAACCGCTGCTCATCAACACCGACAAGCCGGCCGAAGAGCGGCGCGACCTCGCCATGAAGATGCTGAAGAAGGTCGGCCTCGGAACCGAGCACTACAATCGCTACCCGCATATGTTCTCGGGCGGCCAGCGCCAGCGCATCGCCATCGCTCGCGCGCTGATGCTGAACCCGAGCCTTTTGGTGCTCGACGAGCCGGTCTCCGCGCTCGATCTGTCGGTGCAGGCGCAAGTGCTCAATCTGCTCGCCGACCTGCAGGACGAGTTTCAGCTGACCTATGTCTTCATCAGCCACGATCTGTCGGTCGTGCGCTACATCGCCGACGACGTGATGGTGATGTATTTCGGCGAAGCCGTCGAATACGGCTCGCGCGAGGAGGTCTTCGCCGACCCCAAGCACAACTACACCAGGACCCTGTTCGCTGCGACTCCGCGCGCCGACGTCGCCTCGATCAAGGCCAGGCTGGCGAAGAAAAAGGCTGCCTGACCTCCCTGGCACTTGCTGTGCACAATCGGGAATGCGTCGCGGCGGTGGTTTGCCGGCAGGATTGATCGCGATCCGCGAGCCGCCGGGCGCAAGCCGCGTCGCAGATACGGGTGCGCCCCATCACTCACCCGCTCCATGTTGGTAAAGCTCGTCCATGCTGAGCTTTGCCAGCGTTGCGAAGGGTGCCTGTTTCTTCACCCGGCCGCGGCTCAGGATCACCACGTCGTCGCAGAACGAGATGGTGCTGTGGTGATGGCTGATGACGATGGTGGTGCGGCGGCCGGCCCGCGACTTCAGCGTCTCGACAATAGCGGCTTCCGACAACCCGTCCACCGCACTGGTGGCTTCGTCGAGAATGAGAATATCGGGATCGCGCACCAGCGCCCGCGCCAGGGCGATCCTTTGCCTTTGTCCGGCTGACAGGTTGACGCCCCGGTATCCGACAAGTGTCGCGTAACCCCGCGGCAGGTGCTCGATGAATTCATGCGCCTCGGCCAGCCTTGCGGCGCGCATGGCGTCGCTGGCCGACGCCGTGTCGTGGCCGTAGACAATGTTTTCAAGAATGGTGCCGTCGACCAATTCCAGCTCCTGGCTGGCCAGGGCAATGTTCCGCAGCCACTGCCTTGGGTCGATTTCACCGAGCGGTGCGCCATCGATGAGGATCCTGCCGCTGTCGGGTTTGACGAAGCGGCACAGGAGATTGACGATCGTCGTCTTGCCGGCACCGGAGCGGCCGATCAGCGCCGTCGAGCGGCCGCTGCGGATGTCGAACACCGCCTGATGCAGCACCGCCTCGCGCGCGTCGGGGCCGGGCAGGGCACCGGAATAGGCGAAGCTCACATCATCGAAGCTGATCCCCTGGCGCAATCCGTCGAACGGCAAGCTGCCCGCCGGCGCCTCGGGCTTGTCGGAAGGATCGAGCAGCCATTGCACCTCCTCCAGCGAGCCGCTCATGCCTTGCAGCTGACTCCACGACATCTGCAAGGCGCGCATATGAGGCTGCAGCCGGTAGAGCAGGATGAGGAAGGCGACGGTCAGCGGGAAGCTTACATTCGCCAGCCAGGCTCCAATTACCACCGCCAGGAACAGCATGGCGTGCAACACCTCGGTCAGCGGCGGCAAGACGCCCTGGCGGATTGAAAGCACGAAAGCCGCCCGCCGCACCCCGTCGGACGCTTTGGCGAAAACCGCCTTTTCGTGGTTCTCCTGCCCGAAAATGCGGATCAGGCGCCCGGCATGCACCAGATGCAGCATCTGCGACGCGAGCGCGCTGTTGCGCGAGACGACGCTGCGGCTCGGCGCCTTTAGATTGGACGACAAGATCCCGTGCGCCAGCTGGACAAGCGCCAGCCCCAGCGTCACCAGCAGCGTCATCTGCCAGGACAGGAGCAGGAGGAAGGCGAGCAGAATGACGGCGGCCGAGGCACTGACGATCGCGCCGAGCAAGGCCTGGATAGCGTCGGACGCTCGCCAGGATTCATTGGAGATGATGTTGAGCAGCCGTCCGGGGCTTTGCTGCAGGAAGAAGGGGTAGCCGACCCTGAGCAACTGCTCCGACAGTGCGCTGCGGATCGAATAGCCTGCCTTGCCGTAGATGAAGCTGGTCAGCAGCGTGTTGGCGAAGGCAAAGACATTCTTCAGCAGGATCGAACCGAGGATCGCGGCCGAAATGGCAATCAGCCGCTCGCGCTCGCCGAGGTCCGCTCCAACCTGCTGGAGGAGGGCGGAGAAACCGGCCATGCCTGATGTTCCGCCACGCCCCATGATGATGCCGAGCAGCGGAATGATCAGGCCGATGCCGAGGCCTTCCAGCGCGGCGCCCGCAAGCCCGAGCCCCACCACGACGGGAACGAGCCGCAACAGCCTGCCACCAAGGGCGCGGCGCAGCATTGGCAGGGCTGACGGAACAAGTGACATTATCGCGCTCTGGCCTCCGCATTGGCTTCGCCGGCTTGCCGGTCCTGGCGCAGCGGCAACCGTTTTGGCCACCCCATCATGACGAGCAGCGCAAATCTGGCGGCACCTGCCAGGTTCATGACGACAATAGGCCAGTGCGACAGATCGAGGTCGCGGTCGAAGCGAGGACGGCCCGCCAGTTCCTTGAACGCCGCCCGCGCGGACCAATAGACATGGCGAAGTAGCCAAGGGGCGCGGCGGACATGCTTCAGGCACAGCGCACCGTTACCGAGGCTATAGTCGCGGTGCAGCCTGTCGATCGATTTGCGGTCTCGCCGGCCGTGATGATGCAAGACCGTCATGTCGGGCACATACTCGACCGGCATGCCGAGCAGCATCGCCCGCACGAGATAATCCGTATCCTCAGCCGAGCGTAGCGGGCCGCCAGCGCCGAAGCGTTCGTCGAACGGCCCGATGCGGGCCGCGACGTCGCGGTGCATGGTCATGTTGCAGCCGAGCACGAAGCCGCCCGGGTGGACCGCCGGGGTCAGCCGCTCGCGCGCCTCGCAGCGCTTGATGGTGAAGGGCAGGTCCCGGGCATCGCCGAGCTCGACGCGGCCGCCGCGGATCAGCCACGTCTCGCCGCTCCGATAGTGCCGCTCGAGATCGCGGAGATAATTGCGATCGAGCTTGCAGTCATCGTCGATGAAGACCAGCACGCGGCCTCGTGCTCGCGCCAATCCGGCATTGCGGGCAGAGGCCAGTCCGGGACGGGGCTCCGAGACGGCTGTGACCGGGATGTCTGACGTTTCGGCGATACCGGCCAGCCGCGTTGACGTGCCGTCCCGTGAACCATTGTCGACCACCACCAACTCAGCCGCGAAGGCGGCGTGGGCCCGGCATGCAGCCTGGATCGACGCTATGCAGGCCTCCAGCACGGCGGCGCGGTCGCGCGTGCAGACGATGAAGCTGACCTCGAACGACGGCCGCTCCGATCGGGGAGTTGTCGGGGCAGGCACACTCGCAAACGGGTGATCGTGCAGGAGCGGGTGGGGCCTGTCGGTCATACCAGTCCTCGCTGATAACGCGCAAGCACCGCTTCGGCCGGCGTGGTTTTGAAGAAGTACGCTACCGCGTCCGCCCGCTTTCCGGCCGCTATCGAGGCCAGGCTGAGCCAGGGCGCCCAGACGCCGGGACGCAGCGCATATTGTTCGCGGCGCCGGATGAAGTTCCATCTCGCTGTCCGCGTGAGCAATTCGTGCGTCAGCGGCGGTTCTTTTTCGTCGCTGACGAGCTGGTAGAGGAAATAGAACAGGTTCAGCGCGCCGGCCTCGAAGCTTGGCCGTGTGTCGGGCGGCAGCGCGGAAATCCGGTCTTCCAGCGCACGGATGAAATCGGCTGCGCGCGCAACCGTGTCGAAAGAGACGGCCTCGCCGATGTCGCGCAGATCAGCAGTGGCTTCCGCGAGCCCCTCACGCTTGAGATTTTCGGCCACGATCCGCAAATGCGTCCTGCGCATTTCCTTGGCATGCCGCATCGTCACGCTTCCCGCATGGATGCGATAGACGAGCAGGTTATCGGGCGACAGGGTCGCCGGGAAACGGCCAGCAAGCCGCCTGAAGAGATCGAAATCCTCGGCGTGCCTGTAGTCGGGATCGTAGTAGAGATCGTCGTTCCCTATCACCTTCCGGTTGTAGACCACCGTCGGATGCATGAATATCGTAAAGAACATCGACAATATGTCGAGCCGGCCGAGCCGGAACACCGGGTCGAGCCTGCCCTTGGCGATACGGCCGTGAAGCAAGGTATCGACGCAGGCGCCGCTGAAGCCGAGCTCGGGCCGCCGCTCGAACAGGGCCACCTGGCGAGAAAGGCGCCAGGGATAGGCGACATCGTCCGCATCCATTCGCGCAACCAGCTCGCCCTCGGCCAGTCGCAGCCCTTCATTGAGGGTGGCGACGAGGCCGCGGTTTTCACGTGAGATGACAGAGACGCGATTGTCGGCCCGGCGGTATCGTTCGAGGATCTCGAGCGAATTGTCAGTCGACCCGTCATCGATAGCGATGACCTCCAGGCGATCGTAGTCTTGCCGCAGTATGCTCCCCAGCGCAGCGGCGAGATAAGGCCCGGCATTGTAGACCGGCAGCAGGACGGAGACGAGCGGCGCGGCGGTCATCTTTGCGCATCCGTTGGCTGGAGATCGAGCGCGGCGCGACCGTCGGGGGATCCGCCCGGATAGGCTTCCGCCGCCCTGCCGAGCCGGCCGGCATCGCCGGCGCGTGCCTGGGAGCGGCCGCGCGCGACATAGGGAAAGCGGCGCTTGAGGCCGTTGAGCGGCTTTTCGAAAACCGTCCACGAGATCGAAGCGACGGCGATCGTGGCGACGCTCGCGATCAGGAACCGCCCTGGCCCCTGCTCCGAGACATTGAGCGGAATCCACGGCTGTGACTTGACGGCGAGCGACAGAAGGATGGGATGATAGAGATAGACGCCGTAGCTGATGCGACCCAGCGACAGCAGTGGCGGCAGTTCGAAAACCCTGCCGAGCACGCCGCCAAGGCCGGCTGAGCAGGCGGCGACAACGGCCACCAGCGGCACCAGGGGCAGGATCTGCAGCAGCGCCCAGCGGGCCCATTCCAGCATGGGGTCGGCCGGCGCCGGGACAAGCCACTCAATCGCCAGGAAGATGGCCGCAAGGACCGGCCAGCCTAGCCGCATCCATTGCGGCAGGCCAACGCCTCTGGTCCGCCGGCAGGCAAGCAAAGCACCCAATGCCAGCGCATCCATTGATGCCGGCGGCAGCAGGTCGCGCGCCAGCGCCGGGGTGGCGGTGATCGGCCAGTAGAAGCGATAGGCCAGCGACAACAGGATGACACCGATAGTGATCGCTTCCACGCGCCGGCGCGGTGCAAGAAGCACGACCAGCGGCCAGGCGATGTAGAACTGCTCCTCGATGCTCAGGCTCCAGAAATGGCAGAGCAGCCAGGGCGTCCATTCGTTGCGCAGCGCGTACCAGAAATTCGACAGGTAAAGCGCATGCCAGACGAGCGATCCGCTGGACTGCTCCAGATCGGTCAGCCAGACGAATCCGAGCACGGCGAAATACGGCGGGAATATGCGCAGCGCACGCCTGATGTAGAAGGATCTCAATGCAGGGCCGGCTTCGAATTCGGCCGCGGCGCGGGCTTCGAGCAGCAGTCGGGTGATCAGGAAGCCGCTCAGCACGAAGAACAGCCGCACGCCGATATGGCCCCAAAAGGAGGACCCGTTGGGTGCCAGGAAATGAGAATAGAGAACCATCGTGACAGCGATGGCGCGCAACGCGTCCAGCTGATTGTCGCGCGCGACCGCCATCAGCCATTTCCGCCGGTCTGATAGGTCAACTTGGCGGACTCCTCCACGGCGCACGTCCCGGTACTGAATCCCCCAGGAAATGGTGTAAACAGGCAATGGTGCGGTGCAACACAAAATATCTACCGAACTGTAATATTTATGTGAGCGAATGCTAAAAAATGGATACGATACGTAAATGCGCTGTGTCGTTGGCGGCCTTTCTCGCGCTGCGTCATCGAAAGAGTAGTATCGCATAAGAAAGTCTTGATTTAGTTGCGTGTATAGGATCTTGGTTTCTAGATGTGTTCCGTAGAATATCCAAATAACTCATGATATATATTTAGTGATTGAGGTCTGTATTTTCGAATAGTCGGCGAAAATCGAAACTGTCGATTTTACGCGATGCAGCATAATCGATAGCCAAGCGTCTGACGACGCAATCCTTCCCGATGGCGCGACAATCCCGGTGCGGGAGCTGACAACCGGAGATATCCGCACGTGTGGCGGCGGCCATATGGCGCATGTCGACGCAGACAGGAAGGCGTTTGCGCAGGGAGTGACGTGTCTTGGTTTGCGGCGGTCGTCGCTCGCTTGCGTCGGGTAGGGAACTGGTGCCGCTTAGGTGACTCGAACACCTGACCCCATCATTACGAATGATGTGCCAGGGCGCCGATATCGATACTGATGCATACTCGCTTTCGACCTAAATGGCTGACTTGTAAGAAATTTTGCGGAAAACGGTTCGAAAGGCATCGATATGCATACTTGTCCATAACTGGCGATCTTGTTACCTATTGTTACCTTTTCGACCAGAGGTAACGACCATGCCGAAAATCAAGTTCGCCGACGCCACCGTTCGCGCCCTCAAGTCTCCGCCCACTGGCCAAGTCGACTATTTCGACACGCTGTTGCCGTCATTCGGCGTCCGCGTCACCTCCAAGGGGCGGAAGACGTTCTTCGTTTTTGACCGAGTGGGCGGCAAGCTCAAGCGCATGACCCTTGGCCGTTACACGACTCAATTTGGACTGGCAGAGGCGCGCGAGAAGGCGCGAGCCTTCAAGGCCAGCGCAGAGCGTGGCGCCGATCCCGTTGTCGAGGCGAAGCGTGAGGCCGCCGCCGCTGAAGCCAGCACGTTCGGCGCGGCGGTGGAGAAGTTCCTCGCTGATCGGAAGGCGCATATCAGCGCCAACACATATCGCGACTACAGCACCTTCCTCGACGGTCCCGACGTGGTCGATTGGAAGGGGCGGCAGCTCGCCTCTATCAGCCGCGCCGACGTGACGGCGGTTCTCGACAAGCTCGATGCTCGCGAGCATTTCGCCGCGTCCAACAAGGCGGTCGCCTATCTCCGCGTGTTCTTCAATTGGTGCGCCGATCCCGACCGAGGCAACCTGATCGACCAGGCGCCGACCGACCGGTTGCGCATGCGGCACGACAACACCAAACGCGACCGCGCCCTGGCCGACGACGAGCTAGCCATCGTGGCGGCGGCGCTCCGCGATGACGACGCAACGCTCCGCGTCATGTACGGCCTCAACGACGCGCCACCCCTGGCCGATCTATGGCGCGATTTCTTCCTTGTGCTCGCTCTCACCGGGCAGAGGCGCGCCGAGGTTGCCGGCATGATGTGGAGTGAGCTGCGCGACCTCGACGGTAAGGAACCGATATGGGACTTGCCGGGTAGCCGTACCAAGAATGGCCTGCCGCATATCGTGCCGCTGTCACCGGCCGTCGTCACGATCCTGAAAAGGCGTAAGGTGCAAGCCGATGCCGATCGCAAGCTGGCGGAGGTGGTGGCGAAGCGGGACGGCGGCAAGGCGGAGCGTTTGCCATTTGTCTTTTCGGGCAGCGGCGGCGAGGAACCGGTGTCAGGTTTCAGCAAGGCTAAGGTTCACCTTGACGCCCGTGTGACCGCTGTAGCCAAGGCCCTTGGCCGTCCTGCCCTGCCGCGCTGGACCGGCCATGATCTGCGGCGAACAATGGTCACGGGAATGAACGAAAAGGGCGTCGCTCCGCATGTGGTCGAGGCCGTCGTCAACCACGTCTCCGGTACGGCCAAGGCTGGTGTTGCGGGCGTCTATAACAAGGCGCTCTATCTGCCCGAGCGCCGGGCGGCCTTGAACGCCTGGGCGACTCACGTCGCGGCCTCGGAGCCGACGCGGCTGGCCTGATTGTGTTTAAACGCGATGGGGCGGCCCACTACAGAACCCGCAGCCTCGCGCGGGGGTAAGCAGAGACCAGTATGCGACCAGCAGTGGAGCAACTAGTCATCTGGCCAAGCGCTTCCAGTTGGCATGGTCCTTGCTTTAATCTTGCCAAACCTGCCCAAACGTGATCTAATTATACGTCTAGGGCTCAGAGGCTCCCGACGTATCAACGGGACGCATGCTTATAGAGCGCCTTGCAGCGAGTGGCCGCCGAGCGATCCCGAACCGGCCGCTGTCAATGTTACCTCCGGCCAATAGCCGTTGAGGGTGATCGTGATCCACAAAAACCAATCCACGGCCGAAGTGTGCCCTGCGCACGCGCTGGCCAGCGACGCGAAAGGCAACAGCCATGACCGCTATGGAAGCGCTCGAACTCGACCCGCTCCTGACGACCGAGCAAGTCGCCAGGCGGTACAACTACCATCCCCAATCTCTCCGAAACATGATCGCCAAGGGTAAGGGTCCGAAATCCCTCAAGCTGCCCGGCGGACGCATCCGATACCGCGCCAGCGATCTCCTGGCCTGGGAACTGTCAGCTTGCGACGAGCCGGCCAAGGTGCTGGCATGACCAACATAGACGCCACTCCGCCCTCACCGGCGGAGATCGAGGGGGCGGAGAACTTCCTGCTCAACATCCTTATCACGCGAACCGATCATCGTCTGCGGCTCCCGCGCGCCATAAGCATGGCCCGACAGGCCGGCATCAAATGGCGCGCGATCGTTGCGGCGAGAAGGCAAGCCGGCATTGTAGCGACACGCGACAGCGATGGGGAATGGCTGTGGATGTTGCAGCCGGGCGTGGCAGTGCCGGCAGGGAGGGCAGCATGAGCGCCGTCGTCGACAAGATCATGTCGGACGCCTTGCATGGTGCCAGGGCAGCCGGGCAACGATGGGCGCACCGCGCATGGGCGGAGGCAGAAGGCGCATACGCGCGCACCCGTGCAAGCGGCGGCGACAACTACAGCAGCGTCAAAGCCTACGACGAAACCTTCGTCTACAACTACCTGTTCTGCCGCGAACTGCCGGCCGATGAGGTGATCCGCGAGGCCATGAAGGCCGGCATCCATCCGAGCGACGTCGGCAAGGCGCACGACGCGCTTGGCATCAAGACGATCGTCAATGGCGGCTGCAAGGTGCTTTGGGCACTGCCGGATGAGACTTATCGGCGGCTGGCCAGGGATGCTCTGTCAGACCCGGCGTACCGGCGGTTCAAGGCGGCGACCGCTTCACCTCCTCCCCTCAAGAGAAAACCCGCCGACACTGGCCAAAAGTGCGGCGGGCTCCCGAAGGAAATATGAAAATGTCTGATGCATTTAATTCTATCGTTTCCGCCCCTGAGCTTCAAGCATCCCGCGTCGATTTCGCATTGTGGTGCTCGCGATCCATCGGGCCGGTGTTCCGCTGTGTGCGCAATGGCAAGCCGCCGTTGAAAGCGGGCTGGCAGCAAGAGGCCACGACCGACGAGGTGACGATCCTGGAATGGTTCGGCGGCAGCAATCCGCCGAACATCGGCATAGCCACCGGCGGCGCGTCGGGCATCATCGTCGTCGACCTCGACCGTAAAGACGGCAAGGATGGCGGCAAGGCTCTCGCCGCCTTCGCCGAGGGACACGGCACGACGCTGGCTGGCAGCAAGACATTGACCGTGGCGACGCCCTCCGGCGGCATGCACCTGTTCTACCGCGTGCCTGCTCATGTGGCGGCCATGACCGGCAACGTCGGCGCCCTTGGCGAAGGGATCGACATCCGAGCGGCCGGCAATCTCGTCGTCGGCGCCGGATCGAAGATCGACGGCAAACCGTATCGCGTCCTTGATGCGCCCATCATCGACATGCCGGAGTGGCTGATAGACGCCTTCCTCGCCACCAAGACCAAGGCAGAGCCGCGCAAGGCGCCGAAGGGCCTGGAGCTGGACACGTCGCCAGCCGTAACGCTTGCCAGCCGCTACCTCGCCCACGATGCGACGCCGGCCGTAGAAGGCAGCGGCGGCGACGCTCAGACGTATGCCGTGGCCGCCGATGTGCGCGACATGGGCATTAGCGAGGACAAGGCGCTGGAGCTTATGGCAGAGCACTACAATCCGAGGTGCAGCCCGCCGTGGGAGCTTGATGACCTGGCCGTCAAGGTGGCCAATGCATACCAGTACGGCCAAAACAGCCCCGGCGTCGCGGCAATCAACCACGAGTTCGACGACCTGGACGCAGAGCACGACGCCGAGCTGCAACTGTGCCAGGAGCTTGGCCTGGATGTGCCGGCGATGATCCGCACCGCCGCAGCGAACGCGAAGGCAAGGGCGGAGCAGGACGGCGGCACGGCGGCACCTCGCATCAGCGCCACGCCGTTTGTCTGGATCGATCCCGCAACAATCCCGAAGCGTGAATGGCTGTTCGGCAAGCACTACATTCGCGGCTATGTGACCGGCACTGTAGCCCCCGGCGGCACCGGCAAGACGGCCATGACGATCGTCGAGGCGCTTTCGATGGGCACGGGTCGCGACCTTATCGGCGGCGATCCGAACCCGGCAGGGTTCAAGGTCTGGTTGTGGAACCTTGAAGACCCCGAGGTGGAAATCAGGCGACGCATTGCCGCCGCTGTCCAGTACCACGGCATCGAGCCCGCAGCGCTCGACGGCCAATTGTTCGTCAACTCGGGGCGCGACACGCCGCTTGTGATCGCCCGCAAGGTGAAAGACACCATCAAGGTGCTTGAGCCGGTCGTTGACGCCCTGGTGGCCGAAATCCGCGCGAAGGGAATAGACGTGCTTATCGTCGATCCCTTCGTTTCCAGCCATGCGCTGCCGGAGAATGACAACGCCGCGATGGACGCCGCCGTCAAGGCGTGGGCGCGCGTCGCTCACGTTGGCAATTGCGCCGTCGAGTTGGTGCATCACTCTCGCAAGCTTGGCGGCGAGGAAGCTTCGGCGGAAAGCGCGCGCGGCGGCAGTGCTTTTGTCGACGCATGCCGTGGTGTTCGCGTCATCAACCGCATGACGCCCGCAGACGCCGCCAATCTCGGCATTTCCGAGCCGCGTTTCTTTTTCTCTATGGTGGACGACAAGCCCAATATGGCGCCCCCGCCGACCAGCAAGAGGGATTGGTTTCAGCTTGTGTCGGTGCCGCTGCCGAATGGCGATGACGTCGGCACAGTCGATCGGTGGCAGAAGCCTAACCAGCTCGACGACGTGACGCCGGAGCACCTTGCCAAGGTCAGGGCGCTATTCACGGAAAGCAACTATCTGGTGAATGAACAATCGCCCGAATGGGGTGGCCGCGCGGTCGCGTCCGTCATCGGCGTCGACATCGGCGTCGGCTTGTCGGCCAAAGCGCGGACCACGGAACAGAATGCCGCCAGGGCCAAGGTGAGAGCCATTCTCACTATGTGGTTGAAGGCACCCGGCGGCATCAAAATCGAGCCGCGCAAAAACGCCAAGCGGGAGCTTAAGGACTGCTACGCAGGTTCCGACGACGCCGTAGAAGATCGATGAAAATCGAATGTGCCGCACTTGCCGCACTCAGGTGCGGCACAGGTACGGCAAGGTACGGCAAAACCCCTGCCGCACCCCACCTATATAGGGGTGCGGGGGGTGGCACGGCAGCGAAAGGGGCACTTTTTCAGGTACGGCAAAATACCCCTCCCACCCTGGCCTATTTGGCGAATGCGGGTTATCGGGTGTGGCAGTAAATATGCAGACGCACGGCATGCTGGACAAAAAGCGGATGGTCGATGAACCGCTTGTCGAAGAGATTGCGAAATCGAGGTCGATCTGTCCACGGAAAGGGTGGCGGGTCGCCTGCCGTCGCTCCGAAGTCGCAGCTTGGGCTCGCTTGGCAGCGATACAAGGATGAGCCGCGCTACCAGAGCAGCCCCTATCCATTCCGCCGTCGTCGCATGAACCTGTTCGACAAGCTAAACAGCGATTTCGTCGCGCTAATGTCGCTGGTCGGTGTCTTCTGGCTGGCAGTGCTGTTGATCCGGTACGTGATCGGCTATTAGGACATGGAGACCTTGTAGATGAGATATTCCGTTCTGGTCGACGGCGTGCCGGTTGCCAATCTGGCATTCCTTCGCGATTTAGCGTACGCGAAGCTGCACGGCGAAAAGCTCGCTGTGGAGAACATCGCAGCCGATGTTCAGATCGACGGCCACCCTGAGAAGCCGGGGCCTATGGCAACTTGGCGCTTCGACCGAGAAGCGAAGGATTGGGTCGAAGCTCACTGAGCGCGAGGAGCGAACCATTAGATCGAACCGAGCGGCTCATTTCGCTCACCCCGATTTGAACATCACCTCGCGCACGCGCAGGAAGATTTAGTCGACAGCGTCCCTAGGGCTCGGTCCGCGCAGGAACAAACATTCCATTTCGGGTCAAAATGGAATGGGGAGACGCTTGTCGTTCAAACGCTCAATCGACGGATCGCGAACCGTCGAGCACCTTCTGTACCGTTGCCTTTGAGAAGCCGACTTGCGCCGCCGTCGCGCGGATCGACAAACCGTCCGCTCGGGCCTGCTTGATCTGCTCGACGATCTCGGCTGTCAGCAGTGCAGGCCGGCCGCCCGATTTGCCTTCTGCCTTGGCCTTGGCGATGCCTTCCATCTGCCGCTCTTTACGCAAGGCCGTTTCAAACTCGGCGACGCTGGCCAGGATACCGAACACCAGCCTGCCGGTGCGCGTGGTGGTGTCCACGCCGCTGTCGTCGAGCACCTTGAAGCCGACACCCTTGGCCGCCAGATCATCGACGATTTGGTGCAAGTGTATGGTGGAGCGCGCAAGTCGGTCGAGCTTGGTGATGACGAGCGTGTCGCCTTCGCGAACGTAGTCCAGGCAGCGCGCCAACTCCGGCCGATCCTTGTCCAAGCCGGATTGCTTTTCGCTGAATATCTTGGTGGCGCCGGCTGCTTTCAGCCGCTCAACCTGCGTCGCATGGTTCTGTCCGGTACTGGACACCCGAGCGTATCCGACAATCGTTGTCATTGGTGCATTTCCTGTCCTGATTTGCGTTTAAACGGGATGCCGCGCCGTTGCCAGCGAGGCGGCTGCCCTTTCATCTGGCGACGATATGAAATTGCGATTGGCAGCAACCGCATGTGGCCGAGAACGTATCGCGGGCGACCCTGGCTTTGACGGCCGGAACACACGCGCATTCGAATAGGCGCAAGCGGCTGCCGGAGCCGGCACCGCGCGATTTGCCACCATGCGAACCGATGCCGGCCGGACATGGTTTAAACGAGACGGTACGGCCGAAGCGGTTCGTCAGAACAGCAACGGGAGCGCCGTCGTTTGGCTTCGGCAACGCGTTGATGGCAAGGCGGATGGCCGGCGTGAAGTCTGCCCAGCGGTACTGATGGCCGGCCGCGTGGCAGTGCCGAAGACCGAGCCGCTGGCATGCGTCTTTCCAGGCTTTGCCGTGGCCGGCCTCGAAGCCAGCGACGACGTGGCCAAGCTCATGAATGGTCGTGCCCGCTAGCTGGCAATCGCTTTCCTTGCCGAAGGCGCAGACCTCGACAAATGGCGCTGCGGGAGCTTCGCCATTCTGCCACTTGCTGTAATAAGTGACGCCGCGCAAACCGGCCTCGCCAGCGCCGAAAACCAGCTTGATGCCCGAGAGCCTGGCCGCATCGTCTGCACTGGCCGAAGCCGCGACGATATCGGCTACCGATCGGACGTATTGCTCATGGGTGAACATGCTCAATCTCCCCAGGCAACGCGCTTGCTGTCGGCGACGGAACGCCATGCGGTTCCGTAAATGCGCGCCTGGCGCTCCGCTTCGGCATGTACCCAGGCAATCGCTTCTGCGCGGACCTTGCGCCCGTCGTTTCCGTAGAACGACAATTCCGCCAGGGCTCGCGTCGGAAGCTCGACAACGGCGCGATATCCGTGACGGTTGAAGGATGCGCGGCAAGGCACGACGCGGGTTTTGATGACTGTTGTAGGCGTGAACATGACCTGTACCCTTTCCCTAAAGACAATGTGTACAAGAGATAAGGTACGCAAAAGGTACATGTCAAGTGGTCGTGTCAACAAAGTAAACAAAAGGGTACAAACATACCGCTTGCGACGTGCCGATGAAACGGCAAAGCCCGGTCGAAGCCGGGCTTGATGATGAGGCACCTGGCCTAAGCGGTGAGAGCCGCGCTATGCCCAAACGAACGCGCAGATGAGCCTGCCAACAACCAGCGTTGCGATCCCCGGGGCAAAGCCGAAACCCGGCTAAGCAGATGTGCGGTGTTGCGCGGCTCAATGATCCGGACCGACCGGGGGGTCTGGCGGCCGGCACCCCAAAGAAACGGTCGAACCCGGAAAAACCCGCATACCCCGATAAAAATTTGCGAGCCTCGCGCGCGGACCGGCGCTGCCCTCAATGGCAAGCCGGCGACCAGTCAACCCCGCCCTCGCGCGCGGGTACGATCGAACCGATATATCCGCCTGTATCACCGAAGCACCGGGGAATGCATCGGCACACGATGCGATCATTTATTGGTATCTCCTCCAAACTATGTTCGTTGTTGACCGAAATAGGGCCATAAGTGGCCTGTCTGCTTTCGGGCAAGGTCGAAAGCCGTCATCGCAGAGCTGGATCCGTGGCCACAGCCGAAGTTGAGCGGGGGAGCGATCTCTAAAAATCGACCGTGATCCGCAGATTCTCGTCGGACCTTTGCACCGCAGCCGCTTCGAACATCGCCGGATGTCCGAGGTCATACGCGGGAAGGGGGCCGATGCGCGGAAGAAGGCGCCGAGCAGCCGCTCAACGTAGATCGCGTCATTCTCAAGCAGCGTGGCGACGTCGCCCGGCTCCTGCCCGACAGGTAGCGCTTGAGCTCGGCTCCCGCCCGATTTGTTTGGCGCTGAGGACTATCGAAGCCAATAGTCCCTATGGTCCAAAGTGAAGAAGATCGAGATGATCTCCCCAGTCGCAGCGACAAGAACATCGGCCACGACGCCCTCGACCGTTTTGCGTTGCCTGCCTTTGCCGAAGACTACCTGACGAGGCCGCGCATCTCGTAGCGCCGCGCGCACCTGCTCGCGGCTCAGCTGTCGTCCAACCTTGTGATGCTCGACGTGGGACAGGATGAGCAGATTGCCGGCATGGCGTGCGCCAGAGGCCCCGGCATAATCGGCATGATGCGCGTCGATCATCTTGGCGCGATTCTCAGCCAGCTCCACATAGCTTCCGGCCGGCGCCAGCTTGGCCGGCGCGTGCGATGCAAGCGAGATTTGGCAGTGAAACGCGTAATGGTTCTGCTTCAAATCCCTGATCTGGTCTTCCTCCCCCGGGACCGCCGCGCGTTCGCGTTTCCTGTTCTTGTCGCGCTCGGCGGGCTTTTCAGGTTCGGACTTGCCGTGTTTTTCCGTCAGGGGAGCGGGATGGGGAACGTTCCGGGCCGGGTCCGGCGTCCAGTTATAATGGCCGATCGGCGCTTCCTCCGGCTCGACCTCACCGATCGGCTCGTCCTCATCCAGCGGTTTTTCATCCGCTTCCAATGGCTCCTCGAAGTCGAGCTTTTGCTCGGCTGCGGCCTTGGCCTCGACGATGTCGGTGTTGAGCGCCGCGGCCAGGGTTGGGCCGCACCAAAGAGGAGCGCTTTGCACGAAAATTCGTTCCGCGATCGCCATAAACAGGGCGCTCTCGACGCTGCTCCGTCGGTCGTCAGGCTCAAGCTTGAGCCACAGTATGCCCGCAGCCTCGTCGAATGCATGGTCGATCTCCGTCGCGATTTCGCGCTGACCGATCTTGTAGGTCGCAACAACCCTCCTCGCGCACATGACGCTCGCGATGCCGGAAAGACGGCTGGGCCAGTGCGCATGAATATACTTCCTGTCGACCTGATAATGGTCGAGCCGCTTTTCGAGCGTCCTGGCGATACGCCGGGACTTAAGCGTCGTGACGATCTCCTGAACCCAAGTCGGTGCCGGCACGGAATCGGACCCCGTCACCTTGGCGGGCTCGCCCGCGACATGTCGAAGTGATCGCACACCCTGGCCCAGCAGGATTTGAGTGATCGAGGAAATCACCTGCTCATGCTTGTCGATCGCGAGCATGAGCGATCCTGGATCGTCCAGGATGGTCCGCGCAAGCGCTGGGAAATCCTTCACGAAAACCGAGCGGCCCCTCGTAGCTGTACGGTAGCTGACAAGCTCGAGGCCGCGCGCGCTGTCGACGGGAAGGCAGGGCTCGTTCTCATAAATGCCCCACCAGCTCGTCGGCCCACTCTCATGCGCGAAATGGCGTACGATCTGCGGTAAGTGCGGTTCGATTTGCCGCTCGCCCTCGCGCAGCCAGGCGAAGAACGCGCGTGAGCTCTCCGTATTGGGCTCGGCCGGCAACACGCCGGCGCGGCGATAAAGGGCCTGGTCGTTTGGCGCGAGATTCTTGCCGCTGATCTGCCGCCGGTAATCGCCCCAATAGTCACCCCTGTTGCCCTTGAAGGCGAGCGCCACAGGCGCGGCAAAGTCGCCGCCTAGCGGAATGCACGCAAGCTGGCCGATCCCGAGATCATAGCCATCGGCAACGTCGGCGAGCGCCTTGAGCCGGCCCAGCAATGCAGGCTGGTTGGCCAGGTCCGCGGCAAGCGCCGCGCGCAACATCGCCGCGGTCGGGGCGGCGCGCATCGGCCAGATCTTCGCGAGTGCGTCGGAGCGGCTAGCGGCGACATGCTCGCCCACTAGGGACAACCGCCCCACCGCCGGCGTCGGTGAGACCAGGTCCGATCGTGCTCTAAGCGTACCATCGAGCGCCAAGGCCGGCGGTGCGTCGCTCGCGGCCAGGACTCGCGCGCTTGTTGATTTGGCGATGGCTTCCAAATCGCGCTCGAACTTGCGAAACCGCAACATTTCCTCAGCATCGAGCACCAGTCCCTCTGGCAGATCAGTGAGGGTGGCGGCCAGCCAGTTCGAGACTTCCGCCTCGCTGGGCTCGTTGCGAACGGTAAGGCCCAGCCGTCTGTGCGCCAGCGCGGTCCGAAGCTTCGCAATGTCAGCATGCGGGCGCGCTAGCGCGCTCACGACGACCCGGGCGGCCCCGCCGCTCTTGGGCTCGCACAATCTGCCGAGCGGTCCCGGCATGCCGCTGGCATCCGGCCAAATCGGCAGCTTCTTGATCGCGGGCCAAGCCTTTTTCGGGAATCCCGCGGGGTTGCGAACCAGCCACGCGAAAAGCCCTTTGGCGACCGTCGCGCCGATTGGAGCAGCGGCCAGGGTCTCGACCAGTTCCGGAAATCCGAAATGCGGCCGCAGCCAATTGTGCGATCTAAAGATCGGATGCGCGGAAAGGTCGGGATGAACGATGGGCGGCAGGCTGACGCCTGGCAGATCGGTAGGAAGTTCAGAGGCCAGGCCCATCTGCGACATCGGCGTCGTGATGCCATTTGTGTTGGGGAGCTCGAGGTCCTGGGCCGGCGAAGGGATCGGATCGCCTTCGAGCAAGGCGTCGAGATGGCGCCGAACCAGAGGAAGGTTCGACAAACCCCGACGGCGCTCTGCGTCGCTCGCCCAAGGAAAATAGCCTCCGTCTTCCGCATCAAGCGGCCTCAGTCGCTCGGCAGCGTCGGTCTCGTCGAAGCTGATCCGGTTTTCTAGCCAGCCGGCAAGATTCCGGTCGAGCAGGAGCGAGCGGATCCGCTCCGGCGTCGCGGCCGCCAGCAGCCATTCTTCGGGAGGCGCCACATCCGCCAGGGCGTGTGAATGGACGCCGGGACGTGTCTGCGTGCTCGGGATCAATATCCGCGTCCAGCGGCGGCGCGTCTTGTTCGTGGCCGCGCCTTGTCTAGCGCGCGGCGCGATGCTCGGGAGCGCGCGGCTTTGCGCGAGCGCCACGACCAGCGGGGCGAGCCGCTCGTCCGGCGCGAAGTCGGCGCCCAGGAGATCGAGTGGTAGCAAATCCGAGCGGCTGAGCAGCCACGAAATGGCCTCGACGAGAAGCGCGTCGCAGCCATTGACGAGATGTGTGTTCCAGACCTTCGACTGGTCGGCGAGGCCATGCCGCTCCGTATCGGAGGCGAACGGCGCGGAATAATGGGCCGCAAAGCCGCTTGAGGAGGAGGGGCCGCCCAGCACATAGCCGATCGGATATCTGAGCTCGCCGCGGCCGGCAACAATCCGCCCCCGCAGGGTCTCCGCCCAGGCCACCTCGATGGCGAGGCGTGCCTTGCGGGCATAGAAAGCCGGAACGTCATGCTGAGCCCCTTGGGGGCGTCCGATCGTGCGCGTGGCGACCCGCTCTCGAAGTGCGCTATCGCCATCAGGTCCGCTTATCTCGCAGCTACGTGAAAAGACCTGGAACTTGCCCTTGTCGAGCGCCCTTGTGGTCGAGAAGAAGAAGCGCTTCGTGCCGAGCCGGTGATGCCTGAGCTCGATGACATAGTGCGGCCGGATGTCCGGCCGCAGGGTGCCGATGAACCGCTGTGCCAGGGACGAAGCCGCGTCAGTGAACAATGCGTCGATATCCGCCTCGCTCGGCACTTCGAGGATCGTCCGCTCGCCCGATTTCGAAACCAGTTGCCGGCGCCGGTATGGAATCTCGATGGCGCAACCTACGTCCGGTCCGTCGGGATCCGCAATTGGCACGCGGCGCGCACCGGGTTTGGGCGGTTTGTTCTCCCCATATCTGTAGAGTGTCTGATGGGTCCTAAGCTTGCCCGATCGGATGTGGATCGAATCGCCGATCGTGAAGCACGCCTTGAGGCCGTGATTCTTGATGCCAATGAGCCCTTTTTTCTGCGGCACCTCATCGCCCGCGCCGCGGAGATAAGTGAGGCGCTTCCAGCCGTCCGCATCGACCGGTGCGCCATTGCCGCTGCCGATGAGCCGGTCGGCGCCGAAGTCTAGGACCGTATGCGTGCTGCCCGCGTCGATCTCGTTCTGCAAGATCTCAGCCACAAGATCATCTGCGCGTAAGCTTCGGATGAAATTGAAGAACTCCGGGACCATGTCGGTCTTGGTGTCATAACCATCGTCATTGAAATCCGGATCCGCCATTCTTCTTCATCTCACGAAATCAAGTCGAAGTCCTAGTGAGACTGCGCCGGGATGTTTCTATGTACGGTTTTCGGACATCTTTCGGAGCTTGATGGCTCCGATATCGAGGTGGTCGGTGCCGGCTCGAAGTTTAAGGCGGTCTTCGCGGTGCGTCCGCGCTTGCGGAGTTTGCGCTGAGCCTGAATGTGAAAGGGCTGGGTCTTTGGCCGTCACGCCGGGGACCCAAAGTCACATGGTTCATCATGTCGATGCGGGTCGGCCTGCAAAGGCCGGCCTGCAATACCGCCAAGGCTTGCACTCCGAAAATACCTTCAATCTCCCTTCATGCAGAGGGGAATATTTGTCTAAGATGCTTTAAGTCCGGGAAGGAAGACAGACTGGAGAAGGACGCAAGATCTTGAACAAGAAAAAGACAGTTTCCGTGGTGACGGCGCCCCCCAGCCAGTCGGAACGCGCTGTGCCGATTGCAGAACATACGCTGCGGCACTTTGAGGAGACGGCAGACCGGGTTCGGGAGAAACTTGGTGAGGGTAGTCCGTCACCCGCCAACGCCTTGGCTTCACTAAACGCCTTTACAGACGGCCCTGCGGTTCGCCGCGTGAGCCAGAACTCTGATCAATTGCGGCGCGCGCTTATTGCGCTGTTGGCAGAGCCAGCTTTTTCCCGTGTGGTGGCGCGGGACGAAGATGGCGCCCGCAGGTTCGTCTTCGTTTCCCGGGCGATCCCGCACCGGACGCCTTCGGACGGAAGCATTGCTGTCGGCTACCATCTCCCCTTTGGTCGAATCGCTGCGCTTCCCATTGGAGGAAGCATCCTGGGTCCCGGATCTCAAACATTCACGGTGCTCGAGAAGTCAACGCTGTACGCCAAGGAGGTGGGCGGTATCTGGGACTCACTCAACACCTTCGTTGAAGGCAAGGATTTTGCGGCGTTTACGGTCGTTTCGCTTCGCGAGTTGCTGCGGGGCATGGGTGTCGCCGAAGAAGAGCTTGATATCCTTGAGGCCGCACTGGCGAGCGACAGGGCTGCGGCCGTCGTTTTTGAGGGTCGCAAACGCGATGTCATTACCAGGATGGCGCTCCGTGATCTTAAGGTTCTAGACGAGTATCAGGATGAGATATTCCGTCTCCCCATTGATACGCGCCTTGTGATCCTTGGGCCGCCCGGCACTGGGAAAACGACCACGCTTATCAAGCGTCTTGGACAGAAGATCGATTTGGAAAGCCTTCCTGAGGAAGAGCGGGATGTGATCGGCGAGACAACGTCGGGCGAAGCCCAACACGAGACGAGCTGGCTGATGTTCACCCCAACCACGTTGTTGCGGCGGTATGTGAAGGAAGCCTTCGCGAAGGAGCTTATCCCGGCACCTGATGAGCGTATTCAGACTTGGGACGACTACCGGCGCGAGCTTGCCCGGAACCGCTTCGGTGTCCTACGCTCCGCTGCCGGGGGCGGCTCGTTCGTGATGAAGGATGCGTTGCCATTTCTGTTGCCGGAGACGGTAGCGGCGCAGCGGGCGTGGTTCGAGGATTTTGAGGCTTGGCAGCTCGGCCTGTTTTGGAGGGAACTGAAAGCGAACGCCGACATTCTGGCCGCCGATGGCTCGGCAGATGTAAAGCGTCTTGGCGCGCGTCTCCGGGAAGCACTTCCGTCGTCCGTTTCTGGCCACCATCCGGGCGCCTTAATTTCCATAGCGGCTATGGCGGACGAGCTTCAGGCGCTGATCGGCGGATTGAAGAGGAAAACCGACGAGGCGCTAAACGCGGCGGCGAGGCAGGCGCTTCGGGCAGACGCTGGTTTTCTTGATGCGCTTGTCGCGTTCGTCGGAACGCTAACAGAAAGCGATGATAACGAAGATCCTGACGAGGAGGATGAAGAAGAGACCCGGCAGATCAAGCTTGGCCGCGAAGCTGCTGTGGAAGCATTATACCGCGCCTTGCGTGCCAAAGCGCGTGCAGCGGCCAGTGGACGATCGCTCGGAAAGCAATCGCGAAACGGCCGACTTGTCGATTGGTTTGGCGACCGTAGCCTGACGCAGGACGCTTTGCGCACAATCGGGACCGATCTCCTTCTGCAAACGGCAGCGCGGCGTTTCCTGAATGCCGAACGGCGTCTTGTTGACGGGGTAGGCGCACGGTATCGACGCTTTCGTCGCGAACGTCAGACAGAAGGCCGCTGGTACCGTCGTGATCCGATTGCGGCGACCGACCTGCACCCGCTGGAGGTCGATTTAATTTTGCTCGCCATCCTCAACTCCGCCCGCACATTGCTTGCGGATCGGCGGATTGCACGCGGGCACGCCCAGGGCCGCCATGCCGCGTTGGCGCCCGTTCTGTCACTGAACCGCACGCAAATCCTGGTGGATGAAGCGACAGATTTCTCGCCGGTGCAACTTGCCTGCATGGCGGCGTTGTGCGATCCGGCGGCCCGTTCTTTTGTCGCCTGCGGCGATTTCAATCAGCGCATCACGGAATGGGGAAGCCGTTCGGATGACGACCTGAGGTGGGTATTCCCAGATTTCGAGGTTCGTTCCGTCAACATCACTTATCGCCACAGCCGGCAGTTGAATGAGTTGGCGCGGGCCATTGCGCAGCTTTCATCACCCGATGTCCCCGAGGCGCAGTTGCCGCAGCGCGTCAACAATGACGGATTCGACCCCGCTCTCGGCGTCAAACTGGGAGATCGCCTCGCCTGCGCGTCCTGGTTGAAGGACCGAATAGTCGAGCTTGAACGCCTGAGTGGCCAAGTGCCGAGCATCGCAATCCTGGTCAGCGATGAAGAGGAGGTTATCCCGATGGCTGTGGCGCTGAACGATGCGCTTGCATCGAGCAACATTCGCGCTGTTCCTTGTCCATTCGGTGAAATGGCCGGGCAGGAGAACGATGTGCGCGTGTTCGACGTGCGTCACATCAAAGGTTTGGAATTTGAGGCGGTCTTTTTCCTCGGCATCGACCGGCTCGCGCAGCGCCAACCCGATCTGTTCGAAAAGTACCTTTATGTAGGAGCGACGCGCGCCGCGATGTATCTCGGTCTGACCACCGCAGATGACCATCTTCCGACCAAATTGGCTGCACTCGAGGGACGGTTTGGCAAGCAATGGCTTTAGAATTTGGGGGCAGGACGCATTGGGGTCGGTGCCACGAGCGGACACGGAATGGGACATGACTGTTAGGACGTTTCCGACGGAACAACAGATTACCCGGAAAGAAAGGGCCGTCATCCAAACCCGAATACTGACCACGCGCGATAAGCGAGAAGGCATGGACGCTCCATTTCATGTTCCCCGGGGTTGAGCGTCGCGGGAGAAAAGGCCTTCAGACTTACGCTCAAGGCAGGAGGCTTCCGAGTTGTCGGAGTTCGGCTGCCACATTCGGGCCAAACTGCAAATCATGAAGCCGGCTTTCATTCAGATCCGTAATCAGTGATCGCATGTTTTGCCATCTCAACCGTCGAACGCCGCCTGCGGCACGCAAGCCACGACCATCTACAAGGTCGATAAGTTTGTCCTGCGCCTCTGGCGATAGTCCCAACCCCTTGGCCGTATAAATGAACTGCAGCCCCGTTAGCTTTCCGACATCATCAATTTCTTTGTCCGGCTCTATCTCGGGAAGAAGTTCAGGGACGCCTTGCAAGAGACTCGAATCCAAAATCTCGAACTCGCTCCAGAGAGCTGTTCCAATAGTGTCCCTCACTTCCGCGATCCATGGACTCGCCTCGCCATTGAACGACAGGATCAGCTCCCGTCTTGCGCGTGTCATGGCGACGTAGAGTTTGCAGGAAGCACGATAGGCTTCCTCTTCCGGAACATCATGCGGCGGGAGGATGCCCCTTCTGCAGTTCAGAATGATGAGCGAATCGAACTCGTAGCCCTTGGTCTGCTCAAGATCACAAAACACCAGACGATCAGAACTAGGGTCATAGGCACCATCGAGCGAAGTGACATTGCACTTCTCGGCAAAGCCCTTGACGTCTCGACTCGATAGTCCCGCAAATGCAATGCAAACTGTTTTGGCATAGTTCTGCAGAGCAGTGGCGGCATATGCACGCGCATACGCGACCTCGTGCTCCAGCGTATCTGCCGCGAGAGCCATTGGCACGGGGCCGCTGAAATTTGCGAACTGAGGGTCAAGTATCTCTAGGTCGTCGCTGTCCAGCATTTCATCGTTAAGATTATTGCTCAGCACCTCATAAGCCGCTTTCAGAATTTCCCGGCTGTTTCGATAATTCTTTTTAATTCGCTCGCGCGTGATACCGACAAGGCCCAAGTCCGGAAGGGAACGATGCTTCGGCAGTATGGTTTGTGCGATATCGCCGCAAAGAAAGATATCGTTCGGCCCTTTTTCGACGAGCTTTCTGATAATCTGAAGCTCGGTACTACCGAAATCCTGGGCCTCGTCGACAAGGACATTCGTATAACGCGGCTGTACGGCATCCAGATGCCTCGCAAGAGCCGAGGTAAGGCCCAGATAGTCGACGACACCGACATCGCGCATCTTCTGCTCCCACCCGTCCAGACCCTTAAGGATATCCGAACGACGATCAGCCGCGATCGGGAACTTGCGTCCCTTTCGTTCGAGACCGAGGTATGACGAGCGAGAATGCGGCGTGACGGCGCTACGAATCCAGTCAAACTCGTCACGAAGATAGGCCTCACCGCCAACGCCCCGAGCGGTCATCGACTTGTGCAAGGGCAGAAGCACCTTCGCAGAATCATTGTTCAGCCATTGGCGATAGTATTCGCGGAAAACCAGATCGACATGTTCATTGGATTTCCAGGTCACATCCACATAATGACGATCATTGTCCGGCTCGAATTGATGGAGAAGACGCTGGGCGAGTTCGAAGAATGACGTGACCTCAATACGGCCCCGGGCGGCGTCATTGCTGCAGGCAGCGTCAACAAGCTGGCGCAGGAGACCGGCCAAGCTACGGTTAAGCGTAAGAAGAAGCACTTTCGAATCCGCCGCCTCCGCCAGACGGAGTGCACGGCGAACGGCGACACAGGTCTTTCCCGACCCTGAAACTCCGGAGAGCTGAGAGACGCCGGCATAGTCGGCCATTACGACATTCTCCTGCTCGGGATGGAGGTACAAGAACCATTCGTGCCAACTGGAGCGCTTCTCGAAGGATGCTAGCCAAGCCTCATATTCTGGCGATCCAATGCGCAGACGGCGAATATCCTCGCCGTCGGCCACCTCGAGCATCTCGGCTTCGTCGACATCGTCCAGCAGCCCGATGCGACCCATACTCAGATCGACATGAGCCTGTGCACCCTCATAATTGCCAGAAAGCAGCAGATTGAAAACGGCATGAACGAGTTCTGCTTTTCCTGCATCTGGAATCCCGGCGACCACTCCATCAAGATCGCTGGTGCTTGAACGTGCATCCAGTGCCTCGAGCTTCCTCGCCACACTGCGCGGGAGCCCGTCCAGTACGTGGTCCATAGCGTCGGCGTCCAGTCGCTCGACAAGGGGCTTGTCGTGATGGTCGGCGCGAAATGAGTTGGCGTGAACCACTTGCTGGCCTGAACCAGGCACAAGAACAGCCCTGAGGTCCCTGACAGCAGGCTTCATCCCCTTCTGCCCGTCCAGCCATTTGTCGGCGTCTTCATGATCTCCGACAAACAGGAAAAGGCACGTCTTGTCCGTTTGCTGGGTGATCAGGCGCCAGCCATCGCCAAGATCGTACTTAACGGCATTCTGGACGCGGGTTTCACCATGATTGGTAAGTGGAACGCCAACAAAAGGATTTGGGTCGCGCAGGCTGCCGAGGATCGTTTTGACCTTGATGGCCTTCTTCTGTTGCTGTCCACCTCCCAGAAAGGCTCTGCTCAGTGACCTGTCAAATTCCTTCGTAGTGAAATAGGCGACTTGCGCGATGACGCCGTTAGGGTCGTCGATGCCCGATTGAATATTCACGTTTCCCCCCAGATCTGGCCGCCAGTTCTGCTGTCGAGACTTATCCTCAACTACATACAAGGTACAACAGAATAGAGAGCCGACTTCACGTCATCTGCTGGTTCAGCATGTCTCATCCGGGGCTCGTGGCCTGGCCCGCAGCCAGTCCTTTACCTCGAAGAGCCGGTCCTGTCCCCGCGCGTCGCTGCCATCACTGGTGTAGAGCGCCTTCGCTTCGGGCTCATCAAGCGGTCGGCCGGGCGGCGCTGACGCGGTCACGGATTGCTGGAATAGAGGGCCGCACTCCCTTTCTCCCCACAAATCAATCAAGGTCGTACAAAGCGGAAGTGCGAAATAGGACCAAGCCATTTTGGTGCTAGAGAAAAGATCGTGGCCCTGAGACCGGTTCAATATTGCGGCCGTACGTAGCATCAGCATAGCGCCGCCGTCGGCGGGATGCGGACCGAGAACCCCGACGAAGGGCGCCGTTTCAGATGTTCCTTAGCTCGACCGGAAGGCGACCTGAGGCATTCGCCCAATGGGCCTATCGCCCGCAGCGCGATGAAACCACGTCATGCCTGAGGGGGGCGACGCCCCGTTTGGATAGCGATGCGCCAACCACGATTGATATAGCCCTTGCTCTCCCTGGGTCGGCGCTTAACAGCCACTGGCTCGCGTGCGAAGTCGATTTCAATCAGGCCTGGGCTAAACTCCCTTACAGGCGCCCCGTGTTGTGCCGCTGCAAAGCGAGCCAACAGGTCATCGCGAGTCAAAAGGTGCTCCCCGCCGGCAATTGCCGTCGCAAGGATCATCATGTCGTTCACCGAGTTGCGGAAGTTGGATTTGACGTTGTGACGCTGGACAAAATTCCACAACAGGTCAATCCCCATCTCAGCTGTCTGAGAAACCAACGGTACGCATTCTTCGACGTGCTCGCATAGGAACACGAAGCGCGGCCGGAGCTTTTTCTGCAGGGATTTGTCGAGAGAAGAAACGAGATGGTTGAATGCAGGGCTGTTGCGGTCGTTGATGATCGCTGCCGTGGCTCGGCTGTTGAATTCGACAAGCGTTGGGTAGTCGCTTCCGAAGTCGAATACCAAACGTTCTAAACCACCGCTCTTCCATTGCGCTGGCGCTTCCGATGGCACGCCGAGATGCCGGCCGGAACGATACTTGATGTAATAGCGAAAGCTCGTCGGCGAACTGGGCTCGTACAGCTCCAGGAACTCGTGGGCGGCTACCGATGAAATCCGCGCGCCAGCGAGGCCAACTTCTTGGCCTTTGTAGGCGTAGGAAAGAACCTGCGTGTCGACCATCATGCCTGTTGCGCGCCTCGTTTGTCCGTCATCTGGTCTCCCGCTGATTGCAGGTTGTGAGGCCTCGCCCGCCTGCTCTCCGCCTCTGTCCTGCGTTGATAGGCAACTGGATCAAAGTGGGCAACGAACTTGGCAGCAGGCGTTAGGCCTCAGCACAGGTATTCAGTGTATCCTGGTGACAGGACTTGGCTTCCATGCGGCTTTCAGATGCAAACAGATAGAAGAGCGTTCGTCACAGTTGGCCAACGCATTCTTGTCGGCGCGATGCGTCAGCGTGCCGGACCCAGGTGGAACCTCCTGGCTTTTCGATCACCTCAAGCTACCTCACAGCCCCTTCAGTTCTAACTGTATTTCGACTTATACCGCTCCTCGGGACCCAGCCAGCTTTCAAGGTAATCCAGGGGATCCATTGTGCCGAGCATTGCTCTCGCCAGAGCGAGACGCTCCATTAGTTGGGCACGTCGTCCGCTATCCACGTGTTCTATGCGCCGCTCCGCATCCTGGAAGAAGCGTTCAACCGACATCGCGGACGCCCACCTGTCCATAATGTCTGAAAGTTGCTTCTGGCTCTCTGATCTCGCCTGCTCCACCCGCCGTTGATCTTCCTCACGAAGGTAGCGTTCGTGGGCTTCTTCCCATTCCCTTTGTCGCTGCGCTGCAGCCTCCTCAGCGGCGGTCATCAAAGCCTGAAGCTCATCCTTGGAGCTTTCCAACTTCCGGACAATTGCCGGGATCATCGCGCTGATCGAACTCTTGGCAGTCTCTTGCCAGCTCTCAACCCAATCGACACCATTAAGGGGAGAATAGGCAACCAAACGAAAGCGCCCGCAAGGAAGGTCCTGCTCGGTCGTCCATGTGTTAGCGAGTTGCCACGATCTGGCCGACTTTAACATCTTGCTATCCTCGCGGACGTACTTTCCACCGATATAGCGCATGGCGGTTCGTTCGGTCATCTCGGTAAGCGCAAGGCCGATGGGCACAGATTCAATGTAGGTGATGGTCGGTCGATGTGGCGACCAGATACTCCCGGTAGAGTAGCGCCCGTACTTCCTGTCTTTCCCAGGCGCTTCACGCTCTTCTATGTGGACACGACCCATCCTCTGATCGGGTGGCGCGAACAGAACGCGATGTCCCTTTCTATCAAAGGCAGTGTAGACCTCGTTTGCAAGATCGAGCGCTCGAACTAAGCATGCTTCCGAGGCAACAACGTCGGGCAGAAGGTACTTGTAAGGCCTTAGGAACTCGCCCTCTTCGACCTTGCGCGATTTCCGGAAGTGCCCCTCCACGCCGGTCAGCATGGGGTGACGACCCGATCGGATGGTCTTGGTCATGAGCGCGCCACCTGGCTTTCGCCTGAGGCGATTTTTGACAGGCACTGCGATGGGCTTGTCCTTCGACCAATTCAGTTGATCTCCAGGAAGCGCAGGGGGCAGGTCGGGACGAGGGTTAGCCTTCCCAACCGCCTTTTTCTGCCAATATCCTACAGGTGGACGGGGTACATTGAGTGCTTCACAAACACGTGCAAGGTAGGAGCCTGACACTCCGAACTTTTCAGCCAGATGGTTGATCGGTGTTGCCCAGACCTGCTCGTACAGGTCTTCTCGCGAAATCTCGAGAGCCTTTGGGCTTGGGGCTCTGGGGGCCTCGTCGTTAGTTGTCATTGGGAATCCTGCTGTCATCCAGCCACAGCGACGAGTGATCCGCGGTTCACGGTCGACCCGCGACATCACGAAATAACTGTCGCCGCCGCAGACCGTCCAGAGGCAAATTCGACGCATCTAGGTGCCCCGTTTGCGTCAGTTCGCGGAGCGGCCTCCAAGGGCGGCAATGAACAATGACCGCTTACAGGAAATGGAGCGTCGTCAGCGCAATGGCCGCGTTGAGGCGCGTTCCGGACAGGCAGCTGTGGGCCGAAAGCCGATGGTCTGCTTTCGGGACGGCTATGTCGAGAAGCTACCTGAATTAGGTTTCCCGCGCAGAATAGGATGGCATGCAACGAGGGTCTTGCGCCTGCGCAGCACCGCTTGGCGTCTCACGCGCTTGTCAACCACTGGGCCTTGGCGGCGCCACCACGCTGCGCATAATCCAACCCGTACACCATGAGGTCGGCAAGGTGGGCATCCACTATTGCCCTCGAAATACCAGGTTGTACGCCGAAAATCTCAAATGCCAGTCCGGTAGGAGGGGCGTCCTGGAAAACCTGTCTCATCGTATTGAAGTCGCCGCGCACAAAGCGCGATGGGTGGCGGTGACGACCAGCATCTATCCGATGTTCGATGTGTTGGGTGAGAACGGCTGCGTCACAATAGGCGATCGACTTCAACATCTGGCCCGAGACCTCGTACACATCGCCCACGCGTCCTCCAGATGGAGCGCCTCCCGCGCCTTTGCAGTGATAGAGCCGGACAATCACCGTGCCGTCTGCATTCCGCACAATCGCAACATAGTCGGCCGCCTCGCCGCTCCGATGGTCATACAACAAGGCAACGAGGCCGGGGGTGGCTACCAGGTGCCGTTCCAACCATTCGTGGACAGTCAGCTGTCCGTCATCCCGCAGAGGCCCAAATTCGTTCCCGATTGCACAATTGTCCCAGGCGAGGGCCTCCGCATCGCCGTCCCGCAGTTGGGCAACAACTGTAGCCGCCGCGCCGATCAGATTTACCCCGACGAACGATGATTTGTCCGCTGCATAAAAGACCGGTGGATGGAGCGATAGCCAGGTCGCCAGATCCATCCATTCATCAGATCCTGAGAAAATCTCGATCTCCTGGGCGCCCACCTTCGCGAATAGGGCACCGCCACCGAGATTGAAACGAAATCGCTCATTGATTGCCTCGGAGACGAGATCGAAGGTCATCGACGTTCGGGCCACGTTGATTTGAAAATCGACGAACTCAAAGTCGGTAACAACACCATAAGACCAAGGCGCTCCAGCACCGGTGCGCCAGCGCACGCGCGGCGCCAGACGGTAAGCTTGTTTGTGCCAGCCCGCAGCGATGACGTGCTCCGGTAGCCGTTCGAGGGTCCGTGCGTGCTGCACAATATCGAGATGAGATGCTTCGATACCGTCCCCGCCGCCGATACGTCCGTTCAGGTCGGTGATCCACTCGAGATACTCCGCCACGGTCAAACGCTGATTTGACCAAATGCGAGAACTGCTGCTGGCGCCGATCGTCTCCCGCACGTCGTCTCCGCCGACCCCGCTACCGAAGAAATGTCCTTGCGCGTAAGCACGCCCGTCACCTGTGGTCAACGCGCGTTCCGCCGCTGGACCGGTCATCACGCGGTAAGACTCCGCTTGCGAGTTCAGAGCCGTGTTCTTGAGCCCCACATTGTAGAAGCGCAGACCAGTGAGGCCGCTCAGGGCGCGGCGAGTGTGCTCATAGCTGATCGGACGATGTTGATCCCGCAGAATCGTCTGCATCAGCTCCAGATAGATTCGAGGAGTCCTACGTGTGGATCCGATAAAGCAGAGACCAGACGCCTGATTATACGCCAGCAAAAACGCGTCGTGACGCACATTCACCAAAACATCCGAGGTTGCCCAGTTGGGCGGCGACGTGTCGACAGTGAGTAGAAGGGTCACCAAACCGTCTACTGATGTCCATTGCTTCGCCACCCGAAGGTCGCGGCCGACTACTTCGCCAAAAAGCGAGAAATCCGGACGAGCCTGGCATGCGAAGATCTGCGTGTGCGCATAAAGCTCCAGCAGGAGCGGTGTTACGGAGTCATAGTCGGAATCCGCTTGCCGGCTGATTCTCAGGAGATTGAGAACGTCCCGATCTGCTTCCACCTCAGCAATCTGCTCACGAGCCACGTCATCGATCATTTCGGCGATGTCGACGCCCTCTTTAAAAAGACGGACCGATGCGTCCTTCAACCTCGCAAGAGGAGCGACGAGCGTGGCGTCGCCGGTGCGTGCATCGTTTGTTCGCGCGAAGCGTCCGATGAATTGCAGCGTGGGCACCAGCGATCGGTGCGGCGCGTGGAGGGCTGCGATCTTGAGTTTGGGAAAATCATATCCTTCGCCGAACATGTCGACGCAAACGACGCCATCGATCTCGCCCGCAATGAGTTCCGCCTCGGCTTTGTCTTGGGTACGCTTTGAAGCGTAGCTGTCGATTGTGCATACCCGCGCGCCCGCCCTTTCGTAGACGCCAACTAGTTGTCGTGCGGCGGCGATGCTTGCCGCCCGCGCGAAGATACGATGATCGAAGCCAGCCGCCTGATCCGCTCGAAGCTTTGCTACCGCCGTTTGCGCGACCGATCGGTCGATTTCCTCGTCATCATTGGCGTTGCGCACCTGTGCGGCGGTGAACGTGACCCGCCCGAACGCCGACTCCTTTGAGGCTTTAGAGACCGGATACCAGTACGCCATGCGACCCGGAATTATCTTGCGGTCGCGACGAAAGGGCGTGGCCGTCAGAAAGACAAACCGTGCACCAGAATAGTGCGTCAAGAAGGCGACCCAGGTGTCGGCGGGCGCGTGATGAGCCTCATCGAAGATGATCAGATCAAACAGATCTGGAGCCGCGCCGGGGGCGATGACCGGTGAAATGCTTTGTGGCGTCGAGATAATGACGTCCTGTGCAGCCAACGCACCCCAGGCGGCGGCGTCCGCCGGCGCACCTTTCTGACCGGTCACTGCGGGATTGGGGCCGTCAGCACGGATGACGCCCAGACGGCGCAGAACGGAAAGGTCATTGAAGTGGCTGGTCGTTTGAGCTCTTAGAGCGTTGGTGGGCTCCACGACTAGAACGCGACGCGCTCGCAGCAAAAATGGTAGCGCCATCAAGAGCGCGGTTTTTCCGTAGCCCGTTGGCAGGGATAGGATTGCCGGTTCGTCATAGACTGAAAAATGAGCTAGCACGGAATGAAGCGCGCCCAGTTGGCCGGGACGAAAACCGGTATTGGGAGCACCGACCAGTCTAAGGGAAATGTCGTTTTCGGTGAAATAGGTCATGGGGCCTCCCCGGTTATTTTCCGCCGCGATTCCGGCCTAGTTTAACAAGGTATCATATACAATTGGCCAATCTATAAAGTGGCAAGCAGTGTCTGCCGTTGTGCTTTCGCGTTCTCATCCGCGATCCCAAGATCAGTTGTGCAACAATGAATCGGTGGCTGCGTCCATGTTTCGAAGGGTTTCAACTTGACGAGGTCGCACAACCCAAGCATTTCTCCAATGACGATGTCTGCTTTCAACGGCAGTGAAATTGGTGACTTCCGAAATGAGGTGAACCGCTGGTGCCGCACCGGCCGTAGCGGATGTCCCACACGACCAAGTGGTCAGCCAACCTGACCCAGGTCAGGATCGCTATATTGCACCGAGACCAGGGGATCTGCTTTGGGCGAGTGGAATTATCTACCTAAACGTCCTGCGGGAATCCAACTCGAACGTTGGAAGCGGATGTGCTCGCATGCGCGTGATCTTCTTGAGTTTGAACGCGCACAAATCGTGGATCCGCACGGCTCTGATGCCGCTCGACTACGTGGGACCATTTCTGCCGACAGCGGCATTGCCAGATGGCGTCAATTTCCGATCGCGCAGCAGGCTGTGTCTGATCTAGCCGAGGATCGGCAGCGGCGCGAACGCTGGGTCCTCGAAAATCCTGATCAGTTCCTTAATTACCTAGATGCCGCAACCCGCAACCGATCGACGCGACTCAATCGGGACGATCGAGAAGCCTGGAGGCGCTTGGTAAACGGCATACTCCTTGGTCATCAACGGATACAGTTCGCCGCCGGTCAAGGCGGCTTTCACGCAGGGGGGTTGACTCGCTTGGCCGCGAATTCTGCTCTAGTCCATGCTTGGATGGAACAACAGGAGTTGGGGAAATGCGACTTTTTATACATCTATGACTGCGGGTCTCATCCCCGCAAGAATGTTGAAGCCGAAATATCATATCTCCTCCGACAGAGCGGCAGTCGTCGACTCGACTTCCTGTTCCTTTCCCATTTTGACGCCGATCATGTGTCGGGTGTTCCGGCGTTGATCGGAGACGGTAAACTCGGGGTCGATACAGTTGTCATCCCTTATGTAGACGATCTTGAGAAGGTGATCGCTGTTGCGCACGCAGCGACTCGCGCGGACCACGTCAATGGTTTCTTCGTGGAACTCGTCGTCGACACCGTCGGAACGCTCAAGGACCTCGGCGCACGTCGAATTCTTCTGATGGACAATGGCGACGGTCCGACGCCTGATGCACCACTTACAGACCCGATCAGCGGTGGTCCGGACGACCTGCCATGGAAACTTGGGTCCGCTGGCGAAGAACGGTCAGAGGTTCGAAGCGTCGGTCAGGACACTTTCTATGCTCGTGATGGAGCGATCGACATTGCAGGTGCCACTAGCGAGGGACTCCAACTTATCTGGCGTCTTCTTCCCTATGTGCAGCGAGCTGACGAAGACGCGAAAGGCATTTTTGCAGAGACCGTAGAAATCCTCTTAGGATGGGACGACGGAAGCTTTCGCAAGCGCATCGTTGATATGAACGAACGGCGAAGGCTAGTGACCGAGCACACCGATGTGCTCGGCGACGCGTATCGTTACGCTTTCGGCAACAAGAACGTGACAAGCATGTCGCTCTACTCTGGGCCTGCTGATCCTTCCCGGGTTGGCGCGACATTAGTACGGCCCAGCCTAAAACGCTGGCCTTTCGCGAAGATCGGTTGGCTGGGCACCGGCGACGCTCCCCTTCGGAATGCTGCCTTGGTCGCTGAGTTTGAAGCTCATTACGGCGACGTGTTAGACGCCGTCTCCACTTTCATGTTTCCGCATCATGGCTCCATCCACAACAGCAATCCCAAGCGACTCATTGGCGACGCCGATATCTATTTCGCCGCGGCGGAGCCCGTGCGGGGCGACTGGAAGCATCCTGCTCCGCAGCTGCGAAATGCCGTTGAGCACACGGGCAAGATTTTTCACCAGGTTGGCAGTGCGCGGAACTCAAGATTAGAGGAGGCAGCGGTCCTCTTTTTTGCCCGCTGAGCAGAGCTGGCAGGAAGCGCTCCACCTTGCTGCTAGGTTGGATTCAGTGTGAGATCCACCGCTTTCAGTTGCCTTCCGGAGCGACCGAGATGCGGCGCGAAGCTGCCGCCCTAGGCATGTCAGCCTTAGGCCGACAGCGGATGGGCGGCTTCTGGAACAAAGCAATAGCGGACTTTTCGGCTTGCCTCGAGATTTTCGTCCCGATTTAAGTAGCCATTCGAGATTACGCCTCTACTGAAGAGGTAGGTAGTACGAATTGCGGCCGGTGCCCTAGTTCGTCCTGCCTGATTGAAAAAGCAGGGGGGATCATGGCGCCATCACTTGGACAGTTCGTCCGCGTCCGCTCGCGCCGTTGGCTCGTTGAGAATGGACCGGAAGATCCGACATTCCCGGTGGTTCGCCTGGCCTGCATCGACGATGACGCCACAGGCGAGACGATCGAGGTCCTTTGGGATGCTGAACTCGACGGCGAAGTGTTGAGTGAGGAGAGTTGGGACCGCATCTCCAAGCAGGGAACTGATGATCCCTCAGTATTCTCGGCGTACCTCAAGACTCTGCGCTGGAACACTGCGACGTCATCAGACCGAGAGCTCTTCCAGGCGCCGTTCAGGGCCGGGATTCATCTCGATGCCTTTCAGCTCCTACCTCTGCGCAAAGCGCTTAAGCTGCCCCGTGTGAACCTGCTGATCGCTGATGATGTCGGCGCGGGAAAGACGATCGAAGCCGGCCTGGTCCTCCGGGAACTGCTTCTGCGACACCGCATCGACTTCGTTCTGGTCGCCGCACCTGCCGGCACGGTGCGTCAATGGCAAGACGAACTGGAGACCAAGTTCGGCCTGTCATTCACCATCGTCGACCGAGATCATCTGAACGTGCTACGGCGGGAGCGTGGATACGGTGCCGAGCCCTGGTCGTCCGGCTCGCGCTTCATACTCTCACACTCGCTGATGACGGACGAGACCTATGTCGCGGGCTTGCGCGATCTGCTCGGCGATTTCCGGCCGCGCTCGCTGCTGATCCTGGACGAGGCGCATCACGCAGCGCCTGCGAGCGGGATGAAGTACGCGATCGAGAGCCAGTTCACGCGCGTCGTGCGGGGTCTTGCCGATCGGTTCGAACATCGGCTGTTCCTTTCGGCGACGCCGCACAACGGTCATTCGAACTCCTTTTCCGCGCTTCTTGAGATACTAGACCCGCAGCGCTTCACCCGCGGCGTGCCGGTTCGGCCGAAGGATCTGGATCCGGTCATGGTTCGAAGGCTCAAGTCGGACCTGCGCCATTTCGGCGAGCGCTTCCCGCTCCGCAAGGTTGAGCCTATCCGGATTGCCGAACTGCCGCAGAGCGCGCCCGAACTCTTGCTTGCCTCGATGCTGCGCGCCTATGCGGACGCGGTGCGGGCGAAGGCGGAGGGATTGCCTCCCCGGCAGGCCGGATATGTGCGGCTGACGCTGGTCGGGCTGCAGCAGCGGCTCCTATCCTCCGTTGCTGCCTTCGCACGGACATTGGAGGTGCATCGCAAGGGACTGCTGCGCGCAACTGAGGTGGACACTACCAGCTACGCGGCAAGCGCGATCGGCATGGCCGCCGAGATGGAGGAGGAGCCGCAGGACGAGGCGGCGGCGGAATTGCTGCTCGATCAGGAGGAGAATGCGGCCGCCGAAGCGGCGGGAAGGGCCATCGCTTCTGTCTCCGACATCGCCATGGTCGACGAGATGCTGAAGGTGGCGCGCCGGCACGCGCAGGAGCCGGATGCGCGTGTAGTTAAGCTTGGCGCATGGATTCGCGAGAACATGGCGCCTGGGGGGCGCTGGAACGAGCGCCGCCTCATCCTCTTTACCGAATATGAGGACACCCGACGCTGGCTGGAGAAGCGGCTCCAGGAAGCGCTCGATGATCTTGCACCGGACGATCGGATCGCTTGCTTCACCGGTGCGACCTCGACGGACCGCCGCGAGGAATTGAAGCGCCGGTTCAATAGCGATCCGGCGGCAGACCCGCTGCGAATCCTGATCTGCACCGACGCCGCCCGCGAGGGTATCAACTTGCAGATGCGCTGCCATGACCTTGTCCACGTCGATCTGCCCTGGAATCCCGCGCGGCTCGAACAGCGCAACGGTCGGATCGACCGCAAGCTGCAGCCCTCTCCGGTCGTGTACTGCCGCTATTTCATCTACGAGCAGCGCGAGGAGGACGTTGTTCTGCAAGCGCTGGTTCGCAAGACGGAAAGGATCCAGGACGAGTTGGGATCCGCTGGCCAGGTCATCGCCGAGCGCATCAATCGGCGGCTCATGCAGGACGGCATCCGCGGCGCAAGCGGGCTCGCTCGTGAGATCGAAGGCGACGGCGAGACTCCCGACGAACAGACCAAGACGGCCGTCGAGGAGATGGATGATACGGTAGTCGCGCGTCGCGCCCGGCAGGCAAAGGAGCTCGACGACCTCCGGTCCGCCCTGGAGGACTCGCGTGCGCGGGTCGGCGTCGACCCCAACGACCTCAAGGCGGTGATGTCGGTTGCACTCACACGTACGGGCACCACGCTTGATGCGCACCGGGACGGCGCAGTCGGAGAGATCCCGACCTTCCGGCTCGATCCGTCGGAAGCAGCCTTCCAGACGGCAGGCTGGGGGGAGGCGCTGGACGACCTGCGAGTCCGCCGACGTAAGCGTGGCGAGACACTGAAGGACTGGCGTCGCGACGCGCCGGTTCGCTCCTTCAGCTTCAGGCCTGCAATCACTGAGGCAGGAGTCGATGCCGAAGGTGTGGTTCAGGTGCATCTGGAGCATCGGCTTGTCCGAAGGTTGCTCGCGCGCTTCCTGGCGCAGGGATTCGCGTCAGGCCTATCTCGGGCAAGCGTTGTTATCGGCCCCGGCGCCCAACCGCGCGTCGTGGTGATCGGCCGGCTGGCGCTCTATGGGCCAGGGGCGGCGCGCCTGCACGAGGAGATCATCCTGGTGACGGCGGCGTGGACGGAAGCCGGACGGGGCATGAAGCCGTTGAGGCCTTTCGGCCCGACGCGAGAGGCGGCGACGCTCGTCCAGCTCGAGGACGCCTTTCGGGCAGCTCGCGTTCCTGCACCACAGATCGTCGACCGCATACGCCAATACGCAGCGCAGGACGCCACCGACCTTGAGCCGGAGTTGCGCGCCCGTGCCGAAGAGGCCAAGGCCGAGGCGGCGAAGGATCTCGCCAGCATCGCTGAGGCGGAGGCGACCTCGCTGAAGCGCCTGCTGGAGGATCAGCGTGCGCGCATCGCCAAGGCTGACGCCGAGCCGGACGACAGGCAGATGAGCTTTCTGCCCGAGATCGTGGAGGAGGTGGAGCAGCGGCGGCGGGACCGGCGGCACTGGAAGGCGAAGCTCGATCGGCTGACGAGCGACATCGAGACCGGGCCCAAGCGCGTCCGCGAGTCCTACGGAGTGGTGGCAGATCGGCTGGAGACCATCGGTCTCGTCTATCTCTGGCCGGAGGGGAACTGAGCATGGCGGGATTCGATCCGAACGAGGAATGGCTCGGCCACGTCCAGCCGGTCGGCCTCGTCATCGCCCCGGTGGTGCTGAAGGCCTACGACCTCGTACCCGAGCAGCAGACACGCGCCGACACGGAGGCGGTGAAGCCGCATCTGTCGCAGACGGACAGCGGACCTGCGCTTCTCGATCCTTGGGCCTTCTTCGCCGACATACTCGGCTGGCGGCCGAGCCGCGTCGCAGGCAGTCCCGGCGGCGCGCCGATCGCGGACGAACTGGTACTTCGCATAGAGGAAAGCGACATCGAGATCGCGCCGCACTGGGCGGTCGCCGATCCCGAGGGCGGCTGGCAGATGCTCGTGCGGATCGAGGCGGCGGGCGTCGATCCGGACGGACGCGGCGCGCTGGAAGGCTGGGAGGCGACCCCGCATCAGCGGCTGGAGCGCTTGTGCAAGGATCGACAGGTCCGCACGGGAATCCTTGTGACCGACGGGGAGCTGCGCCTGATCCACGCCCCCCGCGGCGAGACTAGCGGCTGGCTCCGCTTCCCTCTGCGCTCGCTGGGCGAGGTCGGAGGCCGGCCGATGCTCGGCGGCCTGAAGCTGCTCCTCTCCTCCTTCCGGCTGCACAACGACGCGCCGGAACGGCGTCTTCCCGCACTGCTCCAGAAGAGCCGGGACGAGCAGGCCGAGGTGTCAACCAAGCTCGCCGCCCAGGTGCTCGGCGCGTTGCACGAGCTGATGCGCGGCCTGCACGATGCCGATCGCGCGCGAATGGAGCGGCTCGCCAGTGAGCGGCCGGAGCACGTCTATGACGGGCTGCTCACCGTACTGCTGCGCCTCGTCTTCCTGCTCTATGCCGAGGATCGCGAGCTCATTCCGTCGCGCACGGACGCCGAGGCGCAACGGCTCTACGAGCAGGGCTACGGCGTGCGGACGCTGCACGCGCGCCTGATGGAGGATCGTGCGCGGCACGAGCTGACCATGCACCTGCGCCGCGGCGCCTGGGCGCGGCTGCTCGCGCTGTTCCGCCTCGTGCATCGCGGCGACCGGTCCGGCGACTGGATCCGCGGGCGCGGCGGCAAGTTGTTCGACCCCGCCGCCTTTCCCTTCCTGCAGGGCCAGGACGACCCAAAGGATTCGCCGAAGCCCGCCGAGGTGTCGGACGAATGCCTGGCAAAGGTCCTCGACCGCCTGCTGGTGCTTTCCGGCGAGAAGCTCTCCTACCGCACGCTCGACGTGGAGCAGATCGGCAGCGTCTACGAGACCGTGATGGGCTTCACGGTGGAGACCAGGGATGGGCCCGCGCTCGCTATCCGTGCTGGCAAGAACGATAAGACGCCTGTCTTTGTGGATCTGAATAAACTGCTCGCGGCGAAGCCCAACGACCGCGCCAAGTTCCTGAAGGAAGCGGCCGACCGCAGCAAGGTGACGGACAAGGTCGGCAAGGCGCTGAAGGAGGCGGGCACGGTCGACGAGCTGGTCGCAGCGCTGACCCCCATCGTCGATGAGCGCGCCTCGCCCGGGGCCGCCGTCGCCGCTCCGGGCACCCCACTCCTGCAGCCGACTGACGAGCGGCGGCGGACGGGCAGCCACTACACGCCGCGCTCGCTCACCGCCCCCATCGTGCAGCACGCGCTGGAGCCCGCCTTCGAGCGCATCGGTGCGGACGCGACGGCGGAGGACGTGCTGTCGCTCAAGGTCTGCGACCCAGCTATGGGTTCGGGCGCCTTCCTGGTAGAGGCCTGCCGGGCGCTGGGCGACCGGCTGGTGCTGGCCTGGGCGCGCTGGCCGCAGACGCGCCCCGTCATCCCGCCGGACGAGGACGAGCCGCTGCATGCCCGACGGCTGGTGGCCCAGCGCTGCCTCTATGGCGTCGACCGGAACCCGCGCGCGGTCGACCTCGCCAAGTTGTCTCTGTGGCTCGCCACGCTCGCCCGCGACCACGAGTTCACCTTCCTTGACCATGCGCTGAAATACGGCGACAGCCTTGTAGGCCTGACAAAGGACCAGATCGCGGCGACGCACTGGGATACGACGAAGCAACCGACCTTCGTCGGAAAACTCGTGTCCGACCATTTGCAGGAAGCCGAACGGCTGCGTTTCGACATTCAGAAGCGGGCGGAATGGGCCAGCGCCGCCGAACTCGGCGCGCAGTTGCGCATCGTCGACGCGCGGCTCGATATGGCTAGGCTTGTCGGCGACGGAGTACTTGCCACGTTCTTCGCGGCAGGCAAGTCGAAACCCCGCGTCGCCGCGCTGGTCGACTTCCAGAAGATCGTACAGACCAATATCACGGCGCCGGACTGGTTCGACCGGATCGCGGCTCGCTCGCGCAGCCTTACCGCCGGCGAAGGCGCCCTGCGGCCGTTCCACTGGGCGGTGGAGTTCCCCGAGGTGTTCGATCCTCGGCCGCGCGACGGCAATCCCGGTTTCGACGCCATTGTCGGCAATCCGCCCTTCGCCGGCAAGAACACCATCATTGCCGGAAATCGCGACCACTATCTGTCCTGGCTGCAGACTCTGCATGAAGGCGCGCATGGCAATGCCGACCTGGTGGCGCACTTCTTCCTCCGCGCCTTCGGCTTGCTGCGGCAAGGCGGCGCGTTCGGACTCATCGCCACCAACACCATTGGCCAAGGCGACACGCGCGCTTCGGGGCTGACCAAGATCATCTCTGAGGGAGGCGCGATCTCGCGCGCCACGCGGCGGCTGAAATGGCCTGGCGAGGCGGCCGTGGTGGTTTCGGTCGTGCATATCGTGAAGGGTGCAGCGGTTGATCCAGTGCTTGATAAGCGGCGAGTGCGCCGCATCTCGGCCTATTTGGTCGAGGGCGATCTCGATACCTCGCCGGCCGCACTCGTGACGAATTCCGGCAAGGCGTTCGTCGGCTCATACGTGCTTGGCATGGGCTTCACCTTCGATGATGTCGCCGCCGCAAAGGGTGAGGCCGAAAGCCTCGACACGATGCGGGCGCTAATCGCTAAGGATCCGAGAAATGCGGAGCGGATCTTTCCTTACTTGGGCGGCGAGGAGATCAGCACTGAGCCAACTCAAGTTCATCACAGGTATGTAATAGATTTTGGTGATATTGAGTTGTCTGAGGCGCGTTCTGGTTGGCCGGAACTAATCTCGATTCTGGAAGCGCGCGTTATGCCGTTACGGGTCAAGGACAATAGGCCCGCCTACCGCAGGAATTGGTGGCGCTTTGCAGAACGTCGCAGCAATCTTTATACAGCACTATCCAGAGTCGATCGATTCCTCTTGCTGCCGAGAATGGCGACACATTTTTCAGTGTCGATGCGGAGCACGCCTTGCGTTCCTTCGGAGCAATTGATTGTTGTAGCAGTTGGAATTTCCGGGCTTTCCATTCTGCAGAGTCGAACACACGAACTTTGGGCAAGATTTTTCTCGTCCACAATGGGTGACGGGCTTCGCTACGCGCCGTCCGACTGCTTCCGTACCTTCCCATTCCCCGCCAGTTTCGAAACCGACGCCACCCTCGAAACCGCAGGCGAGGGCTATCGCGCGTTCCGCGCCGAATTGATGATCGCCCGCAATGAGGGCCTCACCAAGACCTACAACCGCTTTCACGCGCGCGGCGAGAACGGCGCCGACATCGCACACCTGCGTGCGCTCCATCACGAAATGGATATCGCTGTACTGCGTGCCTACGCCCAAGGCGCTTCGTCCGATATGGACGCGAAGGGATGGAACGATCTGGCCGATCGCGCCGCGCCAGAGTTCATCGAGCAGGAGGCAGACGAGGGTAAGACGCCCAAGACTCGCCTCGAATGGCCGTCCGAATTTAAGGACGAAATCCTCGCCCGGCTTCTGGCGCTAAACGCTAAACGCGCGAAGGCCGAGCGCGAGGCCGGACTGATCGCGGGGGATGAAGGGGAAGATGAGGAGACCGAGGAAGGGGACGGCGACGCAGCATGACCACTAGCTCATCGTATCTTGACCGAATTGAGCAGGTTGCTCCGCACCTTCTCACTTTGTCGGACACCCAGATCGACGCTCTGGTCGATGGCGGTGACGTGCTGTCGGATTCGCATTTCACGCCCGAAACGAAGGGCAAGTTTGGACAATTCTACGCACCGTTCGATTGGATGAATAAAGATGCCGACATTGTGCTTGTCGGTATTACACCGGGGAGAGCCCAAGCGAAGTCCGCATTGAAATCGCTGAGGGCCGCGCTTCGGCGTGGGCTGCCTGCTTCCGATGCGGCGAAAATTGCCAAACAGTCAGCCTCCTTCGAAGGAGATATGCGAGATATAGCGGCTCGTTTGATGAACCGTTTTATGTTCCACAAGATTTTCGGGTTGGGCAATTCTGCCGACCTTTTCGGCAAGTCTAGTCATCGAGCACATTACACCTCGTTGCTGCGATACCCCGTTCTTCATTGGCAGACGAAGTTCAAGAAGGGCGAGAAGCTCACAGGCTGGTTTGACTATAGCGGCGGTGAGAGCGCATTCTCAGTCGACATGCTGCGTCGTTCGATCGATCAGCATTTTACGCCTGAGATCGCGCTGTTCAAGGACGCCTGGCTGGTGCCGTTCGGGCCGGTTCCCGCTCTGGCCCTCGAGCGCATGGCTGCGAGCGGGTTGATTGATGTTGATCGTATACTGCTTGGCGTCAATCATCCCTCCGGCACGCAGTGGAATCGGCACAATTGCCAACTAAACACCTCTGACGACCATTCGGCCTGCGGCCGGAACGTCGGATGCGAAACAATTCGCAGACGAAGCGCTAATCTTGAGAAGGTTGTGGCAAAACACCTGTCAAGAGGAAGTCTAGAATTTAGTGGAGATAGGGAATGAGGAAGGCGGAGACGATCCGCAGCGGGAGACTCGGCAAGAAGGAGCTTCGCCTCGTCCGGATGAACGGGCGATTCTTCGGGCTCGCCGATGGCGTCCGCTGCGCCGAAGGGGAGAATGCCGACGATGTCTGGCGGCAGTTGCACGACGACGCAGGCAAGAGCGACCCGAAGTATTTCGGATTCAATGAGGCTCGAAAGCGCTTTCTAAAATTCTTCCCGAACGGCTTCCATTCCGCCGGATACGCGTCGCAGGAGCGCGACTACAAGCTTGCGGCGAAGGCGAAGCTCGACGACACCGCGCCACTCGAGAACGCGGTCAACGGGACAGGATTCGGCGAAGCAGTGCTTGCCGTGTTCCGCGCCACCAACATGCTTTCCCCGTTTGAAAAGACCCGTCTGCAGGACGTGCTGCGCGGCCCTCGTGCCGACGACTTCGTCCAGGCCGCAGCCCGCTTTACGCTCGACGGCAGCAAGTCCCATCTTCTCGCGATGGAACAGGCGCTGAAGCCGCACGACAACGCGAAATGGACCGTCGCGACCTACCTGCCATATCTCTGGCGGCCCGTCACGCACATGTTCCTGAAGCCCGAAGCCACCAAGGATTTCGCCACTCGTGTCGGACACCGCTTCGCCGATGACTACGAGGCACGGCTACACCTGCCGGTCTACGAGAGCCTGCTCGATCTCGTCGCCAGGACTGAGCTGGAATTAGCCGACATGCGTCCACGAGACCGGATCGACATCCAGAGTTTCATCTGGGTGGTGGGCGACTACAAGGAAGGGCGGGAAGCCGTCTATGAATAGGATTTGGGGAGCAGGTGTCGCCCGATGCCGACGACACCTGAGGGGGAAACATGACAATCGATCTGAAATCACCGACCGCCGTCCGTGGCCGCCTTGTTGAAACACTCCGGCGCGACCTGATCGGACCCGACCCGCGTGACGCCGACATCGCGGACGAGAAACTCGATACGAATCCTTCGCGTTGGTATCTGACAGGATTTCTGGTGCCTGCCCCAGTGGACGGCGTCGACGAAGTGGATCAGCCGGAAGAGACCGGGGATATGGTCACTGACGGCGAGGAGCAGGGAGATCCGGAGACAGGAACTGCCCGTGCCGCCGACGATGCCGCGCCTGACGATCCCGCCCCGCGGAGACCGCTGGCACCGTCCGCGTGCGGGTTGACCGTGTTGGTCGATGCGCGTGCGGAAACCGTCGACGTCACCGTGACCTGGGGCGACTATGTGACCGAGCCGCCACTGCCGCCGGAGGTGTTCCTCGACGATGCGGCGGCATTCGATCCTAAGCATCGCAATGTCGCGTGGCAGCGTATCCCCGGCAGGGCTCGCGTGACGATCCCGGTTCCGAGACCCGGCGAGCGCGTGGCCCGCACGCTTGAGGGATCGGCTGGAAAGCAGCGCCCGGGTGGCGGGTTGGTGATCGATGCATTTGCACGGCCCTACAGCCTCACTCAACCGGGCGGCAATAAGGCTGACGTCGTGGCGCTCACCGTGATGCTCGTCAATCGGCGCGACCCCACTCGCCGCCGCTTTGCCGACGTCACCTTCGCCTTCCAGGTGAAGCTCGAGGTTAGGAGCGACCTGCCGCTTCATCGGCGCATCGACATGACCGGCTTCGGCTCCGCCGATCCGGACGCCGCGACCTCCGACCTGCATTACCGCGACGTTGTCGAGTACGCTGTCGGCAACGCGACCTCCGCAGGATGGGTACCCGACGAAGACGGGGTGGTGCGCGCCGCGCAGACCGACTTCCTTCCGTTGGCCGAGGTGGAGCGCGTCGAGCCCAACGAGAAGATCGGCGCGACCTTCGGCATGGAGGATTTGGCGGCACTCGCGGCTGGCGACCCGGATACGCTGGTGGCATCCCTCTCCGGCCTGCCGGGCGAATATGCGCTCTGGATCGATGCTGAGGCGGTCGGGATCGGGGACATCGACGGAGAGCCTCGGCGCCGCACCGCCACGCGATTGCTTGACTCCGCGCGCCGGGCGCAGGCGCGCATCGAGGCCGGTATCGCGCTTCTGAAGAAGGACAAGTGGGCACGGCTCGCCTTCCAGGCGATGAACGAGGCCGTCGCCCGTGCCGCGCGGCAGCGCACTGCAGGCCGCAACGGCGATCCGGCGGCGCAGAAGCAGCCAACTTGGCGGCCCTTCCAGCTCGCCTTCGTGCTGCTCAACCTGCCCGGCCTGAACGACAAGCTGCACGAGGACCGGGAACTCGTCGACCTGCTGTTCTTCCCAACGGGCGGCGGCAAGACGGAAGCCTATCTCGGCCTTGCCGCATGGACCATTTCTCATCGCCGCCTGACCGCAAGCGGGAAGCTTGGTGCGGGCGTATCGGTGCTGATGCGCTACACGCTGCGCCTCCTCACGCTCGACCAGCTGTCGCGTGCGGCGGGCGTCGTCTGCGCGCTGGAACTGATGCGTAGTGAGCCGGCCTGGATGGAGGGGACGAAGCGTGTCCTTGGTGACTGGCCGATCGAGATCGGCCTTTGGGTCGGGTCCGCCGCCTCGCCGAACCGTCTCGGCGGCAAGGGCAACCCCAACCCGGACACGGCGGTCATCCGCGTCAAGCGCTTCAAGACCTCGGGCCGGGAAGCGCCAGCGCCGATCAAGGCCTGCCCTTGGTGTGCAGAGCCGTTCACGGCCGACAGCTTCGCCTGCACGCCTAACGCCATTGCGCCGAAGAACATGGAGATTCGCTGTACCAACGCGGACTGCGACTTCACCGGCGCGCGGGCGCTGCCAATCCTTACCGTCGACGAAGCGATCTACCGTCGGCTCCCGGCCTTCGTCATCGCCACAGTCGACAAGTTCGCCGGGCTGCCCTGGCTCGGCGAAGCGGGCGCCTTCTTTGGCCATGTGAACCGCACGGACGAATGGGGCTTCTACGGCGCGAACGACAAGGCGGGGGACGGTCGGCCGCTCGACAACGGCCACACGCTCGACCCGCCTGACTTGATCATCCAGGACGAACTACACCTGATCAGCGGCCCTCTCGGGACGGTCGCGGCGCTCTATGAGGTCGCCCTCGACCGGCTCGCCACTCGAACGAGGATGGGCCGACGCGTCCGGCCGAAGATCGTCGCCTCCACAGCGACCGTTCGGCGCGCCTCTGCTCAGATCAAGGCGCTGTTCGACCGCGAAACCACCGAAATTTTCCCGCCGCCCGGCCCGGACCGCCGCGACAGCTTCTTCGCGAAAACCGTACCGCCGACCGAGCGTCCGGCGCGGCTGTATCTAGGACTCGCCGCGCCGGGCAAGGGGCCGAAGCTCGTCTTTCTGCGCACGCTGACCACGTTGCTCGCCGCGGCCCAGAAGGAGGCGGACAACGGCAACGATGCCGACCCTTACATGACCGCGCTCGGCTACTTCAACGCGCTGCGCGAACTCGGCGGCGCGCGCCGTATCGTCGAGGACGAAGTGCGCAGCTACCTCTCCGACTACGGAGACAAGCGGCGGCGCCTCGCGCCACACGACCAGCCCTTCGCCAGCCGTCGCCTGCGCGACGTGCTCGAGCTCACGTCCCGTGAGAGCACCGACAAGGTCGCCGCGGCGAAGGACGCGCTGGCCGTGCCCGCCGCCGACAAGGCGGGCGTCGACGTGGCGCTTGCCACCAACATGATCTCCGTCGGCCTCGACATTGGCCGCCTCGGACTGATGCTGATGCAAGGGCAGCCGAAATCCGCCTCGGAGTACATCCAGGCGTCGAGCCGCGTCGGACGACTGCCCGACAGGCCCGGGCTGGTGGTGACGCTCCTCAACGCTCAGAAGCCGCGCGACCGTCTGCACTTTGAGCGTTTCCGGCAGTTCCACGCCGCGTTCTACCGCGTCGTGGAGCCGACCAGCGTGACGCCTTGGGCGGCGCGGGCGATAGACCGCGCGCTTGCCGCCGTCGTGGTGGCCTGCGTGCGGCATCTGCATCCGGAACTGACCGATGAGCGCAATGCGGTGGAGATGCCCGATCATATGCTGGCGCAGGAGATAGTCGACGTGATCCTCTCCCGCGCACCTGCGGACGCAGTCGTCGGGGGGCACGCCGCGCTGAAGGCGATCGTGGAGGGATTGCTCGACACTTGGCGGCGTATCGCCGAAGATCGGCGCGGAAATGCGGAGAAACTCTACTACGGCTATCCGGGCGCTCAGGCGCTGCTACACCAACCGCTCGATCCTCTGCTGGCGGGCCTTGATCCCGACCTCAAAGCCTTCAAGGCGGGCCGCTCCATGCGCGACGTAGAGCATGCCTCGGCTCTGAAGATCATCGACAATTTCGGCAACACTCTGAGCTGAGGTCCACCATGGCAAAAGACCAGATCCGCATGGGCCAGGTGGTCGGGCTCTTTGGCCCGGGCGCGATGATGGACCTGCCCGACCGTTCCGTCCTGGTGATGGGGCTCGATCATTGGGAATCCTTCGGCCCTCAGGCATTCGAGTCGATCGAGGAACCGCGGCTCGCGCAGTTGCTGGAACGCAGGCTGGCGGGTGGCGATGACAAGCGAATTTCCGCCGACAAGCCGCTTAGTTTCCGCACTCCGCCGATCGATCCCGGCAACCCGCGCCTGCCGTCGCCGGCCATCAAGGCGAAGGTGTTTCCAGAGTGGTTCGCCTGCGACTCCATCGCCGGCGATCCGCCCAACCGACGCCGGATCGTACGCTTTAGTGAGCTGGAGGCGCCCAAGCGGCTCGACTGGAAAGGAGATGACGGCAAGAAACGCCACGCCTCGCCGCTCCGCTTCGTCTGCGGATGCGAGAAGGGGCATTTGCAGGACATCGAGTGGCGGCGGGTCGTGCACGCCGGGCGCTTCGGCGAAGCCCGAGGCGAAGGTGGTGCCTGCCGTAGGGCGATGTGGCTAGAAGATTCCGGTACCAGCGCCGATCCCCGCGACACGCGCATCGTCTGTGAATGCGGCGCGCAGCTTTCGCTGGAAGAGCTGTTCCAGCCTGGTCGGCTCGGGCCGTGCAGTGGCAAGCGGCCCTGGATCGGCCCAGACGATCCGGACGGCTGTGACAAGTCCCTTCGGCTTCTCACCCGCAGCGCCACCAATACCTATTTTCCGCAGATCGTCCGCGTAATTTCGCTGCCGGAATCGAACGATGCGCTCGACAAGGCGCTCGATGCGGTGTGGTCGAACGTGGGCACCTGCTCCTCTGTAGATGAAGTCGCGATGGCGAAGCGGTTCAATCCCGTCATCGCAGCCAACTTGGGACCTTTCTCTGATCTGGACATTCTGGCTCGTATCGAAGCTCGAAGGACAGCTGGCAAAAATGCGGAGCAGATAGACCAACTGAATCCTCGGATCGCCGAGTTCCAGTTGCTGGCGAGCGGGCGGAAGCTGATCGGCGAGAATCGGCCCGACGCTCGGCTCCATGCCGAAACGCTTGGTCGTGATCTGTGGGATCCGAACCGCGCGCTGATGCTTGCAGGGATCAAGGACCTCGTGGCGGTGCACAGGCTTCGGGAGGTGTCCTGCCTTTATGGTTTCACGCGGTTCGAGCCGGCTCCGCTCGCCGATGACGGTGTCGAGGATGTCGGTCTCGCAGTGAACGGCGCGCCGCTGGGAGAGACCCCGGACTGGCTCCCGGCCATTGAGCAGTATGGCGAGGGCTTCTTCATCCGTTTCGACCCTGATGCACTGATGGCGCGGGCATCGCGACCCGCAGTCCAGCAGCGGAAATCCGTGTTAACCGGCGGCCTGAAAGCTTGGAAGAAGTCCCGCCGCGACCGCGGCGCTTCGGACAAGATCGCTTGGGAAGGCGAGCACATCGAATACACGATGGCTCATAGCCTTTCCCATGCGCTGATCAACGAGGTCGCGATCGACTGCGGCTATCCGTCTAGTGCGTTGAAAGAGCGCCTCTATCTCATTCCAGGTCTTCCGGGCCAGCCGAAGGAATGCGGGATTCTGATCTACACCGCCAGCGCGGGCAATCAGGGGACGCTCGGCGGTCTGGTCGAGGTGACGCGCCGCTTCCCGGCCGTCATGGCGTCCGCCCTCGGCCGTCTCGGCCTATGTTCCGGCGACCCGATATGTGCTGACCACGATCCTACCAAAGCGTCAGAGGATAGAGCGCTCCATGGCGCCGCTTGTCACGGTTGCCTGCTCATCGCCGAGACTAGCTGCGAGCAGCGTAATGTTTTCCTCGACCGGAGCCTGTTGGTGGACACCATTGCAGGTTCTGCGGCCTTTTTCTCTCCTGGTGACTGAATGCCTGGTCGACCAGCGCCCCGCACGATCAAACACTACGTTACATATACGCACTACAGGGGCGGTCGGCTGAGCCGTATGTGAGCAGCCAAGGCTTTGCCGTCGAGAATTTTGTTACCTGTTGCGTTACCTATTCGGCAAGCATGACGGCCGCAGTATCGGGCTAAGTCTTTGAAATATTTGGTGCCGCTTAGGTGACTCGAACACCTGACCCCATCATTACGAATGATGTGCTCTACCAACTGAGCTAAAGCGGCCCGGGAAGCGCGGGCTTCCAAGATCGGCTGGGTGATAGACTCAACCGGCCGCTAATTCAAGATGGGCAACCGCGATTTCAAGGCGGTATCCGGCAATTCGTCCCGGCATACCCGTTGGCGCGGGACTGAGCCACGTCTCGTTTTCGTCTTTCGATCTCGCCGGGACGTGTCGGCGGTCTGCGAGTAAACTGCCCGGGGAGACGGTGAAAGAAGCTGATTCTATTGTCAAAAACCCTGGAAATTGGCTTTCAACGCCTCGCCAAGGCAGAATGCAGCCGCTCGCCCGTTGATTGATTGGTCGCCTGCGGCTAACGATCATGGCAATGTGAGCGAACGGACAGGGGAAATTCGCTTGGACGCGATCGAAAAAGCGATCCGCAACGCCTTCGAGAAAGGCAATGCCGAGGACCGGGCGTTTCGCGAGAGGGTCTACCGCTCGGCCTTCGCCGCGCTCGACCGTGTCCTTCAGGCCAATCCCGGCGTGACGGTGGAAGCCGCCATAAAGCGCCGCAAGGCGGTGCAGGAGAAGATCGCCGAGATCGAATCCGAATTCCTGCCGGCGGTGCCGGATGTCACCGTGCCGACGCAAGACGCCGCGCAGACGCAAGACGCCGGGCAGACGCAAGGCGCTGCGCAGACGCAAGATGCCGTACAGGCGTCACGCGCCACCGAAGCGCCCGCAATCGATGCCCCGACTGGCGTCGCAGCCGGGCCATCGCCGGCGATCTTCGTTGACGGGCCGGTGCAGCCTGACGCATCCGATGCGCCGCGCTCGCGCGTCCTGCCGGTCGTCCCCGACATCATGCCCGACGCCGCGCTGCCGGGCGCCCCGGCGATCGATATGGCCGATTCCGCGCCGGCCGAGGCCGCGACGGAAGTGGCGCCCGACCGCGACGAAAGGCGGATAAGGGGCCGCCGGCTGCCGCTGACGGCCATCTTCTTCGGCGTGACGTTGCTCGCCGCCGCCGGCATCGGCCTCTATTTCGCCGTCCAGACCGGTGTCTTCAAGACGCAGGCGCAGCTCGACACGGCTCCGCCCGAGGCGCCGCCGACGGTCGACGATGACGACTTCACGCCACCCGCCGATACAAACGCGCCGCAGCAGCCTGGCGCGCCGCAACAGCCTGGCGCCGCCGAGCAGGCGCGTGACTGGATCAACGTCTTTGCGCCCACCGATCCGACGCATGTCGCGACGCCCTCCGACGCCAAGGCCGATGTCGTACAGGACGATACCGGGTCCTTCCTGCGCATCCGCTCGGGCGCTTCCGGCTCGGCCGTCAGCTTCGATGTCGGCCAGGGCGTTCTGGAGAAACTCGCCGGCAAGCATGCCGTGTTCGACATCGTCGCCCGGGCCGAGGACGGCAAGGATACGCAGATCTCCGTCGACTGCAATTTCGGCGATCTCGGCGATTGCGGCCGCAAGCGCTATGCCGTCGGCCAGCAGCGCAACGAATATCTGTTCGACGTGAAGTTCCCCGACAAGCCCCCGGGCGCGGCCGGCAGCATCGCCATCAACTCCGACTTCGACAAGCAGGGCAAGGCGGTCGACATCTACGAGATCCGCGTCTCGATCGAACCGTAAACTACCCTATCAATCCAACAGCGCCTGCAGCGTCTCGATGCGGTCGGCTTCGGCGGTCGGTTTGTCCCAGCGCAGCCGCGAAATGCGGGGAAATCGCATCGCGACGCCGGATTTGTGCCGGGTCGAGCGGTTGAGGCCTTCGAACGCCACCTCGAGCACCAGGCCCTGCTTGCGGTCGGCACGCACTGAGCGCACCGGGCCGAAACGCTCGACCGTGTTGTCGCGGACAAATTTGTCGATCTGCTTCAGCTCCTCGTCGGTGAAGCCGAAATAGGCCTTGCCGACCGGCACCAGTTCTTCCGAGCCCTCCGGCCCCGACCAAACGCCGAACGTATAGTCGGAGTAGAAGCTGGAGCGCTTGCCATGGCCGCGCTGTGCATACATCAGCACCGCGTCGACGGTATGCGGATCGCGCTTCCATTTGAACCACGGCCCTTTCGGCCGTCCGGCGAGATAGGGCGAATCCCAGCGCTTCAGCATCACGCCCTCGATGATCGGGTGTGGCGGCGCCTGGCGCAGCCGCTCCAGCGTTTGCCAATCTGAAAATTCGACGAATGGCGAAAGATCGAAACGGCGGGGGTCGAGCGTTTTGACGAAGGTCTCAAGCCGCTTCCGCCGCTCCGCGAAAGGCAGCGCGCGCAAATCCTCGCCGTCGATCTGCAGCGCATCGTAGCAACGCATGAAGGCCGGGTATTGCTGCTGTATCTTCGGCGTCACGCTCTTGCGGTTCAGCCGCTGTTGCAGGTCCGAAAACGTACCGGTCGCCTGGGGCTCGCCGACCAGCAATTCGCCGTCCAGCGCGGCAGAAAAATTCATGGCTTCGGCAAGATCCGGAAAGGCGCCGGACACGTCGTCGCCGGTGCGCGAATAGAGCCGGCGCACGCCGCCCTCGCACACCGCCTGGACGCGGATGCCATCCCATTTCCATTCCGCCGCATAGTCGGCCGGATCGAGTTTTTCCAGGTCTCCGTCACCGACCGGGTTCGACAGCATCACCGGACGGAACAGCGCCAGCGCCGTGCGCTGCGGTTTTTCGGCCTTGCCTTCCAGCCAGGCGAACAGCGCGGTGTAAGGCGGTGTCAGCCCATGCCACAGCTCCTCGATCTCGGCGACGTCGACCTTGCCAAAATCGGCTAGCGCCTGTTTGGCCAGCCGCGCCGAAACGCCGATGCGCAAGCCGCCGGTGACCAGCTTGATGATGGCAAAGCGCGCCGAAATACCGGCGCTGTCGAGCAGACCGGCCAGCACCTTGGGCCCGTCGGAGCGGCTTGCCGCCTGCAATTTCGCCACGACATCGCCAAGCGTCGGGTCCCGGTTCGGGATATGCCCTGATGCTTGCGGCCAGACCAGCGAGACGGTTTCGGCGAGGTCGCCGACATAATCGTAGGAATAGCCGAACAGCACCGGGTCCATGCGCTCGGTGACCAGCGTGCGCAGCATGGCCGGCTTGACCGCCGCGATGTTGAGATCGCCGGTGATCGCCGCCAGCGCCAGGCCGCGATCGGGGTCCTCGACGCTGCGGAAATAATCGACAAGCAGCGTCAGCTTACCATTGCGCGACGGCGTCAGCACCAGCCGGTCGAGGAGTTCGGCGAAGCGGTTCAACTCAATCGCCCTCGTCCTCATAGCCGACCAGATGCAGCGGCCGCGCGGCGATGCCTTCCAGCTCGCACCAGCGCACCAGCGCTTCCTCGCGGCCATGCGTCACCCAGATTTCGCCCGCACCCGTTTCCTTGATGGTGGCGGTCAGCTCGTCCCAGTCGGCATGGTCGGAAATGATCAGCGGCAGTTCGACGCCGCCTTGCTTGGCGCGCTGGCGGATGCGCATCCAGCCCGAGGCAAAGCAGGAGATCGGGTCGGGAAAGCGCCGCGCCCAGCGGTCGGCGAAGGCCGATGGCGGGCCGACGACGATGGCCCCAGTGAAATCCTGCTTGCCACCGCTGTCGACGGTTGCCGGCTCCAGCGTGCCGAGGTCGACGCCCTGGCTTTGGTAATATTCGCTAAGTTTGGCCAGTGCGCCGTGGATATAGATCGGCCTGTCGTAGCCGCCATCGCGCAGCAGCCGCATCACCCGCTGCGCCTTGCCCAGCGCATAGGCGCCGACCAGATGCGATCGCTCGGGAAACTGCGCCGCCGATTTCAGGAGACGAGCGATCTCTTCCGTATCGGGCGGATGGCGAAACACCGGCAGGCCGAAGGTTGCCTCGGTGATGAACACGTCGCATTTCACGGGCTCGAAGGGTGCGCAGGTCGCATCCCTGCGGCGCTTGTAGTCGCCGGAGGCGACGATGCGCCTGCCCTTGTGCTCGACCGCGATCTGCGCCGAGCCCAGCACATGGCCGGCCGGATGGAAGGTGATGGTGACCTCATTCAGCGCGACCGGGTCGCCGAGTGCAGCCGCTTGGCGGGTCCCGGCAAAGCCCTCGCCATAGCGCAGCCCCATAATATCGAGCGTCTGCTGCGTGGCCAGCACCGAGCGGTGACCGGAGCGGGCGTGGTCGGAATGGCCATGCGTGATCAGCGCGCGGTTGACCGGCCGCACCGGGTCGATGAAGAAATCGCCCGGCGGGCAATAAAGGCCTTCCGGCCGGGAATGAAGCAGGTCGCTGGCGCGCATGGTTCCAAGATAGGCACAAAATCCGGCGCGGGAAGCCTGTTGCAAGAGACTGCTGACTCGTCCTACAGCCAGCCACCGGCCGCATCAGCCGGCGGACCCATCACCATGCAAACGCTGAAAACCTCGTCCGGCGACCTGACCGCCGACCGCCGCGCCGACTATGCCGAGATGCTTTTCGGCTCGGGCGACCCTGCGGCGGCAGCGGAATTGCTGCTCGGCGCGCTGGAGCTGGCGCCGCAATGGGCGGCGGGCTGGTTTCGCCTCGGCGAGATGCAGGAGACACGGGACCAGCTCGACCTGGCGGCGCAGGCGTGGGCGATGGCGTTGAAACTCGACCCGGCGGATCGCCTGGGCGCTGCGCTGAAACTGCAGCTGATCGGCAAGGCGCCTGCTGCCGCGGCGCCGCCCAGCGCTTTCGTCGAAACGCTTTTCGACCATTATGCCGAAACTTTCGAGGATTCACTGGTCGACAAGCTCGGCTACCGGCTGCCGGAGTTTCTCGATCGCGCCATTCGCGCGGCATGGCCCGGCCGCTTTTCGCTCGCCCTCGACCTCGGCTGCGGCACTGGCCTGATGGGCGAGAGGTTGCGGCCGCTGGCCGACCGGCTCGAGGGCTACGACATCTCCGCCGCCATGCTGAAGAAGGCTCGAGCCAAAGGTGTCTACGACCTGCTCGCCAAGGCGGACCTGCAGCATTTTGCCTATGGCGGCTCGAAGGCCGATCTGGTGGTGGCGGCCGACGTGTTCATCTATGTCGGCGCACTCGATCGTGTGGTGAAGACAATCGCCGGCATTCTGGCCGGCAATGGCCTGTTTGCCTTTTCCGTCGAGACGCTGGCCGAAGGCGAGGCGACCGGCGAAGCCGGTTTTGCGCTGAGGCCATCGCGCCGCTATGCCCATTCTCAAGCCTATGTCGAGCGGGTGCTTGCCGCCGGCGGCCTGTCGGTCCTGTCCATGCAGCCGACCGTCATCCGCTGGGATCGCCGCCAGCCGGTCGATGGGCTGGCCGTGCTGGCGACGCTGTCGTCCGGCTGATGTCTCGTCCTGTTCGAAAATGTGACTGGGATTTTTGCGGCTGGCGCGGCATCAGATAGGATATCCGTCGAGAAAAGGTCCGCTCGGCTTGCCATTGAGGAGGAACAGATGCGCTGGAACATGATGGTCTTGGCGTCTTGCCTGGCGATGGCCGGCTGCATGGGTAGTTCGATGTCCGAACGGCAGGATCAGGACGTGCAATCATCACTGCAATATGACAGCGTGCCTTGCGATCAGTTGCTGGCGCAGCGCAACGGGCTGGCGCAGCAATATCATCTATCGACGGATGCAAAACCGAGCTTCTCCAATCCGGCGATGGGCTTCGGTCCGTTCACGCCGGATATGCGCTCCAAAAGCAAGCGCGATACCGACCTGGCAAGCGGCAAGATCGACGCCATGAACCGCTCGATAGAACGTCGCGACTGCGGCAAGCCGAACAAGAAGAAGTTCGCTCTGCCGAGCTAAGCCCAGCGGGATCTTTAGTACCCCGCCTTGCGATCGACCAGATTGTCGAGCTTCTCACCGCGCTCGAAAGCATCCATCTGGCGAAGCATGATCGGCGCCAGGTGAACGGGGTCCGAAGTTGCCGCCGCATGCGGCGTCACGAACACTTTTGGGTGGCCCCAGAGCGGGCTGGTCTTCGGCAGGGGCTCGACCTCGAACACATCGAGGCTCGCCTCCTTCAGTGTGCCGTCGTCCAGCGCGCGCAAAATGTCGGCATCCTTCTGCAGCCTGCCGCGTCCGGCATTGATCAGCACCGAGCCGCCGAGGCCGTTGCGCTTGCGCAATTCCTTCAGCACGCCGTGGTTGATGATGCCTTGCGTGTCCGGCGTTAGCGGCAACAGCACCACCAGTATGTCGGTGGCATTGAGGAACGGGATCAGCCCAGCCTCGCCGGCATAGGTCGAAACGCCTTTCATAGGCCGGTCGTTGCGCGACCAGCCATTGACGGTAAAACCGAGCGACAAAAGCACTGATGCCGCAGCGCGGCCGAGATTGCCGAGCCCCATAATCCCGACCGAAATGTCGCCGGCCGGTCGCTGCGGCGGTTCGTGCCAGGTCTTCTTCGGCTGCTGCGCGCGGTAGAGCATGCCCTGGCGGTGATGGTCGAGCACACGCCAGACGACATATTCGGTCATGTATTGGGTGAGATTGTCGGCAACCACCTTGACGATCGGCACATCGGGCAGGCCGGGATCGGCAAAGATGTGGTCGACGCCGGCGCCGATCGAAAAGATGGCGCGCAGATTGGGCAGTGACTTCAGGAGGTTCGGCTTCTGCTTCCACACCACGGCATAGGTGATCGACGGGTCCGAGGCACCGTCCGGCTCCAGCACCACCTCGCGCTCCGCCGACAGCAGCTCGCGCCAGCGCTGCGGATGAAAACCGGTGACGGCAAGCAGGATTTTGCCTTTTTCCATTTGTGAATTGTATTCCCTGTTATTCGCTGACGATACCGACCGGCGCCGTCTCGATCCTGAACGCGGCCGAGATCAGCGCCTTGGTATAATCGGTCTGCGGCCGCTCGAAAATCTGTTCGGACGGGCCGGCTTCGACGATCCTGCCATTGCGCATGACGATGACGTCGTTGGCAAGGGCGCGAATGACTTTCAGATCGTGGCTGATGAACAGATAGGCAAGGTCGTGCTTGGCCTGCAGGTTGCGCAGCAGGTCGACCACTTGCGCCTGCACGCTCATGTCGAGCGCCGAGGTCGGCTCGTCCAGCATGACGAAGCGCGGGTTGAGCACCATGGCGCGCGCAATGGCGACGCGCTGGCGCTGGCCGCCGGAGAATTCATGCGGATAGCGGTTGCGGGTGGCGGGATCGAGCCCGACCTCCTTCAGCACGTCGACGACCTTGTCGTCGCGCTGGTCGGGCGACAGTTTTGGCTCGTGGATTTTCAACCCTTCCTCGATGATCTCGGATACCGACATGCGCGGGCTGAGCGAGCCGAACGGATCCTGGAAGACGATCTGCAACTCGCGCCGCAGCGGCCGCATGGCGTTAAAGGAGAGCTGGTTGATGTCGCTGCCGTTGAACTGGATGGTGCCGGTAGACGAGATCATCCGCGCCAACGCCAGGCCGAGCGTGGTCTTGCCGGATCCGGATTCGCCGACCACGCCAAGTGTCTGGCCGGCGCGTACGGTGACGTCGATGCCGTCCACCGCCTTCACATTGTCGACGGTGGTGCGGAAGAAGCCCTTCTTGATCGGGAACCAGACTTTTATGTCCTTGCCCGTCATGACCGGCTTGGCGGCGGCGTTGGCGGCCGGCGGCTTGCCTTTCGGCTCGGCGGCCAGCAGGTGCTTTGTATAGGCGTGTTGCGGATTGGCGAAGATCTCCTTCGTCGGCCCGGTCTCGACGATCTTGCCCTTGGTCATCACGCAGACGCGGTCGGCGATCTTGCGCACGATGCCGAGATCATGAGTGATGAACAGCATCGACATGCCCTTGCGGCTTTTCAGCCCCGCCAGCAGTTCGAGGATCTGCGCCTGCACGGTGACGTCGAGCGCGGTCGTCGGCTCGTCGGCGATCAACAGTTCCGGCTCGTTGGCCAGCGCCATGGCGATCATGACGCGCTGGCGCTGGCCGCCGGACAGCTGGTGCGGGTAGGCGTCGAGGCGCTTTTCCGGCTCGCGTATGCCGACCTCCTTGAGCAGCGCCAGCGTGCGCGCCTTGGCCTGGCGGTCGCCCATGCCCTGATGCAGCGCCAGGATCTCGACAATCTGCTGCTCGATCGTGTGCAGCGGATTGAGCGAGGTCATCGGCTCCTGGAAGATCATGGTGATCTTGTTGCCGCGCACGCTGCGCAGCTGCTTTTCGTTCATCGCCAGCAGGTCGGCGCCCTGGAACAGGATCCTGCCCGAGGGATGGCCGGCGGTCGGATAGGGCAAGAGCTTCAGCACCGACAGCGCCGAGACCGATTTGCCGGAACCGGATTCGCCGACCAGCGCCACGGTCTCGCCCTTGGCGAGATCGAAGGAGATGTGGTCGACGGCAATCGACTGGTTGCCGCCTTGCGTGAAGGCGACGCTGAGGTCGCGGACCGAGAGCAGGGGCTCGCTCATCGGAACGCCTTGCGCGGATCGAAAGCGTCGCGCGTTGCTTCGCCGATGAACACCAGCAGCGACAACATCAGCGAGATGACAACGAAGCCCGATATGCCAAGCCAGGGGGCGTTGAGATTGCTTTGCGCCTGCTTGAGCAGTTCGCCAAGCGACGCGGTGCCGGGCGGCAGGCCGAAGCCGAGATAGTCGAGGGAGGTCAGCGTCGAGATCGAGGCACTGACCAGGAAAGGCATAAAAGTCAGCGTCGCCACCATGGCGTTGGGCAGAAGATGGCGCAGCATGATGGTGCGGTTGGACACGCCAAGCGCGCGCGCCGCGTTGACATATTCGAAGTTGCGGGCGCGCAGGAATTCGGCCCGGACCACGCTGACAAGCGACGTCCAGGAAAACAGCAGCATCAGCCCGAGCAGGATGAAGAAGCCCGGCGGCAGGATCGCGGCGACGATGAGCAAGAGATAGAGCAGTGGTATTGCCGACCAGATTTCTATGAAGCGCTGAAACAGAAGGTCGGTCCAGCCGCCAAAATAGCCTTGCAGCGCGCCGGCCGCGACGCCGATCACCGAGGAGCCCGCGGTCAGGATCAATCCGAACAGTACGGAAATTCTGAACCCGTAGATGATGCGCGCCAGCACGTCGCGCGCCTGGTCGTCGGTACCCAGCCAGTTCCAGTTGCCGACAATGCAGTCGGGATCGGCAGCGCCTTGCGGATACTGGCTGCATCGCTTCTGCGCGTCGTATTCCCATGACGGTTTTGCCGGCGCGGCGTCGGGGATCGCATTGTTGACGGTGCGGTAGGAATAGCGGATCGGCGGCCAGATCATCCAGCCATTAACGTTGATCTCGTCGCGGATGACCGGGTCGCGGTAGTCGGTGACGGCGTAGAAACCGCCGAATTTTTCTTCGGGGTAGGCGACCGCCACCGGAAACAGGATCTCACCCTTGTAGTAGGCGACGATCGGCCTGTCGTTGGCGATCAGTTCGGCAAACAGCGACAGCACGAACAGAGCGAGGAATATCCACAACGACCAGTAGCCGCGCTTGTTTGCCTTGAAGTTCTGCCAGCGCCGCAGGTTGAGCGGTGACAGCCAGGGTCGCGCGATCCTTGTCGGTGTCGTCTCGGCTGCGGCCTGCGCCATCAGACGTCTCTCCGCTCGAAATCGATGCGCGGATCGACCCATGTGTAGATCAGGTCGGACAGCAGTGTCACGAACAGGCCGAGCAATGAAAATATATAGAGGTTGGCGAACACGACCGGATAGTCACGCGCTAACACTGACCTGAAGCCCAGCAGCCCGAGACCGTCGAGGGAAAAGATGTTCTCGATCAAAAGCGAGCCGGTGAAGAAGGCCGAGATGAAGGCAGCGGGAAAGCCGGCAATGACGATCAGCATGGCGTTGCGGAACACATGTCCGTAAAGCACCCGCCGCTCCGACAGGCCCTTGGCGCGGGCGGTCACCACATACTGTTTGCGGATCTCTTCCAGGAAGGAGTTCTTGGTCAGCAGCGTCGTTGTGGCGAAGGCCGACAGCACCAGCGCCGTCAGCGGCAAGGTCATGTGCCAGAAATAATCGACGATCTTGTCCGGCCACGACAACTGGTCCCAATTGTCGGAGACGATGCCGCGCAGTGGGAACCAGTCCCAGAACGAGCCGCCCGCGAAAAGCACCATCAGCAGTATGCCGAACAGGAAGGCCGGTATGGCATAACCGACGATGATCACGCCGCTGGTCCAGACGTCGAAGCCGGAGCCGTCCTTGACCGCCTTGCGAATGCCCAGCGGTATCGAGATCAGATAGGACAAAAGAGTGATCCACAATCCGAGCGAGATCGATACCGGCATCTTTTCCAGGATCAGGTCGAGCACCGAAATGTCACGAAAATAGCTGTCTCCGAAATCGAAGCGGGCATAGTTCCACAGCATCATGCCGAAGCGTTCGAGCGGCGGCTTGTCGAAGCCGAACTGCTTTTCCAGCTTCTTGATGAATTCCGGATCGAGCCCTTGCGCGCCGCGGTACTTCGACCCGACATCGCCGGCGACATCGAAATTGCCGCCGCCGCCCGCATCGCCGCCGCCACTTCCGAGGCGGTCGCTGCCACCCTGGTTGGTCAGGCTGGCGATGACCTGCTCGACCGGCCCGCCCGGCGCAAATTGGGTTACGACGAAAGCAACTGCCATGATGCCGAACAGCGTCGGGATCATTAGCAGGATGCGTCGCAGTATGTAGGCCCCCATCAGGCCGCCAATCCTGCGCGAACGGTCATGTCAGGCTTTGCCAATTTTTGCCGCCTTGCCCTTGTCGACCCACCACAGCGCTTCGACCGGAAAGTCGAAATCGGGTTTCCGCTCGGGAAAGCCGAACATGTCCCAATAGGCGCATCGGTGATTCGCCAGGAACCAACTTGGAATCCAATCGCGCCTTGCACGCAAGACCCGGTCGAGCGCGCGCATGGCAATTGTCAGGCTTTCGCGATCCGTGGCGGCGCCTGCGGCGTCGACCAGGGCGTCGATGGCCGGACTTGATGTTCCCGGCAGATTGCGAGAGCTCGGCACGGTCGCCGCGCGCGAGTGGAAAATGGTTTCAAGGTCGTCACGGGTTGGCGTTGCCGGAAACCGGGCCGCAACCGAGATGAGGTCAAAGTCGAACGAATTCTGCCGCAGCTGATACTGCGCGGCATCGACCAGCCGGATCGACGCATCGATGCCGACCGCTTTCATGTTTTCAATCCATGGCGAATAGATTTGTTCGAAGATCTGATCGTCGACAAGGAACTCTGCTGACAAACGGCCGCCCTTGTCGTTCAAGACGAAATTGCCGGAGCGTTTCCACCCGGCTTCAGCCAGAAGCTTGACCGCCTTGCTAAGCAGCTGACGATCGCGGCCGGTGCCATTCGACACGTCTTGCATAACCGCTTCGCCAAAAGCCTCGGCCGGAATCTGGTCCCGCAGCGGCTCGAGAAGAGCCAGCTCTTTGGTCGACGGCATGCCTTCGGCGCGAAACTCGGATTGCTCGAAGCAGGATTGCGAGCGCTCGTAGGAGCCATAGAAGAAATTGCGCCGTGTCCATTCGAAGTCGAAGCAGAGCCCGATCGCTTGCCGCACGCGCGGATCGCGAAACTGCTCGCGCCGCTGATTGGCGGCGGTGGCCTGCATGGAAGGCATGGTTTCGGCGGGGAATTCACGCTTCACCACCTTACCGGCAAGGAAAGCCGGGAAGTCGTAGCCCGTCGCCCAGATCCGGGAGACGGCTTCCTCCTTGAATAGGATCTCTCCCTTCTTGAACGCCTCGAAGGAAGCGTTGCGATCCTGGTAGAACTCGATGCGGATGCGGCCGAAATTGTTCTGGCCACGGCTGACCGGCAGGTCATTGCCCCAATAGTCAGCCACACGCTCATATTCGATCCACGCCCCTGCCGACCAGCGGCCGACCTTGTAGGCGCCTGACCCCAGCGGCGGGTTCATCTGCGAGGAATCGAACGGGTTGGCCGTGTAGAAAGCCTTCGATAGGATCGGGAACTCGACGATGTTGAGGATGGTTCGACTTGTCTGCTTGCCGGAGAAGTTGAGCTTCAGCGTGTGAGGGTCGTCGGCGATCGCATCATCCAGATGCGTCAACGGCAACGAATAGTCCGGGTGTCCCTTGTCCTTGAGCAGCTTGAAGGTGAAGGCGGCATCCTCTGCCGTCAGCGGCGTGCCGTCATGAAAGCGGGCCTGCGGCCGAAGCGAGAAGGTGAAGCCGTTGCGGTCGTCGGAAATCGTCACGCCGTCAGCGATCAGTCCATAGAGGGCGTCAGGCTCGTCGAATGCTCTCACCATCAGCGAGTCGAAACACATCTCCATGCGCTGGGGCGAGTCACCTTTGGGGACGAACGAATTCAACGTGTTGAAGGTCAGCTGCGACTGATTCCGGCCCCAGGTGCGTGGCAGGAAATTGAAGGTTCCACCTTGCGGCGCGTCGACGTTGACGTAGTCGAAATGGGTGAAGTCCGGCTTGTATTTAAGATCGCCGAAAGCCGAGAGGCCGTGCAGCTTCACGTCGGTCGGGCTAGCGGCGAAAGCCTTGCCGGGCAGCAGCGCAGCGGCGGCCGCGGCGCCACCGAGGGCTAGGAAATCGCGGCGAGGAAGCCCAGCCATCAATTGCTGCCCTTGTACTTGGCGGCCAGCGCCTTTTCCTTGTCCGCATCGATCCACCAGGAATCGATATCGGCGCCACGGTAACCGGGCTGTTTTTCCGGAATGCCAAACTTGTTCCAGTAAGCGAGCCACACCACAGCGCGGTAGTATTGCGGCACGACATAGTAATTCCATAGCAACACGCGATCGAGCGCGTGGGTGGTGGCGACGAGGTCATCGCGGTCCGTGGCAAAAATGATGCGGTCGACAAGGGCATCGACGACCGGGTTCTTTATGCCGGAATAGTTGCGCGATCCCGGCGTATCGGCGGCCTTCGAACTCCAAAAGTCGCGCTGCTCGTTGCCGGGCGATTCCGACTGCTGAAGCTGCCCCGTGATGACGTCGTAATCGAAATTTCTGACGCGGTTCGTGTACTGGCTCGGGTCGACGATGCGCAATGTCGCATCGACGCCGATCTTGCGCAGATTGGCGATCCAGGGGCTGGAGATGACCTGGTCGGTTTCACTCGAGCCGAGGATTTCAAACTTGAATGGCTCGCCGGTCTTGGCGTTGACCATCTTGCCGCCCTTGATCACCCAGCCGGCCTGGGCGAACAGGTCGACCGCCTGCTTCAGATATTTGCGTTCGGCCTGCGGCGAATCGTAGACCGGCAGCTTGAATTCCTGCGTGAATAGCTCCGGCGGCAGCTTGTCGCGGTACTTCTCCAGGATTTCCAGTTCCTTGCCTTGCGGCAGGCTGCTCGAGGCCAATTCCGTGCTTTGGAAATAGCTGTGGGTGCGGCTGTTGAAGCCGAAGAACAGCGTGCGGTTCATCGATTCGAAATCGAAGGGGTAGGTGAGCGCGGCCCTGACCAGACGATCGGCAAATAGCGGATGCCTCTGGTTGAGCATGAAAGCCTGCATCGGCTCAGGGGAGGTGGTCTTGAATTCTTGCTTGATCACATCGCCGGCCTTGAGCGCCGCGAAATCGTAAAACGTCGCCCAGCGCTTCGAGCTGTTTTCCGGCTTGATGTCGTCGAGACCACCCTTCTTGAACGCCTCCCAGGACGCGTTGTCGTCAAGAATGTAGGTGAAATGCTGGGTGTCGAAATTCTCGCGGCCGATCTTCACCGCCAGCTTGGCGCCCCAATAGTCGGGCACGCGCTGCCAGACAATCTCCGAGCCGGCTTTGAAGCTGGCGATCTTGTAGGCAGCCGAGCCTAGTGGCGGCTCCAGCGTTCCCTTGGTGATGTCACGCTTCTTGCCACTGGCGTCGGTACCTTCCCACCAGTGTCTGGGCAGCACGACAAGGTCGCCGAGAATTTTCGGCAGTTCGCGGTTGCCCTTCTGGTCGAAATGAAACTCGACCTCACGGTCCGAGACCGCGACGGCGTCGGTGACGTTTTCGAAATAGCGGCTGTACATCGGGCTGTTGGCCTTCAGCACCTGGAACGACCAGATCACGTCGTCAGTGGTGATTGGCTGCCCGTCATGCCATTTCGCCCGCGGATCAAGGCGGTAAGTCGCGGAAGAATAGTCGGCCGGGTATTTATATGCGTTTGCGATCAAGGGATGGCTGACGCTGCCTTCGTCAGTCGCTTGATCCATTAGCGTGTCGTAGAGCAGGCCGCCGCCAAATGGTTGCAAACCGGCCGCCGGCGAGCCCTGCACGATGTAGGGATTGAAGCTGTCGAACGTGCCGGAAACGACCGAATTATAGGTGCCGCCCTTCGGCGCGTCCGGGTTCACATAATCGTAGCGCTGGAAATTCTCGCCGTATTTGGAGGGGCCGATCAGCGAGGAGGTCGTTCGCCATTCCTGGGACAAAGCTGCCTGCAGGCCACCGGCAAGAGCGGCGACAATCAGCGTTGATCTTAGAAGCGTACGGCCAACCGTCATGCGTTCTCCTCTTCGCAATGCGTCCGCCAGCGATCCTAGAGGATTTGACGCCGGTGAAAACCGCCATGCGCCGGCTTTGTCGCCGCATATGCGATTTTCCTAACGAAAAAGCCGGGCTGAACCCGGCTTTTCTGAGGTCATCGAGATGACAATTCGGTTATTTCGCGGGCGCTGCCGGAGCCGGAGCTGCGGGAGCCGCACCTTCAGCGGGCTTTGCCGGAGCGGCACCTTCGGCAGGCTTGGCCGGCGCGCTCGCGTCGGCGGCGGCACCTGGCGTCGGCAGCGGCTTCGGGCTGTCCGACAGTGTGCGCAGATAGGCGATGACGTTGGCGCGGTCCTCGTCCTTCGGCAGGCCGGCAAAGCCCATCGCCGTGCCCTTCACGAACTTCTTCGGCGAGGTGATGAAGTGGTTGATGTTGTCATAGGTCCACTTTTCAGTGCCGCCCTTGGAGAATTCCTTCATGCCGGCCGAATAGGCGAAGCCCTCATGCTCGGCGACCGGTCGGTCGATCAGGTCCCAGAGGTCCGGGCCGACCTTGTTCGGGCCGCCCTTTTCGCCGGAATGGCAGGCCTGGCATTTCTTGAACACGGCCGCACCCTGCTCGACATTGGCGGTGGCCAGCAGGTCGGCAATGGGCTTGGCCTCTACGGCAGGTCCGGCGCCACCACCTTCGGCCGGCTCGGTCGCCTCGATGGCGTAGCCGGGCTTTTCCGGAGCGGGCGAGGCGAACAGCGCGTCAGACACCAGCCCGACCGAGAAAACGACGAAACAGGTTCCGAGCAATCCGGCGAGCAGCTTGTTGACTTCGTTGGAATCCATGCGCCCCTTGCTCCCTTTTCCGGCGGACCGATCGTCCACTCCGTCCGTCGGTATCCCGACCAGCCCCGTCGAGCCGGTCAAATCGGGCGGAAACTAGGTCTTTTGCTCCAGCGTTGCAACACCTATAAGGGCGCTTCCAGTGAGACCTTTTGCCACTTTTCCCGTCGTCTTTTCAAACTCCAGCAGCCCCGATGTCCACGCTCATCCTGATCCCGGCCCGCATGGCCTCGACGCGCCTGCCAGGCAAGCCGCTGGCCGACATAGCCGGCGCCCCGATGATCGTGCATGTCGCCCGCCGCGCCGCCGAGGCCGGACTCGGCCGGGTGGTGGTGGCAACCGACACGCAAAGCGTGGCTGAGGCGGTGCAGTCGCACGGTTTCGAGGCGGTGATGACGCGGATCGACCATGAATCCGGCTCCGATCGCATTTTCGAGGCGCTGAGCGCGCTCGACCCCGGCCACAAGGTCGAAACCATCGTCAATGTGCAGGGCGACCTGCCTACCATCGATCCCGAAATCATCGGGGCGGCGCTGCGGCCGTTCGAGGACGCCGCGGTCGACATCGCCACGCTTGGCGTCGAGATCGTCCGCGACGAGGAAAAGACCAATACCAATGTCGTCAAGATCGTCGGTTCGCCGCTGTCGGCGACGCGGCTCAAGGCGCTCTATTTTACCCGCGCCACCGCGCCCTGGGGCGAGGGGCCGCTCTATCACCATGTCGGCCTCTACGCTTATCGCCGGGCAGCGCTCGAGCGCTTCGTCGCGCTGAAACCGTCGCCGCTGGAGCGGCGCGAGCGGCTGGAGCAGTTGCGGGCGCTGGAAGCCGGCATGCGCATCGACGCCGAGATCGTGCAGTCGCTGCCGCTCGGCGTCGACACGCCGGAAGACCTCGAACGCGCCAGAACCATCCTTTCAACCTGAGATATCGGCATGCCTGAAAAGACCAACAGAATATCCTTCCAGGGCGAGCCCGGCGCCAATTCCGACACCGCCAGCCGCAACATGTTCCCTGACATGGTGCCGTTGCCGTGTCCGACCTTCGAGGATGCCTTCAACGCGGTCGAGACCAACAAGGCCGACCTCGCCATGATCCCGATCGAAAACACGATCGCAGGACGAGTCGCCGACATCCACCATCTGCTGCCGGAATCGAAACTGCACATCGTCGGTGAATATTTCCTGCCGATCCACTTCCAGCTGATGGTGCTGCCGGGCGTCAAGCGCGAAGAGATCAAGACCGTCCACAGCCACATTCATGCGCTCGGGCAGTGCCGCAAATACATCCGCAAGAATGGCTGGAAGCCGGTGATTGCCGGCGACACGGCGGGGTCAGCCAAGCTGGTGTCGGAGCTCAAGGACCGCACCATGGCCTCGCTCGCGCCGGCTCTCGCCGCCGAACTCTATGGGCTCGACATCATCGAGAGGAATGTCGAGGACACCGACTCGAACGTCACCCGCTTCGTCGTCCTGACCAAGGACAAGCGATTGGCCGAACGGCCCTCGGCCGACACCAAGATGATGACGACCTTCATGTTCCGCGTCCGCAACGTGCCGGCCGCGCTCTACAAGGCGATGGGCGGCTTCGCCACCAACGGCATCAACATGACCAAGCTGGAGAGCTACCAGCTGGGGGCTTTCACCGCGACGCTGTTTTATGCGGACATCGAGGGCCATCCTGACGATCCGCTGGTCAAGCTGGCGCTCGACGAGCTGCGCTTCTTCTCGCGTGAAGTGCGCATTCTGGGCGTCTATCCCGCAAGCGAGTCGCGCGAGCAGTGGAAGGTCGCCGACTAGACCAGTAAGGTCAGCGGCACGTAGTCGATCTCGAGAAATTTCTCGACTTCAGGCACCCAGCGGTCGCGAACGAAGGCGACGTGATCGGGATGCTCATTGTATCTGGTGTAGGCAGCCTGATCGGCGAACTCCATCGAGAAGCCGAAGTGATAGTCGTTCTTGGGGCTGACCTGCCGAAGCGGCTCGAAATCCGTGACGCCCTTGATCGCGCTGAGGATGCGCTTGGCGTCGGAGAGGAAGCGCTTTTCCTCCAGCGAGTACTGCGAGTGCTTAAGCGTGAAAACCACGGTGTGACGGATCATTTTTTGCTCCCGTTATCCCTACTTACTCGCTATCGACCCAGGCGCGGATCAGATGATGCGCGATCGCGCCTTTCGGCGGCGTGACCAGATTGTCCTTGTGCGTCCTCTCCAGCATAGAGCGCACCTCGTCGCGGAAAAACCAGCGGCAATCCTCCAGCTCGTTGAGGTCGGCCTGGATGTCCTCGTTGAGCGGTTCGCCGAAACAGCCGATCATCAGCGAATAGGGGAACGGCCAGGGCTGGCTGGCGTGGTAGACGACGCGGCCGAGCCTGATGCCGGCTTCCTCCAGCGTTTCGCGGCGCACCGCGGCCTCTATCGTCTCGCCCGGCTCGATGAAGCCGGCCAGCGCCGAATACATGCCAGGGCCGAAATGCCGGCCGCGGCCGAGCAGGCATTTTTCCCTTGTCACAGTCAGCATGATCGCTACCGGATCGGTGCGCGGAAAATGCTCGGTGCCGCAGTTAGGGCAGTGCCGCTTGTAGCCGCCGGCCCGCATTTCGGATTCATGGCCGCATTTGCTGCAGAAGCGGTGGCTGGCATGCCAGGCAAGCAGCGCCGCCCCTTGCGCCAGCGCGCCGGCGGACGCCTCGTCGATCAGCCCCTGCATGTAGACCGAGCGATAGTCGATGGCCTTGATGGTCTCCGGCAGCACCTCCGGCTCGATGCCAACCGGCACCGCCAGCACCGGGCCGCTCTCGGCAAAACCAAGCAGGACGCCATGCGCGAAGGACGGCTGCAGTAGCTCGCTGTCGGCGACATCGAACCACGGGTCGAAATTGCCGTCGTCGAATTTCAGATACAGCCGACCACCATGCATCGGCAAAAGCCGTGCTTTGGGATCGGCGAGCGCCCTTTCGACGGAATCGTCGGCGCGGTTTTCGGATTGCCGATCGATCGTGTTGCCGGCGAAACCGACGAAGTGGCTCGGTTCGCGCAAGGGCGCGTCAAACAGGCGAAAGGTCATGGAGGCTCGAACGTTCAGGATGGACACGGGCGCAGTTTATAGCGCCGCCTTGATCTGTTGCGCAAACCGGCGGATGTCGGAACGTTGATAGGGCTCGCGCATGCCGTGCCCCCATACCGGGCCGGGCCAGCCCGGATCGCCTTCCGAGCGGGCAATGACATGGACATGCAGTTGTCGCACGATGTTGCCCAGCGCGCCGGTGTTGATCTTGGTGCAGCCGGTGGTTCGTTTCAGCGCCTGCGCCACCATATTGGTCTCGAAGGTCAGCATCGCCTGGTCGAGCGGCGTCATGTCGTGGATTTCCTCGATGCCGGGCCGCTGCGGCACCAGGACAAGCCATGGCCAGCGGCGGTCGTTCATCACGCGCAATTCGCACAGGCCGAGCCACATCAACTGCTCGCTGTCCGCCTCCAGCCTGGAGTCGAGCGTGAATCCGGCCTTGAGGCCCGGCAGCATTGGCGTTTCCCTTGCGTTTCTCGCATTATTTCCCAAACTCAGAACGCTAGAGCGGCTGCACGGGGGCTGCAAGCGATTCATTGAGCGGCGGAGCTTGAGGGCGTCCGATTCTCAATGCACCCTTGCATTTCATCGCGCAATTGCCGATATGGAACGCGGGAGGTTGGTGGTGGACGATCCACTCGCCAACCGGGTCAGGTCCGGAAGGAAGCAGCCCTAACGAGCCCGGAACGGGTCATTGTTCCAGCCTCCCACCTCATCGGCCCCTCTCGCGACATTGACGACGCATTGCAGCGCGGGCGAGACTATTAGCAGGAATCGGCCAGCCTCGGACGCGGCCTTTTGGAGCTTTACGGGCGAATGAGCGAAGCCGGAGATTCGGGCCCAGAAAACCTGGATAAGCAAAAGCCCGCCGCCTATCGTGTGCTGGCGCGCAAATACCGTCCGTCGAATTTCTCCGAACTGATCGGCCAGGAGCCGATGGTCCGTACGCTGACCAACGCCTTTGCCACCGGCCGCATCGCCCAGGCCTGGATGCTGACCGGCGTGCGCGGTGTCGGCAAGACGACCACGGCGCGCATCCTGGCGCGGGCGCTCAACTACAAGACGCCGACAGTCGACCAGCCATCAGTGGACCTCGCGGTCCTGGGCGAGCACTGCCAGGCGATCATGGAAGGCCGCCATGTCGACGTCATCGAGATGGACGCCGCATCGCACACCGGCATCGACGACATCAGGGATATCATCGAGCGCGTGCGCTACGCCCCGGTCTCGGCGCGCTACAAGGTCTACATCATCGACGAAGTGCACATGCTCTCCACCCAGGCTTTCAACGGCCTGTTGAAGACTCTGGAAGAGCCGCCGCCGCACGTCAAATTCATCTTCGCCACCACCGAAATCCGCAAGGTGCCGATCACCGTCCTGTCGCGCTGCCAGCGCTTCGATTTGAGGCGCATCGACGCCGGCGCGCTGGTCGCGCATCTCTCCTCGATTGCCGGCAAGGAAGGCATTTCGGTCGACGACGATGCACTGGCAATGATCGCGCGCGCGGCCGAAGGTTCGGCTCGCGATTCGCTGTCCATCCTCGACCAGGCGATTGCTCATGGCGGCGGTGCCGTCAGCGCCGAAGCGGTGCGCGCCATGCTGGGGCTCGCCGACCGCGCCCGCATCGTCGACCTGTTCGAACATGTCATGAAAGGCGATGTGGCAGCCGCCCTTGCCGAATTCCGCAACCAGTATGACACCGGCGCCGATCCGGCCGCGGTGCTCACCGATCTTGCCGAATTCAACCACCTCGTCACCCGGCTGCGTTTCGTGCCGACGGCCGCCGACGACGCCTCGCTGTCCGAGGACGAGCGCCGGCGCGGCACCGACTTCGCGAGCACGCTGTCGGTCAAGGTGCTGTCGCGGATCTGGCAGATGCTGTTGAAAGGCATTCCCGAGGTGCAGTCGTCCAACCGTCCGGTCAGCGCCGGCGAGATGGTGCTGATCCGGCTGGCGCATGCCGCCGACCTGCCGACGCTGGACGAGGCGCTGAAATCGCTGGAGAGCGGCGCCTCCGTCTCGAGCGGAACGCCGCGTCCGAATGGCGCGCCGGCCAGCACCGGCCCGGCAGCCCCAGGCAATGGCGGCGGCGCCAGTGCCGTGGCGCAGTCGCGCATGCCGAGTGGCAGCGGCGCGCAAACCATGCGGCTGGTTGAGCCGCAACCTTTGCCGGCAGCCTTTGTCCCGGCGCCGGAACCGGTTGTCGAAACGCCCGCCGTCCCGGTGAAATCGTTGGCCGACATCGTCGCCCTTGCCGACCAGCAGCGCGACATGGCGTTCAAGGTGCAGGTCAAGCGCTGCGTGCGCCTGGTGCGCATCGAGCCCGGCCGCATCGACGTCAGCCTGACCGACGATGCGCCGAAAATGCTGCTTAACGAGCTGACCGCCAAGCTGCGCGCCTGGACCGGCCGCAACTGGCTGGTGTCGCTGTCGAAGGAAGAGGGCGGCCAGACTCTCGCCGAGATGGAATCGACCAAACGCGAGACCGCTTTCTCCGATGCGAAAAGCGACCCGACAGTCGCCGCCATTCTGGCGCGCTTTCCCGGCGCCAAGATTATAGACGTGCGCATTCCCGACGCGCCGGAAGTCGACACCGACAAGGCCGAAGTGCCGGTCGAGCCACCGGCCGACGACGACGAAACCTGACCACAGCACGAATCCGCAAAGGACCCGACCATGAAAGATCTTCTCGGCCTGATGGGCAAGGCGAAGGAAATGCAGGCCAAATTCCAGGCCATGCAGGATGAGATCGCCACGCTTGAAGCAAGCGGGCAGGCCGGCGGCGGCCTGGTCAACGTCACGCTGACCGGCAAGTTCGAGATGAAGTCGCTGAAGATCGATCCGTCGCTGTTCAAGGAGGACGATGTCGAGATCCTCGAAGACCTGCTTCTGGCCGCCCACAATGACGCCAAAAATAAGGTCGAGCAGATCATGCAGGAGAAGACCAAGGCGCTGACGGCAGGCTTGCCGATCCCGCCCGGAATGAAATTGCCGTTCTGAGCCGGCTGCCACCAGTTAATTGATTATGAACGGAAATCGGCTGCCGGGGCTATTGTTAAGACTTTCCCCGGCTTTGCTCACGCGGACATATCGGGGCATTTATAAAGTTTTACCTATGCTGCACGAATGCTAATCCTTTAGCCATCTTTTTGCCTTTAAGAGTCTCATTCTTGCCACATCCTGGGACGGGTTGGCATCTGGAAAATGAGGCACTTTTGTTGATCGCGACGCGATGGAAGACGCCGCTGTTGCTCGGCATCATCTTCTCCCCTTTGTTCCTGGCGGGTTGCAGCCAGACCACGTCTTCTCACGGCATGTCGGTCGCCAGCCTGGCCGACGCCATAACCCCGAGCTTCCTCTCGACGCGCGCCTACCGCAACACGCCGAAGGAGAAGGAATGCCTTGAGCGGGCGATGTTCTTCGAATCCAACCGCTCGAGTCGCGACGGCATGATCGCCGTCGGCACGGTGGTGATGAACCGGCTGCGCTCCGGCAATCATGGCAGCACCATTTGCCAGGTGGTGGGCGAACCGGGTCAGTTCGCGCCCGGCGTGATGACGCGGCCGATGAATTCCAAGGCGATGCCTGATGTCGAGGAAGCTGCCGACGCCGTGCTCAAGGGCGAGCGCAAGGCCAAGCTGAAGAACACGATGTACTTCCACACCGCCGGCCTGAAGTTCCCCTACAAGAACATGCACTACACCATGGTTGCCGGTGGCAACGCCTTCTACGAGAAGCGGGGCCGCAACTGGCAGCCGCTGCCGGATGAAGGCACGACCATGGTTGCCTCCGCAACGCTGCGCGCGCCTGTGCCTGAAGCGCCGGTGCAGGTGGCTTACGCCGAGCCGGTGGTGAAAACGATTGTCCGTCCCGATCCGGCCAAGCAGGCCGCAGCTTCTCGCGCGGCCAAGGCAATCGCCGCCCCGGCCGAGCAGACCTATGTCACGGCAGCCGCAGCCCCGGTGAAGGGCGCCCGCGTCGCTACAAAGCAGACCGAGGTGGCGATGCAGGAGCCAATGGCCGAACCTGATGCGTCGCGCTTTGGCGGCACTCTCAACGCCCGCTACATCACCTCGGTGCCATCAGCGACGCAGGAAGCGTCTATGGGTTTCCAGTCGACGCCTGAGAACACCGACGCCATCGGCGCGATGATCGTCGACCAGACCCGGCCGGCATCAGCCTACTGAGACTCACTGCATTCAGAGCCTGCCATGGCAGCATGGCGGGCTCTGTGCGTATGCGACATGTTTCAAAGCGCGCGGAAAAATCCTAGATCAGTGCGATGTCCAAGCGAATCGCCGGTCCCGAGATCGAACGCCTGATCCAGCTCCTGGCCAAGGTGCCGGGGCTTGGGCCGCGTTCGGCCAGGCGCGCGGCACTGCACCTGATCAAGAAGAAGGAGCAGCTTTTGTCGCCGCTCGCCGCCGCCATGGGCGAGGCCGCCGACAAGGTGCGCATCTGCACCACCTGCGGCAATGTCGATACGGCAGATCCCTGCATGATCTGCACCGACCCGCGCCGCGATGCCTCAACACTGATCGTCGTCGAGGACGTGTCGGATCTCTGGGCGCTGGAGCGGGCAGCGGCGATGAACGTGCGCTACCACGTGCTCGGCGGCACGCTGTCGCCGCTCGACGGCATCGGCCCCGAGCAACTCAACATCCGCTCGCTGGTCGACCGGGTCGCCGGCGGCGAGGTCAAGGAGGTCATCCTCGCCGTCAACGCCACGGTCGAGGGCCAGACGACCGCGCATTACCTGACCGACCAGCTCGCGGGTTTCGAAATCAAGGTGACCAGGCTCGCGCATGGCGTTCCGGTCGGCGGCGAGCTCGATTATCTCGACGAAGGAACGTTGGCGGCTGCGTTGCGATCGCGGACGGCGTTTTGACGCAATTGGCGCGGAGGGTGTGCGACATGACCGGTACGCATTCTTCGAGGTTAGCGCCAAACACCCCCCTCTGTCCTGCCGGACATCTCCCCCTCAAGGGGGGAGATTGGATGTCGCTTCGGTTTTCGCCAACCACCAGCGTTGAAAGAAGCATCCCGTCCGAAAAGCTGCTGATCTCCCCCCTTGAGGGGGAGATGTCCGGCAGGACAGAGGGGGGTGTGACGGAACGCGGATCTTTCACATTAGCAGTCGTCACGTTTCTCACAGCCCTTGCCGCTCTCCTCCTCATCTCTCCCGCCTCGGCCGCCAAAATCGACGACCAGTTCCGCACCTGGCTGCAAACCGATCTCTGGCCAGAAGCCCAGACCAAAGGCATCTCCAAAGCCACCTTCGATGCCGCCTTCGACGGCGTAAAGCCCAACCTCAAACTGCCCGACCTCGTCCTGCCCGGCGAAAAGCCGAAAACTCCGCAAAAGCAGCATCAGGCCGAGTTCGGCTCGCCCGGCGCCTATTTCGCCGAAAAGACGGTGCGTGCCGTCACATCAGGTGGGCGCACGCGCGAGGCGGCCAACGCCAGGACGCTGGCCGCCATCGAGAGGCGCTATGGCGTGCCGGGCGAGGTGCTGTTGGCAATCTGGGGGCGTGAAACCGGGTTCGGCGCGGCGAAAATGCCTTACGACGCCTTTCAAGTGCTCGGCACCAAGGCGTTCATGTCGACCAAGAAGGATTTTTTTCGCACCGAAGTGCTGGCCGCCCTTGAGATCGTCGAGCGCGGACTGGCGCCGGTCGGCGCCATGAAATCGTCCTGGGCCGGCGCACTCGGCCAGCCGCAATTCATGCCGACCTCCTTCCTCAAGCATGCCGTCGATTTCGACCGTGATGGCCACCCCGACATCTGGAATTCGACCCCGGACGTGCTGGCCTCGATCGCCAACTATCTCGTCCATTATGGCTGGGTGAAGGGTCGCGGCTGGGGTTTCGAGGTCACGGTGCCGGCAAGCGTTTCCTGCTCGCTAGAAGGCCCCGACCAGGGCAGGAAGATATCGCAATGGGCGGCGCTGGGCATCAGCCGCGTCGACGGCAAACGGTTTCCGGGTAGCGAACTGAAGGCTGAAGGCTTTCTGCTGATGCCGGCCGGGCGCAGCGGACCCGCCTTCATCGCGACGCCGAATTTCTACGTGCTGAAGGAATACAACACCAGCGACCTCTACGCCCTGTTCATCGGCCATGGCGCCGACCGCATTGCGCACGGCGATGCCGACTTCGCCGGCAAATGGGGTCCGGTCGGCGGTCTCCATCGTTCCGACATCGCCGCCTTGCAGCGGGCGCTGGAGGCCAAGGGCTACGATGTCGGCAGCGCCGACGGTCTGCCCGGCTTCAAGACCCGGCGCTCGATCGGCAGCTGGCAGGAAAAGAACGGCCGCGCCGCTACCTGCTTTCCCGACGCCGATCTGGTCGGCGCGATCAAGTAGCACTGACAAGAGCAGATTTTTCCAAATAGGCGGCTGCAATTGGCTGGCCCATGCTTCGACGCGCGCAGCGCATTCCGCTCCACTATGCCAGCTCATAAATGCCCGTTGCCGGTTGGAGGGCTGCCGGATAGGGTGTTGACCAATTGGAAAAAAATCAACACGGTAAGGGGTCTAACGGTCGTCCTTCGGCCGCGAAAAAGATTACTGCAGCCCTGAGCCGGGAACTCGGGGTCAACAATCAACAAAACAGGGAACGATCATCATGATGATGGAAAAGTTTGCTCTACGCTCGCGCGTCTGGCTCGCCGGTGCCGCCATGTCCGCACTGCTCATTGGCGTTGCTCCTGCCTTTGCCGTGACGCCCGCCGACACGCTGGTCGAAGGTTTCGCCATCGACGACATCATCTCCATGGATCCGGGCGAGGCGTTCGAGCTGTCGACCGCCGAGGTCACCGGCAACACCTATGATCTGCTGGTGCGCCTCGACCTCAGCGACACCTCCAAGGTCAAGGGCGATCTCGCCGAGAGCTGGACCGTCTCCGACGATGGCCTTGTCTATACGTTCAAGCTCAAGCCCGGCCTGAAATTCGCCTCCGGCAATCCGGTCACCGCGGCCGATGTCGCCTACTCCTTCGAGCGCGCCGTCAAGCTGGACAAGAGCCCGGCCTTCATCATCGGGCAGTTCGGCATCAGCGGCGACAACGTCACCGACAAGGCCAAGGCGGTCGACGATGCGACGTTCCAGTTCACCGTCGACAAGGCCTATGCGCCGAGCTTCGTCTTGAACTGCCTGTCGGCAACGGTCGCCTCGGTGGTCGATGCCAAGCTGGTCAAGGAACATGTCGCAGCGGTCACGCCGAGCGCCGACTACAAATATGACAATGATTTCGGCAACGCCTGGCTGAAGACCGGCTATGCCGGCTCCGGCGTCTACAAGCTGCGTGAATGGCGGGCCAACGAGGTCGTCGTCATGGAGCGCAACGACAACTACTATGGCGAGAAAGCCAAGCTTGCCCGCGTCATCTACCGCAACATGAAGGAAAGCTCGGCGCAGCGCCTGGCGCTTGAGGCCGGCGACATCGACGTTGCCCGCAACCTCGAGCCGAACGATCTCGACGCCATCGCCAAGAACGCCGATATAACGACCACCGCCGCGCCGAAGGGGACGGTCTACTACATCAGCCTCAACCAGAAGAACCCGAACCTGGCCAAGCCCGAAGTGCGCCAGGCGTTCAAATATCTGGTCGACTACGATGCGCTGAGCACGACCATCCTCAAGGGTATCGGCGAGATTCACCAGTCCTTCCTGCCCAAAGGTGACCTGGGCGCCGTGGACGACAATCCCTTCAAGCTCGACGTCGCCAAGGCCAAGGAATTGCTGGCCAAGGCCGGCCTGCCCGATGGTTTCAGCGTAACCATGGACGTACGCACGGGACAGCCGACCACCGGCATGGCGGAATCCATCCAGCAGACGCTGGGCCAGGCCGGCATCAAGCTGGAGATCATCCCCGGCGACGGCAAGCAGACGCTGACCAAATACCGCGCCCGCAATCACGACATCTATATCGGCAATTGGGGCCAGGATTATTTCGATCCGAACTCCAATGCCCAGACCTTTGCGTCGAACCCCGACAATTCGGATGCCGGCAAGTCGCATACGCTCGCCTGGCGCAACTCCTGGGACATTCCGGAGCTGACCAAGGAAACGGAAGCCGCCCTGCTGGAGAAGGACGCGGGCAAGCGTGCCGATATGTACAAGGATCTGCAGCAGAAGATCCTCGACACCAGCCCCTTCGTCATCATTCACCAGCAACTCGAAGTGGCCGGCCTGCGCAAGAACCTCAAGGGCTTCGCGCTCGGCCCGAGCTTCGATAGCAACTTCGTCGGCCCGGTCTCGAAAGAGTAACGCCCACGGGCGCGCCGTATGAGCGCGATTGAAAACCAAAGCGGGCGCGGCAGCGCCCGCGCCTTCGCTATTGCATCGGCGATCGGCCGTTTCCTGGTCATCGCGGTCACGACCTATCTTGGCCTGCTCGCGGTGACCTTCTTCATCGGCCGCGTCATCCCGATCGACCCGGTGCTGGCGGTCCTGGGTGACAGGGCGCCTCTCAATGTGGTCGAGCGCACCCGCCGCGAGATGGGCCTCGACCTGCCGCTGATCGAGCAGTTCTATATCTATGTGAAGAATGCGCTGAACGGGGATTTCGGCACGTCGGTGCTGACCACCAATCCGGTCATGACCGACATCCGTCGTGCCTTTCCGGCAACCATTGAACTGGCGACTTTGGGAACGCTGATCGGCTCGTTGATCGGCGTGCCGCTCGGCGTGCTGGCAGCGGTAAAACGCGGCAGCCTTATCGACCAGATCGTACGCGTCATCGGCCTGATCGGCTATTCCGTGCCGATCTTCTGGATCGGGCTTCTGGGCCTCGTCCTGTTCTACGCCAAGCTGCAATGGGTGGCTTTCCCGGCCCGCCTCGACGTCGTCTACGAATACACCTTCACGCCGATCACCGGCTTCTATCTGCTCGACGCGGCCATGCAGGGCCAGTGGGACGTGTTCTATGACGCCTACCGCCACATCATCCTGCCGGCCTCGCTGCTCGGCTATTTCTCGCTCGCCTATATCAGCCGCATGACGCGCTCCTTCATGCTGAACGAGCTGTCGCAGGAATACATCGTCGCCGCGCGCGCCAAGGGCCTGTCGGAGACGCGCATCATCTGGGGCCATGCGTTGCGCAATGCGGCCGTGCCGATGGTCACGGTCATTGCGCTCTCCTATGCCGGCCTGCTCGAAGGTTCGGTGCTGACCGAGACCGTATTCTCCTGGCCCGGCATCGGCCTCTACATCACCAATTCGCTGCAGAACGCCGACATGAACGCCGTGCTCGGCGGCACCATCGTCATCGGTTCGGTGTTCATCGGCATCAACCTTCTGTCCGACCTGCTCTACAAGGTACTCGACCCGAGGACGAAGGTCCGATGAGCGCCGAGGCAATCCAGACTCGCCGCGAGTGGCTGCTCAGCGATCGGCCGGCTTCGCGCATGCAGGCAAGGCTCGGCCGCGCCTATGTCGCCTGGCGGCGCTTTTCCGCCAACCGGCTGGCGTTCCTCGGTCTGCTCATCATCATCGCGCTGCTGGTCGTGGCGGCCTTCGCCGACGTGCTGGCGCCCTATTCGCCGACCATTGGCGACTTGAAGAACGCGCGGCTCTTGGCGCCGAGCGCCGCGCACTGGTTCGGCACCGACGATCTCGGCCGCGACATCTATTCGCGCATTCTTTTTGGCTCGCGCTGGACGCTCTATGTCGTCATCCTTGTCGCCGTCATCGCCGCACCCATCGGCCTGCTCGTCGGCACAGTAGCCGGCTATGCCGGCGGCTGGACCGACGCCATCCTGATGCGCATCACCGACATCTTCCTCGCCTTCCCCAAGCTGATCCTGGCGCTGGCCTTTGTCGCGGCACTTGGCCCCGGAATCGAGAACGCGGTGCTCGCCATCGCCATCACCTCCTGGCCGCCTTACGCCCGAATTGCCCGTGCGGAAACGATGACCGTGCGCAACTCCGATTACATCAAGGCGGTGCAGTTGATGGGCGCCTCGCCGTTTCGCATCGTGCTGCGCCACATCATGCCACTCTGCATCTCCTCGCTGATCATCAGGGTGACGCTCGACATGGCCGGCATCATCCTCACCGCCGCCGGCCTCGGCTTCCTCGGCCTTGGCGCGCAACCGCCGCTGCCGGAATGGGGCACCATGATCGCGTCGGGCCGCCGCTTCGTGCTCGACCAGTGGTGGGTGGCCGGCGCGCCGGGCTTTGCCATCCTCATCGTCAGCCTTGGCTTCAACCTGCTCGGTGACGGCCTGCGCGACGCGCTCGATCCCCGGAGTGGCGACCAATGAGCGGGGATCAATGAGCGGCACCCTTCTCGACGTCGACGAACTGCGTGTCGATTTCCCGACGCGCACCGGCCTCATCCAGGCGGTGCGTGGCGTCACGTTTTCGCTCGGCCGCGAGCGGCTAGGCATCGTCGGCGAGAGCGGTTCCGGCAAATCGCAGACCGGCCGCGCCATCATGGGGCTCACGCCGCCGCAGGCGCTTGTGTCGGCGAAGAAGCTCGCCCTCGACGGTATCGACCTTCTGGCCATGCCGGCTCGTCAGCGCCGCGCGCTGCGCGGCAAGCGTATCGCCATGATCCTGCAGGATCCGAAATATTCGCTCGACCCGGTGATGAGCATTGGCCGCCAGATTGTCGAGACGCTGCGCACGCATGAGAAGGTCTCAAAGGCCGAGGCGCGCGAGCGGGCGTTGGCGATGCTCGAAGCGGTGCAGATACGCGACCCGGCGCGCGTCTTCGACCTGCATCCGCACGAGGTCTCCGGCGGCATGGGCCAGCGCGCCATGATCGCCATGATGCTGATCGCCGGGCCAGAACTGATGATCGCCGATGAGCCGACCTCGGCGCTCGACGTCACCGTGCAGCTTGACGTGCTCGGCATCCTCGACAAGCTGGTCAGCGAGCGCGGCATGGGGCTGATCTTCATCTCGCATGATCTGCGGCTGGTTGCCTCCTTCTGCGACCGCGTCATCGTCATGTATGCCGGCAAGGTGGTCGAGCAGCTCAAGGCGTCGGAACTGCGCGACGCCCAGCATCCCTACACGCGCGGCCTGCTCAACTGCATGCCCAGGATCGGCTACGAACGCCACCCGCTGCCGGTGCTCGACCGCAAGCCGGAGTGGGCGGCATGACTCCAGCCATTTCCATCGACGGGCTGGAGGTGGTGTTCGACCGCTTTCGCGCGCTGAAGGGTGTCAACCTCGAAGTGCAATCCGGCGATTCCTTCGGGCTGGTCGGGGAGAGCGGTTCCGGCAAGTCGACATTGCTGAAAGCCATCGCCGGCCTCGTGCCGGCCAAATCCGGCACCATCACAGTCAACGGCAAGACGCTGGGGCCGCGTCGTGACAAGGCTTTTTATCGCGAAGTGCAGATGGTCTTCCAGGACCCCTATGGCTCGCTGCATCCGCGTCAGACCGTCGACCGCCTGCTGCAGGAGCCGCTCGCCATTCATGGTTTTGCCGACGGCGAAAAGCGTATCCAGCAGGCTCTGGACGAGGTCGGCCTCGGCAACGGCTTCCGCTTCCGCTACGCGCACCAACTGTCGGGCGGCCAGCGCCAGCGTGTCGCCATTGCCCGCGCCTTGATCCTCGAACCGTCGATCCTGCTGCTCGACGAGCCGACCTCGGCCCTCGACGCCTCGGTGCAGGCCGAGGTGCTCAACCTCCTGGAAGAGGTCCGTCGTCGACGCAAGCTGACCTTCCTGATGGTCAGCCACGACCTCGCCATCATCACCCATATGTGCGAGCGGCTGATGGTGATGCAGAACGGCGAAGCGGTGGAAAATCTCACCGCAAGCCAGCTGATCGGGCACCGGGTGGAGAAGGATTACACGCGCAATCTGTTGAGGGCGAGCGAGGGGTTTGTAAGAACCGCTTGAATCTGGGGTTTCCTATGGCGGAATGGAACTTCGAAGACCCACCCAATGTCGCGGTGTTGTCAGACAAGAGCATATTTAAAAATGGCGACTGGATCGCATACGTCGTGCACGAAGCTGATGACGACGATAACTACAACGATGAAGGTGGCAATTTCATAGCAGCGAAAAGCAAAATCGGGATGAACGCGAGATAATGCTCGTCAGCCTCCAGAATGTGGTTCAGCGGGATGAGAGCATCCTGGAATTGGCCGATTTGCCAAAAGGCTGGCATGCTTGGCGTACTTCGAAATTGTCGCCCTGGCAGCGCGCCAAATCACTCCCTGTACCCTCCAACGACAACGAGTGATGCAGCAGGGCCTTAAGTCGAGCTTTGCGCCAGTTCGCCGTTCTCCGGAGCGGATGGATTGTCCCCCTGCTTAGGCTCCTTGATCCGGAACCAAGTCACATAAAGCGCCGGCAGGAACAGCAGCGTGATCGCGGTACCCGCGATGATGCCGCCCATCATGGCGTAGGCCATCGGCCCCCAGAACACTTCGCGCGCGATCGGGATCAGGGCTAGGCTGGCGGCGGCGGCGGTCAGCGCGATCGGCCGCATGCGGTGCTCGGTCGCTTCGATCACCGCTTCCCAGCGATCCTTGCCTTCCCGCACCAGATCCTCGATCTGCACGATCAGGATCACCGAGTTGCGGATCAGGATGCCGATCAGCGCCAGCACGCCGAGAATGGCGACGAAGCCGAGCGGTGCGCCGCTCGGCACCAGGGCCGCGACCACGCCGATCAGGCCGAGCGGCGCCACCGCCACCACCAGGAACAGGCGCTGGAAGCTCTGCAACTGCACCATCAGGATGGTTGCCATGACAAACAGCATCAGCGGCACAACGGCGGCGATTGGTCCCTGGCTTTTGGCACTTTCCTCGACCGAACCGGCGGTCGCCACCGAATAGCCCGGCGGCAGCTTGGCGATGAAGGCGTCGACCGATGGCTTCAATTCGTTGACGACGGTTGCCGGCAGCACGTCGCCGACCAGCCCGGCACGCACGGTGATCGTCGGAATACGGTTGCGCCGCCATACCGTCGGCTGTTCGAGGTCGTAGCGGAAGTTGGCGACCGCCGCGAGCGGGATCGCCTCGCCGTTGCCGGTCGGCAGCTGCATGTTCTGCAGCGTGTCGATCGAGCCGCGTTCGGCCTCTCGCGAGCGGGCAATGACGCTGATCAGATAGGTGGCGTCGCGCACCTGGGTGATGGTGGCGCCGCCGACCGTGCTGTTCAGCGCGCTGGCGATGTCGGAGGAGGTGATGCCGAGCTGGCGCGCCTTGTCCTGCAGCACGTCGACCCTCAGCACGCGTTGCGGTTCATTCCAGTCGAAGGTCGGCGCCGCCAGCTTCGGATTGACCGAGATCAGGCCGGCAAATTGCTGCGCGAGATCCCGCACCGTCTGTATGTCGGGTCCGCCGACGCGGTACTGCACCGGGCGCCCGACCGGCGGCCCGAGCTCGAGCGGCTTGACGAACGCATCGGTACCGACGAATTCCTCGCGCAGCAGCTTCTCCAGCACCGGCTTCAGCCGGTTGCGCGCCTCGATGCTCTTGGTGACGATGACGGTCTGGCCGAAATAGGGATTGGCCGGCTGCACGTCGAAAGCGAGCAGGAAGCGCACCGCGCCCTGGCCGATATAGGACGAGAAATGGTCGACGTCGGGATTGCCGGCCAGCGCCCGGCGTTCGAAGCGTTCGATCTGGTCGCGGGTTTCGGTGACGGACGAGTTCTGCGGCAGGTTCCAGTCGACAATCAGCTCCGGCCGGTCCGAGGGCGGGAAGAACTGCTGCTGGACGAGGCCGAAGCCGGCTATCGAGCCGGCAAACAACAACACGGTGACGAAGATCGTCAGCCAGTGATGGCGCACCGAGCCCACCAGCACGCGCCGAAACAGCTTGGTGAAGCGTCCGGCCTGCTCATGTTTGTGCTTCATCGTCGCCGGCAGGATGGTGACGCCGAGCAGCGGCGCAAACAGCACCGCCACGATCCATGACACCAGGAGCGAGACCGCGATGACGACGAACAGCGTAAACGTGTATTCGCCGGCAGCGCTGTTGTTGAGGCCGATCGGGATGAAGCCGGCGACCGTCACCAGCGTGCCGGTCAGCATCGGGAAGGCGGTCGAGGTATAGACGTAGGTCGCCGCCTTGCGCAGATTATCGCCGACCTCCAGCCGCGCCACCATCATCTCGACCGCAATCATCGCGTCGTCGACCAAGAGCCCTAGCGCGATGATCAGCGCGCCCAGCGAAATGCGCTGCAGCGAGATGCCGAGATAGGCCATGACCGTGAAGGTGATGGCCAGCACCAGCGGGATCGACAGCGCCACGACGAAGCCGGCACGCATGCCAAGGCTGATGAAGGACACCGCGAGCACGATGGCGACCGCCTCGAACAGCGCCTGGGTGAAGCCTGAAACGGCCTCCTCCACGATCACCGGCTGGTCGGCGACCAGATGCACGCCGACGCCTATCGGCAGGTCGGTCAGCACCTCGTCCATTTTCTTTTCCAGCGCCGCGCCGAATTCGAGCAGATTGGCGTTGGGCTTCATGCCGATGGCGAGCCCGATCGCATCCTGGCCGTTGAAGCGGAACAGGGCGGTTGGCGGGTCCGCATAGCCGCGCCGGATCGTCGCCACATCGCTCAGCCGGAAGAAGCGGTCGTTGACGCGCAGATTGATGCCGCGCAGGCTCTCCTCGGAGGTGAACTGTCCGCCGACGCGCACACTGACGCGCTCGGGTCCGGATTCGATGACACCCGACGGCGTGATGGCGTTCTGGTCCTGCAGGCTCGCCACAATCGCCTGCTGGTTGAGGCCGAGGGCTGCGATCTGGCGGGTCGAGAATTCGAGATAGATGGCTTCGTCCTGGGCGCCGACCAGGTCGACCTTGCCCGCATTAGGCACCGTCAGGATCTGGGTCCTGACATCCTCGACATAGTCTCGCAACTGGCGCGGCGTCAGCCCGTCCGAGGTGAAGGCGTAGATATTGCCGAAGACGTCGCCGAAACGGTCGTTGAAGAATGGACCCTGCACGCCTTGCGGAAACTGCGCCCAGATGTCGTTGACCATGTTGCGCACCTGGGTCCAGTTCGGCACGACATCGCGCGCCTTGGTGGTGTCCTTCAGGTTGACGAAGATGACGGTCTTGCCCGCCGTGGTGACCGAGCGGGTGAAATCGAGGCTGTCGAGTTCCTGGAGCTTCTTTTCGATCCGATCAGTAACCTGCCGCACCGTTTCGTTGACCGAGGCGCCCGGCCAGTTGGCCTGGATAACCATGGTCTTGATGGTGAAGTTCGGATCTTCCTCGCGGCCGAGGTTGAGGTAGGCGAAGATGCCGGCAACGACGAAGACCAGCATGAAGTACCACACCAGCGAGCGGTGGTTGAGCGCCCAGTCGGAGAGGTTGAACCCCTTCATGACGCGCCTCCCTGCGGGATCTTGACCTTCTGGCCCTCCACCAGGCTGTGGACGCCGGCGGTGACGACGCGCATCCCCGCTTCGAGCCCTTCGGCGACGATGAAGCTGGCGCCGCTCTTCGAGGCGATCTTGATCTCGCGCGTCGAGACGCTCAATGTCTTTTCATCGACGATCCAGACCTTGTCGCCGCCATTCTTCTGCAGCAGCGCTGATAGTGGCAGCTCGATCGTCGGCGCCACTTTCGCCACCCGGGTCGCCGTCACCGTCGAGCCGAGCCGGAAGGCTTGCGGCGGATCGGTGAGCGTCAGCTTGACGCGGCGGCTGCGCGTCGAGGGATCGGCCTGCGGTGCGATCTCGCGCAGCGTGGCCTGGGTTTGGATTGATGGCAGCGATTGCAGGATGACCTCGAACGGCGTCCCGACGGAGAGGTCGCCAGTCAATTGGTCGGGAATGTCGACCACGGCTTCGCGCAAATCCGAGCGCGCCACGGTGACGATGGTCTGGCCCGCCGAAACGGTCTGGCCGACCTCGGCGCCGGTCGCGGTGACGACGCCGTCGAAGTCCGAAAACAGCCTGGCGTAACCAAGCTGCTCCTGCGATTTGGCAAGCGCCGCCTTGGCCCGCTCGACGCCGGCTTCGGCGGCTTGCCTCGCCTGCTGCGCGGCGTCGAAGACGGCCTGCGAGGTGTTGGCGGCGGCAAGCAGTTGACGCTGGCGTTCCTCGCTGGCGGCGGCGTTGGTGAATTGCGCCTCGGCATTGGAGAGTTCGGCCTTGGCCGCTTGCACGGCAAGTTCCAGCGCTGTCGGATCGAGCGTGGCGATCGTCGTGCCCTTGCTGACGATATCGCCGACCTTGACGTCACGTGAGACGACCCGGCCGAGCAGGCGGAAGGCTAGGTCGGCGCTGACCTGCGGCTCGATGGAGCCGGCGAAGCCGAAGGTTTGCGTCGTCTGCGGCTCGATCACCATCGACAGCACCGGGCGGATGATCTCGGGCGGTTTTTCCTCCGATTTCGAGCAGCCGGCGAGCGCCGCTATTGCAGACAAGGCAGACACAAAGAGCAGGATACGCCGCCGTCTCATTGTCCGGCTCCCGAGATCTCGACCGCCTGTCCGGGGCTGAGCAACTGGCCACCGGCGGTGACGACGCTTTGTCCGGCCTCCAGCCCCTTGTCGACGACGACCACGCCGGAATCGAAGGCCAGCACATTGACCAGGGCTGTTGCCACCGCTTTGGTCGAGGGATCGACAATCCAGACAGCTGGCTTGCCCTCGACCGAGGTCAGCGCCTGCCAGGGCAGGATGATGGCTTTCGCTGGCCTGGCGTTGACCGAGCCGATGACGGTGGCGCCAAGCGGCATGCCTTCCGGCGTGTCGGCAATGCCGACCTTGACCCGGACCGACCCCGAAGCCGGATCGACGGCGGGAGAGACTTCACGCACCTTGCCCAAGGCCTTCACCTGCGGGTCGGCCAGCAGCGTGATCGTCACCGACGGCGATGGCGCCGTTTTGGCGACCAGCGTTTCCTGGACGTTGAACACCGCGTCGCGGTCACCGTCCTCGGCGACGGTGAAGACCGTCTGTGCCGCCTGCACCACTTGCCCGGCCTCGACCTGGCGAGCGGTGATGACGCCGGCCGCACCTGCCTTGAGCTCGGTGAAGGACAGGTTCTCCCTCGCATTGGAGAGCGCGCTCTGCGCCTGGTCGACACTGCCTTGCGCCACTTTCTGCGCCTGGTCGGCGGCATCATAGTCGCGCCTGGTGGTAAAACCCTGGGCAAGCAGGGTCTTCTGCCGTTCGAAGGCGGCGGCGGCCTGGGTCAGTTGCGCTTGCGCTGCGTCGAGATCGGCCTGCGCCGAGCGCAAATCGGATTCCTGTTCCTGCGGATCGATGCGGGCAAGCACGGCGTCCTTGTCGACATGCTGGCCGACATCGACGAGGCGTTCGGCGACGCGGCCGCCGACGCGGAACGACAGATTGTTCAGCGTGCGCGCCGAGATCACGCCGGTCAGCGAGGTCCTCGGCGCGTAGTCGGCCATCGCCACCGTCTCGGTGCGCACCATGATCGGCAGCTTCTTGGCCGCCGCCTCCTGCTTCTGGCATCCGGCTAGAACCAGCGGCACCATCGCACAGACGAAAAGGATCGGGGAAAACGAAAGAAGGCCGGCGGCCGGGGGCTGCGGGGCGGACGATGTCGCGTTCCTGCTCATGGGGTCCCTCACCGATCCGGGACGCTCATGACGGGTGAGCTGTCACAGACTGAAGCGAGGATAATCGATCCCAAGGAAAAGGAAACCGGTCTCGTACGCGTATCGGTCGGTGGCAGGCCCAATCGCTGGGCGACGGTGCCGACTTGAGGAAAACGTGAAATAAGGTCAGAAGAGGCCTTGAGACCTGTCAAGCAAGAGCGGGCGCCAGCCCGGCGAGGGATGACCATGAAGAACGCAGCCATTTCCGAACGCAAGAACCAGTCGATCTCGCGCGGCGTCGGCATGACGACGCAGATCTATGCCGACCGCGCCGAAAATTCGGAGATCTGGGACGTCGAAGGCCGCCGCTACATCGATTTCTCGTCCGGCATCGCCGTCGTCAATACCGGCCATCGGCACCCAAAGGTGATCGAGGCGGTCAAGGCGCAGCTCGACCGCTTTACCCACACCTGCCACCAGGTGGTGCCCTATGAGAGCTATGTCAGGCTGGCCGAACGGCTGAACGCCATGCTGCCCGGCAAGTTCGAGAAGAAAACCATCTTCGTCACCACCGGCGCTGAAGCCGTCGAGAACGCCATCAAGATCGCCCGCAACGCCACCGGCCGCCCGGCCGTCATCGCCTTTGCCGGCGGCTTCCACGGCCGCACCTTCATGGGCATGGCGCTGACCGGCAAGGTCGTGCCCTACAAGGTCGGCTTCGGCGCCATGCCGGGCGACGTCTACCATGCGCCGTTCCCGGTACCGCTGCACGGCGTCTCGGTCGCGGATTCGCTTGCCGCGCTCGACAGACTGTTCAAGGCCGATGTCGACCCGGCCCGCGTCGCCGCCATCATCATCGAGCCGGTCCAGGGCGAGGGCGGCTTCTACGACGCGCCGCGTGAGTTCCTGACGGCGCTGCGCAAGCTTTGCGACCAGCACGGCATGCTGTTGATCGCCGACGAGGTGCAGACCGGCTTTGCCCGCACCGGCAAGATGTTCGCCATGGACCATCATGACGTCGCCGCCGACATCACCACCATGGCCAAGAGCCTGGCCGGCGGCTTCCCGTTGTCGGCCGTCACCGGCCGCGCCGAAATCATGGATGCACCCGGCCCCGGTGGCCTCGGCGGCACCTATGGTGGCAGCCCGATCGGTGTCGCCGCAGCACACGCCGTGCTCGACGTCATCGAGGATGAAAAGCTGTGCGACCGCGCCAATGCGCTCGGCGCCCGGCTGAAGCAGCGCCTGTCGGCGATCCGTGACGACGTGCCCGAGATTGTCGACATTCGTGGTCTCGGTTTCATGAACGCGGTCGAGTTCAACGACGTCAAGAAAGGCCTGCCATCGGCCGAGATCGCCAACGCAATCCGCCTGAAGGCGCTCGACAAGGGGCTGATCCTGTTGACCTGCGGCGTCTACGGCAACGTCATCCGCTTCCTCGCGCCGATCACCATCCAGGACAACGTCATGAACGAGGCGCTCGACATCCTGGAAAGCTCGATCCGCGAAGTCTGCGCTGCCTGAGCCGCGACCCCTACCTCCCCCTTGTGGGGAGGTCGGACCGAAGGTCCGGGTGGGGGTCGGTGCCGCACCCCCGCCCCGCTGCTTCGCAGCGCCTTGCCGGGGCGAGCCACGGGTCTCGCCCGTCCTTCGGACCCCTACAAGGGGGAGGGTAAATCGCATCTAACCCGCAGCCCTTGCCGGCTCATCCTGCTGAAACGACGCCAACGCAGCCTTCAGCCCGTCAGGACCTTCCGCCACCGTCTGCGGCGTCGGCGAAAACCCGGCGCCGAGCATCTTGCGGCCGAGCATGTGGTCGCCCGGGCGGTTGACCGATTCGATGCCGAGCAGCCGGCTCCCGGCATAATGATAGATCGAGAACTTGTTGTCGCCGAGGTCGCCCAGCACGACATGGCTGTCGCCGCCCGAGGTCAGCCCGACCATCTGCAATTTCATGTCGCCGATATCCGACCAGAACCACGGCACGGCCGAATAGCTGTCGGTGTGGCCGGTGATCGTGCGCGCGGCAAGCCGCGCCTGGTCGGTGGCGTTCTGCACCGATTCCAGCCGCACGTCGCCGCCGGTCGACCAGTGGCGGTAGGAGGCGGCGTCGCCGATGGCGAGAATATCAGGCACTGAGGTGCGCATCTGCTGGTCGACGCGGATGCCATTGGCGACGGCCAGCCCGGTGGCCTGCGCCAGTTCGACATTGGGCACCGCGCCGATGCCGACGATGACCATGCGCGCCGGCAGCCTTTCGCCCGTGGAGGTGACGGCGGCTGAGACATGGCCGTTTTCGCCTTCCAGCCTGGCAATGGTGATGCCGGTGAGGATGCGCACGCCAATCGTTTCCAGCCGCTGGCGGACATGGCTCGCCACCACTGGCGCCACGGCGCGGCCGAGCAGCCGGTCCATGGCCTCGACCACGGTGACGTTGCGGCCGGCCACTCGCAGCGTCGCCGCAATTTCCAACCCGATGAAGCCGCCGCCGAGAATGACGACATCGTCGCTCTGCGCACTGAGCTCGCGGATCAGCCGCGCATCGGCGATCGAGCGCAGCGACAGCACGCCCGAGAGGTCCGCGCCCGGCAGCGGCAGAAGCCGCGGCCGTGAACCGGTGGCCAGGATAAGGCGGTCGAAGGCAAGCGCGCCGCCGCCCGCTATATCCAGCGTCCGGCCTGCCGTATCGATGCGATCGATTCGGATGCCCGGCCTGAAGTCGATGGCGTTGCCGGTGTAAAAGGCCTCACCGCGCAAGGGCTGCGGTTTGGCCTCGGCATCCTTGATGAAGGTCTTCGACAAAGGCGGCTTGTGGTAGGGCAGCTCGTTCTCGTCGCCGATCAGCACGACCGGGCCGTCATAGCCTTCCTCGCGCAGGCTGGCGGCCGCTTGCACGCCCGCATGACCCGCCCCGACAATGACGACACCGTTCTTCATCGCAACCCGAATTCCTGTTTCAAATCTGGAGCATGATGCCGAAAAGTGTGAAGCGGTTTGCGGACGACATCATGCTCTCTGATTGTGAGCTGTTCCGCCAGATGGCGATTGTCTGCCGCCGTCGCAAGAGCCCCGGTCCGGGTCGCACCCGGAACGGTGGTCTGTCAATCGCCCCGTCTCGCGACGGTCCCTGCACGATCGATTTAAAGTTGACAGTCCAAGTTTAGAATAATTCTAAACTGTTGTTTCAATTGAATTTTCTAGGGTTCACCAGTTGACTTCCGGCGCCGCGGTCGTTTTATGGAGGCTCGCGCGTCAGCGCATCCCTTTGATGTTTGGGCCTTGAACCCGTTCGATTGGAGGCATTTGGTGTCTTTCTTCCGTGAGCCGCGCTGCGGCGCGGCATCTGTTGTGTCCTATGGCATGCCTATGTCCAGGCATCGCTTGGCACGCGCGCCTTTTACCGAATTCCCTTTGACCTGGAGAATGATGATGACAGCACGATATGGCGGCAGGCTGGCTGCGATCGGTGCCACGGCAATGTTGACGGCGGCGGTTTTCATCCTGCCGGCCAAGGCCGCGGAGGTCGATGCCAAGGCGGTCATCAAGACCTATTCCGACATCGCGCTGGCCAAGTATGAGGATTCGCTGACCACCGCCCAGGCGCTCGACAAGGCTGTCGACGCGCTGCTTGCCAACCCATCGGCAGACACGCTGAACGCCGCCCGCGATGCCTGGAAGGCGTCGCGTGCGCCTTACCAGCAGACCGAGGTCTATCGCTTCGGCAACAAGATCGTCGACGACTGGGAAGGCAAGGTAAATTCCTGGCCGCTGGACGAAGGCCTGATCGACCATGTCGCCAAGAGCTATGGCACCGAGTCCGACGCCAATGCGCTCTACACTGCCAATGTCATCGCCAACAAGGAAATCGAGATCAACGGCAAGAAGGTCGACGCCTCGAAGCTGACGCCGGAATTCCTCTCCGGCACGCTGCAGGAAGCCGGTGGCATCGAAGCCAATGTCGCGACCGGCTATCACGCCATCGAATTCCTGCTCTGGGGCCAGGATCTGCACGGCACCGGCCCGGGCGCCGGCGAGCGGCCCTACACCGACTATGACCTCAAGAACTGCACCGGCGCCAATTGCGACCGCCGCGCTGAGTATCTGAAGTCAGCCAGCGACCTGCTGGTCTCCGATCTGCAGGAAATGGTCGGCAACTGGAAGGAAGACGGCGCCGCCCGCAAGAACCTCGTCGACGGCCAGCCGAACACCGCCATCTCGGTGATCTTCACCGGCATGGGCTCGCTGTCCTACGGCGAATTGGCCGGCGAGCGCATGAAGCTCGGCCTGCTGCTGCACGATCCGGAAGAGGAGCACGACTGCTTCTCCGACAACACCTACAACTCGCATCTCTATGACGCCATCGGCATCCGCGCTGCCTATCTCGCCAACTACACCCGCCTCGACGGCACCGTCGTTTCGGGCCCGTCGGTGCACGATATGGTCAAGGCGGCCGATCCGGCGATCGACAAGGAACTGTCCGACAAGCTCGATGTCTCGGTTGCCAGGATGGAGGCGATCAAGGCGCGGGCCGTGGCCGGTGAGGCCTATGACCAGCAGATCGCCGAAGGCAACACCGAAGGCAACGCCACGGTGCAGGCGGCAATCGACGCGCTGGTCGACCAGACCAAGTCGATCGAACGCGCCGTCGGTGCCTTGAAGCTCAACAACATTGCTTTCGAAGGTTCCGACAGCCTCGATGCACCGGAAAAGGTGTTCAAGTAGCACCCCAACCAACCACCAGCCAAACGGCGCGGAGGAGGCGCCGTCAGCCAGAGCCAATCCATGCTGATCTGCCATTGCAACATCATCACCGAAAAGGAGATTGAGCAGACGATCGTCGATCTGCTGGATCAGGATCCCTGGCAGCTCATCGTGCCGGCGAAAGTCTATCACACGATGCAAAAGCGCGGTCGCTGTTGCGGCTGCTTCCCAAATGTGGTCGAAACGATCATTCGGGTCACCGAAAATTACCACACCCGCTCGGAGGCGAGCGGCGTGGACATCGTTTCACATCTGGATCGCGTCAGAGGCCTGCGCGTCCAATACGGGAGCAGAACCCATGAAAGGCGAAAAGCAGATCATCGAGCGGCTTAACGAGGCTCTTTTTCTGGAGCTTGGCGCCGTCAATCAGTATTGGGTGCATTTCCGCCTGCTCGAGGACTGGGGATACGCCAAGCTGGCAAAGAAGGAACGCGCCGAATCGATCGAGGAGATGCACCATGCCGACCGGTTGGTGGCCCGTATCATCTTCCTCGAAGGTCACCCCAATCTGCAGTCCGTGGCGCCCTTGCGCATCGGCCAGAACGTCAAGGAAGTGCTCGAATCCGATCTTGCCGGCGAATATGACGCGCGCACCGCCTACAAGCGTTCGCGCGAGATCTGTGAAGAAGCAGGCGACTACGTGACGATGAAGCTGTTCGAGGAATTGCTCGCCGACGAGGAAGGTCATATCGACTTCCTCGAGACGCAGCTCGACCTGCTGGCCTCGATCGGCGAGGAAAAGTACGGCCAGCTCAACGCCGCATCGGCGGACGAGGCGGAATAGGACCATGCGGGAATGCGGCGCCCCCTAGATCTTTTGCGCCGCATGCGGCGGGCCGGCGGCCCGCTGCTTTCCAAAACCCCGCGATGCCACGTGTTTCGCGGGCTTTTGATTGCCATCCTTGCCATTGTTTCGGCCCCTGCGCTGGCTGGTTCTGCAGAACCGGTCGGCCTCGCGACGAGCCGCACCGACCTGACGCCGAAGGATCAGGCGCGCGTCCTTGCCGTTGCCCGGCCGACCACGGACTTCTCCAAGCCGGAATCCTTCGAAACGATGCAAGGCGGCGCCGGCACCTCGCGCAAGCAGGTCGACCGAGACGCCTTCTCGCAACCCTCTGAAAACATCACCTTCGAGGAAGAGGGCACCTTCAAGCTCGGCAATGCGCTGTTCCGCAAGAACTGGGTGTCGTCGCCGTCCTCGACCCAGGCCTCGGACGGGCTCGGACCGCTGTTCAACGAGCGCGCTTGCCAGAATTGCCATTTGAAGGACGGCCGCGGCCGTCCGCCGGCTACTGACAATCGAAGCACCTCGATGTTCTTGCGGCTGGCGCGCGATGCAAGCACAGCTGAGGAGAAGGCCGAGATCGCCGCGCACACGGTGATGAACTTCCCCGATCCAGTCTATGGCATGCAATTGCAGGAACTGGCGGTTCCCGGCCTCAAGGGCGAAGGCCGCATGCATGTCGACTATCACGACGAGAAGGTTACGCTTGGCGACGGCACTGTCGTTTCGCTGCGCAGACCGAGTTATTCCATCGATGGTCTTGGCTACGGCCCGCTTGACCCGCGCACCACATTGTCGCCGCGCCTGACGCCGCCGATGATCGGGCTTGGCCTGATCGAACAGATCGCGCCGGCTGATATCCTTGCCCATGCCGACCCGGACGACCGCGATGGCGACGGTATTTCTGGAAAACCCAACATCGTGCGCGACAGCATGAGCGGCGAACTGAAACTCGGCCGTTTCGGCTGGAAGGCGCAGACCGCCTCGATGCGCCAGCAGGCGGCGGATGCCTTTGACGGCGATATCGGCATTTCGACGCCGGAGGAGCCCAACCATTGGGGTGATTGCACCACGGCCGAAAAGGCCTGTTTGGCCATGCCGAACGGCGTCCAGAAGCGGCTTGGCCCGGTCGAGGCGCCGCCGCCGGTGATGGACCTCGTCACCTTCTATTCGCAGAACCTTGCCGTGCCGGCGCGGCGCGATGTCGGCGATCCCTATGTGCTCGCCGGCAAGAAACTGTTCTATGAAATGGGCTGTATCTCCTGCCACACGCCGAAATTCGTCACTATGCGCGGCACGCCGAACAAGACGCAGGCCTTCCAGCTGATCTGGCCTTATTCAGACCTCCTGCTGCACGACATGGGTCCCGGTCTCGCCGATGGCCAGGCCGTTGGCGAAGCCACAGGCAACGAATGGCGCACCCCGCCGCTATGGGGCATCGGCCTGACCGAGACGGTAAACGGCAACACGTTCTTCCTGCATGACGGACGTGCGCGTACGCTTACCGAAGCGATCCTCTGGCATGGTGGCGAGGGGCAGGAGGCGCGCGACCGCTTTGCCGCTGCCGATGCGGCCGACCGCGATGCTCTCATCAAATTCCTGGAGTCACTGTGATGCTGAAGCGTTTTCTGCCTGCCCTCGCTCTTGCGCTGGCCATGTCCTCGCCGGCATCAGCTTCGGTGAAAGCCTCCGACGTCATTCAGCGGGCGATCGACGGCTTTGTCCGCCCTGCTTATGCCAGCCTGCACGACCATGCCGGCCGCTTGGCCAAGGCCATGGACACGCTTTGCCAGGCGCCTTCGCAGGGCAATCTCGATGCCGCGCATGCCGAATTCTCGGCCACCGTCGCAGCCTGGTCATCGGCCGAAATCATCGGCTTCGGCCCGATCAAGGAGAACAACCAGCTGGAGCGCATGCTCTACTGGCCGGACCGCAAGAGCATCGGCCTGAAGCAGGTGCAGGCGGCGCTCGCCGGCAAGGACCCGACAGCCACCGATCCGTTGCAGCTGGCCGGCAAGAGCGTCGCCATGCAGGGGTTAGGGGCGCTTGAGTTCGTGCTCTATGGCGACGGCTCCGAGGCGCTGGCCGGCAAGGACGATCCGTATCGCTGCGCCTATGGCGCGGCGATTGCCAAGAACATTGAGACCATGGCGGCCGATGTCGACGCGGCCTGGAAAAAGCCGGACGGCTTTGCAGCACGGTGGGCCAACCCGGGACCTGACAATGCGCTCTACCGCGATGGCACGGAAGCGGTGACCGAACTGGTCGGCGTCTTCATCAACGAACTGGAAATGGTCCGCGACGTGCGCCTCAAAGGCTTTCTCGGCGCCAAGCCGGATGCTGACAAACCGAAGCAGGCGATCTACTGGCGTTCGCAGAACACCGGCCTGTCGTTGGCCGGCAATCTCTCCGGCATCGACACGCTGTTCCAGGCCTCGAAGCTCGGCGACGCGCTGCCCGAGGATTCGCGATGGATGGCGGAATCGATCCATATCCAGCTTACCAACGGCGTCGCTACCGCCAGGTCTGTCCAGGGCCCGATCGACAAGGCGCTGGCCGATCCGGTGCAGCGCGAAAAACTCGAGCATTTCGCGCTGATCACTTCCAGCCTGTCGGGCCTGATCGGCACCAGGCTTACAGCCGAATTCGGCCTGACCGCCGGCTTCTCCTCGCTGGACGGGGACTGAGCAATGGTTGCGATACGCACGCCGCTGATCGATCGCCGCGATTTTCTCAAAGCCGCCGGCGCTGGCTTCGTCGCGACAATGGCGCCTCGGGCGTGGGCAAATACGCTCAGCACGGATGCGGTCTTTGCCACCGCCTTCGTCAAGCGCGACGGCAGTTTTGGCGCGGCGGTGCTGTCCGAAGCCGGCAAACTACTGCACGCAATCGACCTGCCCGACCGTGGCCATGACGTCACCTTCGATCCCATATCGAAGCGCTCGGTGGTCTTCGCCAGGCAGCCCGGCACCTTTGCCGTGGTCTTCGACCACACCGGCCGCGAAGCGCCGCTCACCATAGCCAGCATCACCGGCCGCCATTTCTTCGGCCATGGCGTGTTCTCGGCCGATGGCGCGCTGCTCTACGCCACCGAAAATGATTTCGACAATGCCTCCGGCGTCGTCGGCGTCTATGATGCCAGAGCCAAATTCAGCCGCATCGGCGAATTTCCGACCTATGGCATAGGGCCGCACGAACTCCTGCTGCTCGGCGACGACAGGACGATCGCCATCGCCAATGGCGGCATCGAGACCCATCCCGACTATGGCCGCGCCGAGCTCAACATCGCGACCATGAAGCCGTCCTACGTGCTGATCGACCGCATCACCGGCGACCTTATCGAAAAGCACGAACTGCCGGCGGTGCTCCACCAATTGTCGATCCGCCACATGGATGCCGATGCGTCAGGCACCATATGGTTCGGTTGCCAGTATCGCGGCCCGGGCACCGACCGCCCGCTGCTGATCGGCCGCGCCGCCCGCGGCAAGGAGCTGCAACTGCTCGATATGCCGCGGGATGTGCTCTCCGGCTTCAGGAATTACATCGGCTCGGTCGCCGCCAATCCGCTCGCCGGGACTGTCGCGGTGTCGTCACCGGAAGGCAATTCGCTGGCCGTCATCGATGCCGCCAGCGGCAAGATCGTGACCACCAAGGCGCTGGTCGAGGTTTGCGGCCTGGCGCCGGACGGCCCGGGCTTCATGGCGACGACAGGCGCCGGCGACATCATCGAAGGCAGCGGCACGACGCGCTCCGAGCCCGACTATGTCTGGGACAACCACATGCTGCGCATCGCGCCGGCGGCGTAGGCCCGAAGCGAAGCCGCTTAACAATTTACGCGCTGGCTCTTGCGGCGGCGCGCCATGGCGGGCAGAGGGAGACTGTTTTTCGAACCGGTCGCCCATGAAACTGCTCGCTATCGACTGTGCCGCCAATCTCTGCGCCGCATGCATCTACGATGCAGCGGGAGACAAAGAGCTTGGCCGTTCCGTGCGCGATCTCGGCAAGGGCCATGCCGAACACCTGATGGCCGTCATTGACGAAGCGTTGAAGGCGGGCGGAACCGACTATGCCGGCCTTGGCGCCGTCGCGGTCTCCGTGGGCCCAGGGTCCTTTACCGGCCTGCGCGTCGGCGTATCGGCGGCGCGCGGGCTGGCGCTGGCGCTGAAGATCCCGGCGATCGGGGTAACGACGCTGGATGCGCTGGCAGCTGAGGCGAGGGCGGCCTTTCCCGGCCGCCCGGTCCTGGCCGCGCTCGACGCCGGCCGCGAGGAGATCCATGCCGCGTTTTACGATGCGGAAGCGATTTTGCGCTATGGTCCGGCGGTGACCACACTTGCGCAAGCCGCGGGAATGGCGGCGGACAATCTTCCGGTGCTTGCCGGCACGGCGGCTGAGCAGATCGCCGCGGCGGTCGGACGCGCCTTCGATATCGGCCCGACATCAGCCACCGCCGACATTGCGGTCTACGCCCGGCTGGCTGCGGCAAAAGGCGAGGGCGAGAAGCCGAAGCCGCTTTATCTGCGCGGCGCTGACGCCAAACCGCAGGCGGGGTTCATTCTGTCGCGGCAGGAAAAGTAATGCGCATTCCTTTCCTCCAGCCGCGCCGCAGGGACTATGCGCTCGAACCGCTGACCATCGCCGACAGCCCGGCGGTGTCGGTACTGCATCGCGAGGATTTCGTTCGTCCTTGGACCGATGGCGAGTTCGCCGCGTTGCTCGAACAGGACACCGTGTTCGGCTATGCCGCGCGTGAGATCGGCCAGGGCGCCAAGCCGCCGGTCGGCTTCGTGCTGGCCAGGCTAGCTGCCGGTGAGGGCGAAATCCTGACGGTGGCCGTGGCGCGTTCGCATCGCCGCCAGGGGCTCGGCTGGCAGTTGATGGACGCGGTGCTGCGCGAACTGCACGCGCAGCGCGCTGAGGCGCTCTTCCTCGAGGTCGATGAGACCAATGTCGCGGCGATCGCCCTCTACCGGCGGCTCGGCTTCCGCCAGGTCGGCCACCGCGCCAATTATTACCGCTCGACCGAACACGGCCCGACCGGCGCGCTTGTCATGCGCCGCGATCTTCGCTAGCGAGAGCGGGATAGGGCGGCTAGGCGCATGATCGGAAAAATCAGGATTTTCCTGGCGCTGAGCCTCGTTGTCGTCGGCTCGCTGGCGCTTGTGCCGCTGCAGCTTCTGTCGATGAAGACCGGAATCTGGCGCGAGACGGTTATTCTGAAGGTCTGGCACCGGCTTATCGTGCGGACGCTCGGCCTGCGCATCCATGTCAAAGGCGCATTGTCCAGCCAGCGCCCGCTGCTGGTCGCCTCGAACCACATCTCCTGGACCGACATCATGGTGCTGGGCTCTTTTGCCGATGTTACCTTCATCGCCAGGGCGGATATGGAGGGATGGCCGCTGATCGGCTGGCTGTCGAAACTGCAGCGCACGGTCTTTATCGAACGCGAGCGCAAGCGCACAGCCGGCGACCAGGCCAGCGAGATCGCCAGCCGCATGGCCAAGGGCGATGCCATGGTGCTGTTTGCCGAGGGATCGACCGGCGACGGCAACACCATCCTGCCGTTCAAGAGCACGCTGTTCGGCGCCGCCTCGATGGCGATTTCGGAAGGCGCCGCCGAACAGGTCTTCATCCAGCCGGTGGCGATCGCCTATACGCGGGTGCACGGCGTGCCGCTCGGCCGCCGGCACCGACCTATCGCGGCCTGGATCGGCGACCAGGACCTGATGCCGCATCTCAAGGTGCTGATGGCCGAAGGCGCACTCGACGTCGAAGTGCATTTCGGCGAGCCCGTCGCCTTTTCCAAGGGCTCGAACCGCAAGGAAACGTCAAGGCTGATGGAAAGCCAGGTGCGCGCCATGATGCAAGCGGCACTCGCCGACCCGGTCTCGAGCCGGTAGCCCCGGGCTGCGCCTTCAGGCGCATGCCCAGAATCGTCTGTTTTTTGTTACGGAAAGGCGTTAGAAGCCGCCGGATGGACTTGAACACGATTGAAACGCACGACATCGGCGCCGTGGCTGAACAGCCGGCAGAGCGCTCCACGGCTGCCAAAAAGGTCTTCGTCAAGACCTATGGCTGCCAGATGAATGTCTATGACTCACAGCGCATGACCGATGCGCTGGCCGCCGACGGCTATATCGCGACCGACGCCATCGCCGAGGCCGACTTGGTGTTGCTAAACACTTGCCACATCAGGGAGAAGGCGGCGGAAAAGGTCTATTCCGAGCTTGGCCGCATCCGCGACATGAAGGCCGAACGGGCAGCAGCCGGGCGCGAAATGCTGATTGGCGTCGCCGGCTGCGTCGCCCAGGCCGAGGGCGCGGAAATCATCCGCCGTTCGCCCGCCGTCGATCTCGTCATCGGTCCGCAGACCTATCACCGGCTGCCCGACGTGCTGGCGCGGGTGCGCGGCGGCGAGAAGATCGTCGAGACCGAATACGCCATAGAGGACAAGTTCGAGCACTTGCCGCAGCCGAAGCGCGCCGAAGTCATCAAGCGCGGCGTCACCGCCTTCCTCACGGTGCAGGAAGGCTGTGACAAGTTCTGCACCTTCTGTGTCGTGCCCTACACCAGGGGCTCGGAAGTGTCGCGGCCGGTGGCTCAGATCGTGGCGGAGGCCGAGCGCCTGGCCGACGCCGGCGTGCGGGAGGTGACGCTGCTTGGCCAAAACGTCAATGCTTGGCATGGCAAGGGCGAAGATGGCACGGAATGGGGCCTTGGCCGCCTGCTGTTTCGGCTGGCCGAGATTCCCGGCCTGGCGCGGCTGCGCTACACCACCAGCCATCCGCGCGACATGGATGACGAATTGATCGCCGCCCATCGCGACCTGCCGGCGCTGATGCCCTATCTGCATTTGCCGGTGCAGTCCGGCTCCGATCGCATCCTCAAGGCGATGAACCGAAGGCATACGGCCAAGGATTATCTGGCGCTGCTCGAGCGCATCCGCGCCGCTCGCGGCGATATCGCGCTGTCCGGCGACTTCATCGTCGGCTTTCCTGGCGAGACCGAGGCCGATTTCGAGGCGACGATGGAACTGGTGCGTCAGGTCAACTACGCCTCGGCCTTTTCGTTCAAATACTCACCGCGCCCCGGCACGCCGGGCGCCGATATGCCCGATCACGTGCCCGAAGCGGTCAAGGACGAGCGCTTGCAGCGCCTGCAGGCGCTGCTGCTCAAGCAGCAGCAGGATTTCGGCTTGAGCCTGGTCGGAACCACCATCGATACGCTGATCGAGAAGCCCGGCCGTCAGGCTGGCCAGAAGGTCGGCCGCTCGCCCTGGCTGCAGCCGGTTATTGTTGATGAAAAGGCCGGCGAAATCGGTGACATTATCCGGGTGCGAATCACGAAGACGGGCTACAATAGCCTGTTCGCCGAATTGGCCTGATGCATGTCGCTCAAAAGTGGTCCCGGTTTTGGGGCAACGACATGCATAGCAACAGACCTCGGCAGATGAGGAGAGACGGTTGAGCGCTGCTGAAGTGAAGACTCTGCCCCAGAACCAGACGTCCGGGGCCTCTGACATGGCGCACATCGTTCTGACTTTCGACAACAACAAGCTTGCCAGCGCCCTGTACGGCCAGTTTGACGAGAACCTGGCGAGGCTCGAGCAGAAGCTCGGCGTCGACATCCGCTCGCGCGGCAACCAGCTGACCATCAAGGGTTCGGCCTCGGCGGCCGAGCAGGCGCGCCGCGCGCTCGACAATCTCTATGGCATTCTCCAGAAAGGCACCGATATCGGCCAGTCCGACGTCGACGGCGCGGTACGCATGGCGATCGCCGCCGACGACCAGCTGACGCTGCCGACGCTGGAGCGCAAGGGCAAGGTTTCGGCCGCGCAGATATCCACCCGCAAGAAGACCATCTATGCCCGTTCGCTCAACCAGGACGCCTATATGCGGGCGCTGGAGCGCTCGGAGCTGGTGTTCGGCATCGGTCCCGCCGGTACCGGCAAGACCTATCTGGCGGTGGCGCATGCGGCGATGCTGCTCGAACGCGGCATGGTCGAGCGCATCATCCTGTCGCGACCGGCGGTCGAGGCCGGCGAGCGGCTGGGCTTCCTGCCCGGCGACATGAAGGAAAAGGTCGATCCGTATCTGCGGCCGCTTTATGATGCGCTGTACGACATGATGCCGGCCGACAAGGTTGAGCGTGCCATCGCTGCAGAAGTCATCGAAATTGCGCCGCTGGCCTTCATGCGCGGACGAACGCTGGCGCACGCCGCCGTCATCCTCGACGAGGCGCAGAACACCACGCCGATGCAGATGAAGATGTTTCTGACCCGCCTCGGCGAGAATTCGCGCATGATCGTCACCGGCGATCCGACGCAGATCGATCTGCCCCCAAGCACCAAATCGGGCCTGGTCGAAGCTTTGCGTGTCCTTGACGGTGTGGCCGGCGCGGTAACCGTGCGCTTCAACGATGTCGATGTCGTGCGCCATCCGCTGGTGGCCGAAATCGTCAGGGCCTATGACCGCGACGCCAAGCTGTCGCGCGGCCTCGGCGCCGAGAGCTGATGTGACGATGCGGGCTCATGCCTGAAGATATCTCATGCCTGAAGACATAAAGACTGGCGGCGGGGGTAGTTCGATCCCCGTCGAGATCGATCTGTCGGTCGAGGCCGGCGATTGGCCCGACGAGTCGGCGCTGTCGCTGCTGGTCGATCGCGCCGTGTCGGCTGCCTTTGCCGAAACCGCCGCGGCCGGCCCTTCCGAGCTCAGCATCGTCTTTTCCGACGATGCCCATATACGCACCCTCAATGCCGGTTGGCGCGGCAAGGACAAGGCGACCAACGTCTTGTCTTTCCCGGCTTTTCCGTTCCCCAAGGGCGGCAAGCTGCCGCCGATGCTGGGCGATATCGTGCTCGCGTCTGAGACCGTGACGCGCGAAGCGGCCCTGGAAGAGAAGCCCTTCGAGAACCATATCACCCATCTCGTCATTCATGGCCTGCTGCATTTGCTTGGCTACGATCACGAGACCGATGCAGAGGCCGAGGAGATGGAAGCCATCGAGCGCGCAGCGCTTGCAAGGCTTGCCATTCCCGATCCCTACACGTAATGACAAAAGACCAATTGACCGGACGACGATGAACGACAAACCAGAAACTGCCGCCCGCCCCGAGGCTGGCAGTGCGACCAAGCCTTCCGATACGACGGAAGAGGGATCGAGTCCGAGTACCATCTCCGGCAGCGTCACGAGCGAGCCATCGCCTGCCGGTCCCTCCCTGTTCGACCGTGTTTTGGGCCTTTTCAGGCAGCGCAACGGCACCAGCCTGCGCGAGGAGATCGCCGGCGCGCTTGCCGAAACGACCAGCGATGCCGAATCGTTTTCGCCCGGCGAACGCGCCATGCTCAACAACATATTGCGCCTGCGCGAGGTGCGCGTTGAGGACGTCATGGTGCCGCGCGCCGACATCGAGGCGGTCGAGATCACCACGACTTTGGGCGATCTGCTCGGCCTGTTCGAGCAGTCCGGCCATTCGCGCATGCCGGTCTATTCCGAGACGCTCGATGATCCGCGCGGCATGGTCCACATCCGCGACGTGCTGGCCCACATCACCAAAATCGCCCGGGTCAAAAAGGGCAGGACATCGAGAAAGACACCGGCAACGACGCTTCTCGACCTCGCCCAGGTCGATCTTGGCCGCACTATCGGCGACCTCAATCTGATCCGTCCGGTTCTCTTCGTGCCGCCCTCCATGCTGGCCTCCGACCTGATGGGCCGCATGCAGACGACGCGTACCCAGATGGCGCTGGTCATTGACGAATATGGCGGCACCGATGGTCTCGCCTCGCTGGAAGACATCGTTGAAATGGTCGTCGGCGACATCGAAGACGAGCATGACGAAGACGAGCCGCTGATCACCCAGACCGGCGAGGGCGTCTTCGTCGTCGACGGCAAGGCCGAGATCGACGAGGTCGCCAAGATGATCGGCGAGGATTTTACCGCCGGCGAGCACGGCGAATATGTCGACACCATCGGTGGCATGATCTTCAACACGCTTGGCCGCGTGCCCGCGCGCGGCGAAGTCGTGCAGGCCATACCCGGCTTCGAATTCCACGTGCTCGACGCCGATCCGCGCCGCGTCAAGCGGGTGCGCATCGTTCAGAACCAGAAGGGCGAGCGCCGCCGCCGCGCAACCGCTCGCACCGAGCAGGCCTGATTTCGCGCGACATGACGGTCGACGACCCGTTCAAACACGCCACGTTCGGTTCCGGGGTTTTCTATCGGGATCCAAGGGCGGCGTTGATCTGGCTTGAGGCGGCCTTCGGTTTCGAACCGAGCATGGTGGTCAATGACGCCGACGGACGGCTGGTCCATGCCGAGATGCGTTTCGGCGATGGCTACATCATCGTCGATTCCGAATGGGCCGACCATATTGCCAGCCCGGCAAGTGTCGGCGGCAAGAACACGCAATCGGTCTGTGTGCGGCTGAAAGGCGGCCTGGACGCGCATTGCGAACAGGCGAGGGCGGCCGGAGCCGAAATCACCGAGGAGCCGGCCGACCATTTCTACGGCGAGCGGCAATACCGCGCCCGCGACCCGGAAGGCCATGTCTGGACCTTCACCCAGACCTTACGCGCCGTTCCGCGGGAGGAGGCCGAGCAGCTGAGCGGCTTCAGCATAGAAGGCTGGCACCGGCAACATCAGATTGCGCTTATCGATGTTTGGAGCACGGCGCGCGGCCTGATAAATCTTGGCTCCTGATTCGCACGACTTGGGAAGTCTGCATGGAGCGCCTGGCCGGCCGGATAATTCTGCTTTGGGGCTGGCGGCGTGCGCTGGTGGCGTTTCTTGCCGGAGCGCTGGCGGTTCTCGCCCAGGCGCCTTACGATTTCTTCGCCGTCTGTTTCGTCTCGTTTCCGCTACTGGTCTGGCTGCTCGACGGTGCCACCGGCGAGGCCTCCGACAGCTGGCTCAGGCGCCTGCGGCCAGCCTTTGCCATCGGCTGGTGGTTCGGCTTCGGCTATTTCCTCGCCGGCCTGTGGTGGATCGGCGAGGCGCTTCTGGTCGAGGCCGACAGTTTCGCCTGGGCCTTGCCGTTCGCGGTCGTCGGCATTCCTTTGGCGCTGGCGTTTTTCTACGGCTTCGCCGCGGTCGTCGCCCGGCTGTTATGGACCAACGATATCGGCCGCATCGCCGCCCTTGCCTTCGCTTTTGGCCTGACCGAATGGCTGCGCGGCTTCCTGTTCACCGGCTTTCCCTGGAATGCCGTCGGCTATGCGGCGATGCCCGTGCCGCTGTTGATGCAGAGCGTGTCGGTGACCGGCATGATCGGCATGAACGCGCTGGCGGTGTTTGTCTTTGCCATGCCGGCTCTGCTCGCCGCGCGCCGGCATCTGCGCCTCGGACTGGTGTTGCTTGCCGTTCTCGTCGCCGCCCATGCCGGCTTCGGCTATTTCAGGCTGGCGACCCCTGACAAGCCGGCAACGCAAAATCTCGATGTCCGCATCGTGCAGCCGGATGTCGATCTCAGCGAGAAGTGGGACGCCTCGGTGCGTGACCGCATCTTTGCCACCATGATGGGCCTGTCGGCCGCAGCGCCGGATCCCGGTCATAACAAACCGCAGCTCATCCTGTGGCCGGAGACGTCGGTGCCGTTCCTGTTCACCGAGCGCCCTGATGCGCTGACCGCGCTCGGCGACATGCTACAACCCGGGCAGATGCTGATTGCCGGCGTCGTGCGTGAGGAGGGCGGATCGGGGGCCGAGACCGGCAGCCGCTACTACAATTCCGTGGTGGCGATCGACGACAAGGGCGAGATTGCCGACGCCGTCGACAAGGTGCATCTGGTGCCCTTCGGCGAGTATCTGCCGTTTTCCGGTCTGCTCGGCCGCTTCGGCATCGAACAGCTGGTCGCCGGGCCGATGAACTTCGCCGCCGGCAATGAGCGTCACCCGATCACTTTGCCCGGCGGCATCAGCGCCTTGCCGTTTATTTGCTACGAGGTGATCTTTCCCGATCTGGTTTCAGTTGACGCTACGTCATCCCAGCTTATTGTGAATGTCACAAACGACGCCTGGTTCGGCGACACGCCCGGACCGTACCAGCATTTCAGGCAGGCACAGATTCGCGCGGTGGAAAATGGATTGCCCCTGTTGCGCGCAGCCAACAACGGCATTTCGGCCGTTGTCGATACGCGTGGGCGCGTCGTCGACGCGCTGGCGGTCGATGCGCGTGGTGCCATCGACGCGCGGGTGCCCATCTCCGGCCAGGCGTTCATCTCCGCCGCTCAACGGCGCATTAACGGAATGCTGATCATGTTCCTGTTTGCCGCTATCGCCCTCAGCTTGAACGTAAGGCAACGGCTACGGGTGAATTGACAGTCGACACATTAGAAACTCATACTGTTATCGCCTAATTTTCTCGAAGTCGGTTGGTGTTTCTGTTGGGGCAGGTGGCTCCGGCTTCGTTTGGGCAAGAAAAATAGAAAAGGCCGGAAAAATTCGGCGAGGAAAAAATGACAGAAGAAAACAAGAAGAAACCGAATCCGATCGACATCCATGTCGGAAGTCGCGTCCGGCTTCGGCGCAATATGCTTGGAATGAGCCAGGAAAAGCTGGGTGAAAATCTCGGTATTACGTTTCAGCAGATCCAAAAATATGAAAAGGGAACGAATCGCGTCGGCGCCAGCCGTCTGCAGGCAATAGCCTCGATACTCAGCGTGCCTGTCGCCTTCTTTTTCGAGGATGCGCCAGGGCAGGAGCCGGTGGGTAACAGAGGATTTGCCGAGGACGCTTCGATGGCTTTCGCCGTCGAATTCTGCGGCAGTCCGGAAGGTCTTCAGCTCAACCGCGCCTTCGTCAAGATCGCGGATGTGAAAGTGCGCCGCCGGATCATCGATCTGGTGAAATCCCTTTCTGCCGAAGATGCCGAGTGATCCCCGTGGGTCTATCGACCCACCGGGTCGATTGACCCATTGGCCACCGTAGCCCATGGCTCGACTGCCGGCGGCACGTGTCGCCGGTGGTACAAGATATATTGCTGCGACATTCATGCCAGAACTGCGGCACCGCTTGACGAGCGGCGCCCGGCACCGTTAACACGTGGCGCGCCAAAATCGGCAGCCCTGCCGATCGTTTTTTCAAGAGGGGACACCCGTGACGCGGCAGAACTACTTCTTCACCTCGGAATCCGTTGCCGAGGGTCATCCCGACAAAGTCTGTGACCGCATCTCCGACGAGATCGTCGATCTGGTCTATCGCGAGGCCAAGAAGACCGGCATGGACCCCTGGAAAGTCCGCGTCGCCTGCGAAACGCTGGCCACCACCAACCGTGTCGTCATCGCCGGTGAGGTCCGGGTTCCCGAGACGCTGCTGAAGAAAGACAAGCAAGGCAACATCCTGATGGATGCCGCCGGCCACCCGGTCGTCAACCCGGCCAAGTTCAAATCCGTCGCCCGCAAGGCGATTCGCGAAATCGGCTACGAGCAGGCCGGCTTTCACTGGAAGACGGCAAAGATCGAGGTTCTGCTGCACGGCCAGTCGCCCGACATCGGCCAGGGCGTCGACAACGCCGCCGACCGCCAGGGCGAAGAAGGTGCCGGTGACCAGGGCATCATGTTCGGCTATGCCTGCCGCGAGACGCCGGACCTGATGCCGGCGCCGATCTACTACAGCCACAAGATCCTCGAACTGCTCGCCGCCGCCCGCCACGAAAACAATGGCGAGGCCGGCAAACTCGGTCCCGACGCCAAGAGCCAGGTCACCGTTCGCTATATCGACGGCAAGGCCGCTGAAGCGACGCAGATCGTGCTGTCGACCCAGCACCTCGATTCGTCCTGGGATTCCAAGAAGGTCCGCAAGGTCGTCGAACCCTACATCCGCGAGGCGCTCGGCGACCTCAAGATCGCCGACGACTGCATGTGGTACATCAACCCGACCGGCAAGTTCGTCATCGGCGGCCCCGACGGCGACGCCGGCCTGACCGGCCGCAAGATCATCGTCGACACCTATGGTGGTGCTGCCCCGCATGGCGGCGGCGCCTTCTCCGGCAAGGACACCACCAAGGTCGACCGTTCCGCCGCCTATGCGGCGCGTTACCTCGCCAAGAATGTCGTGGCGGCCAAGCTCGCCGATCGCTGCACCATCCAGCTTTCCTACGCCATCGGCGTCGCCCAGCCGCTGTCGGTCTATGTCGACCTGCACGGCACCGGCAAGGTCGACGAGGCCAAGCTCGAGGATGCGCTGCGTACGGTGATGGATCTGTCGCCGTCCGGCATCCGCAGGCATCTCGACCTCAACAAGCCGATCTACGCCAAGACCTCGTCCTATGGCCATTTCGGCCGCAAGGCTGGCCGTGACGGGTCTTTCTCCTGGGAGAAGACCGATTTGGCCAAGGCGCTCAAGGACGCAGTTGCCGCTTAGGCATGATTCCAAAAAGTGGGTACCGGTTTTTGGAAAAGATCATGCTCCAACAAAGGATTAGATTGAGATGAGATTTCAGCCAAATCTCATCTCAATCTAAGCGCGGCGCGCGACCTGGCCATGGACCCAAAGGAAAGGCGGAGCCGGGCGACCGAAGGGTTCTTCGGCCGCCGGCATGGCAAGACCATTCGCCCGCTGCAGGCGGCGGCGCTGGAAAGCGGTCTTGGCGCCTATGGCCTCGACCTCTCCGCACAAGCGCCTGCGGATTTGCGCACGCTGTTTACGGCGGATGTTTCGACGGTTCGGCTGGAAATCGGCTTCGGCGGCGGCGAGCATTTGCTGCATCGGGCCATGGAAGCCCCGGCGACCGGCTTCATCGGCGTCGAGCCGTTCGTCAATGGGATGGCAAAGCTGATGATGGCGGTGCGGGAAAAGCCGCTTGCCAATCTTCGCGTCCACAATGACGACGCCACGCGCCTGCTTGACTGGTTGCCACAGTCCTCGCTCGACGGCATCGACCTGCTCTATCCCGATCCCTGGCCGAAGAAAAAGCACTGGAAGCGGCGTTTCGTCAGCCCGCTCAACCTCGACCGGTTCGCACGCGTATTGAAGCCCGGCGGAAAATTTCGCTTCGCGTCCGACATCGACACCTATGTGAACTGGACTTTGTTGCACTGCCGGGCGCATGGCGCATTTCTATGGCAGGCGCAAGATGCGGCCGACTGGCATCGGCCCTATGAAGGCTGGCCGGGCACACGCTACGAGGCAAAAGCCATTCGCGAGGGCCGGCGGCCGGCCTATCTCACCTTCATCAGGAATTAGTCCGCTGCGGGACAGGGGTCCCGCGTTGTCATCAGGCCCGGCTTAGAAACGGCCGATCTTGTCGAAAGCGGTCGGGTCCATGCCAAGCCTGCGCAAATCATTGGCGCGCGGTTTGCGGCCGGCTTCGACGGCCCGCGAGGCGGCAACGGCGCTGCCGAACAGGGCAAAAGCGTCGCCTATGGCGGAAAACACATTACGGTTGCTCATTGTCTTGACCTTTCGCGCGCCACCGCGCGCCATTTCGGTTTGTGCAGTGCAACATAGATAGGAATGCGGCGTCTGAAATCACAGGGCTGTTACGGCATAGGCGGCATGCGCCCCGCGCAATCCTGGCCAGCCGTCGCCGGCTGCACTTTGCCCGACCCGTCAACAGGCTTGAAACACCGGCCGGGATCGTCTATATCAGCCTCAAATTCTTGGTCGGTATGACGAAGAGTGGGTCCACCCGGTCCCGCTCTTTTTTATTACCTGCCGGTCAGCCATCAAAGAGCGACAGGAACCGCATGACTGCTACGGCAAGCGAAGCCGACGACCGCATCATCCGCGAAAGCGGCATCGATGCGCGCATCGCGCTGATCGTTCAGCCGGTGTTGCGCGGCATCGGTTTCCGCCTCGTGCGGGTGCATCTGTCGGGCCAGAACGGGCTGACGCTGCAGATCATGGCCGAACGCGAGGACGGCACCATGACCGTCGAGGATTGCGAGGAGGTCAGCCGCGCTGTGTCGCCGGCGCTCGACGTCGACGATCCGATCGAAAAGGCCTATCATCTCGAAGTGTCGTCGCCCGGCATCGACCGGCCGCTGGTGCGCAAGTCGGATTTCGTCACCTGGACCGGCCATCTGGTGAAGATGGAAACCTCGGTGCTGGTCGCCGACCGCAAGCGCTTCAAGGGCAAGATCGCCGAAGCCGCTGAAGACGATGTGCTGATCGAGCGCGACAAGGCCGCTTATGGCGAAGAGCCGACGGTGCGCGTTCCCTATGACGCGATCGCCGATGTGCGGCTGATCCTCACCGACGACCTCATCCGCGACGCCCTGTCGAAGGACAACAGGGAACGCAAGGAAGCCAAGAAACGCCGCGGCGAGCCGGAAGACGATGTTTCCGAAGGCGCCACGGAAGAAAACGAACAGGAATAACGATTGAGCTGCCGGTCAAGCTCCGGCACCCAGTTCGGGAGATAAAGACATGGTTGTAAGCGCCAACAGACTTGAACTGCTGCAGATCGCCGATGCGGTCGCGCGTGAAAAGTCGATCGACAAGTCGATCGTCATCGCCGCAATGGCCGATGCGATCCAGAAGGCTGCGCGCTCGCGCTACGGCCAGGAAACCAACATCCGCGCCGACATCAACGCCAACACTGGCGAGATGAAGCTGCAGCGGCTGATGGAAGTGGTCGAGAAGGTCGACGACTACGCCACCCAGATCGCCATTTCCTCGGCGCGCGAGCGCAATCCCGACGCCCAGCTCGGCGACTTCATCGCCGAACAGCTGCCGCCGATGGATTTCGGCCGCATTGCCGCCCAGTCGGCCAAGCAGGTCATCGTGCAGAAGGTGCGCGAAGCCGAGCGTGACCGTCAGTATGACGAATACAAGGACCGCATCGGCGAGATCGTCAACGGCACCGTCAAGCGCGTCGAGTATGGCAACGTCATCGTCGATCTCGGCCGTGGCGAGGCGATTATCCGCCGCGATGAGCTGATCCCGCGCGAAAACTACAAGTATGGCGACCGCGTCCGCGCCTATGTCTACGACGTGCGCCGCGAACAGCGCGGCCCGCAGATCTTCCTGTCGCGCACCCATCCGCAGTTCATGGCCAAGCTCTTCACCATGGAAGTGCCGGAAATCTATGACGGCATCATCGAGATCAAGTCGGTCGCCCGCGATCCGGGCTCGCGCGCCAAGATCGCCGTCATTTCGCGTGACTCGTCGATCGATCCGGTCGGCGCCTGCGTCGGTATGCGCGGCAGCCGCGTCCAGGCCGTTGTCGGCGAATTGCAGGGCGAAAAGATCGACATCATTCCGTGGTCGCCTTCGGCCGCCTCCTTCATCGTCAATGCGCTGCAGCCGGCGGAAGTCGCCAAGGTCGTGCTCGACGAGGATGCCGAGCGCATCGAAGTGGTGGTTCCCGACGACCAGCTGTCGCTGGCCATCGGCCGCCGTGGCCAGAACGTGCGCCTTGCCTCGCAGCTCACCGGCTGGGACATCGACATCCTGACCGAGGCCGAGGAATCCGAGCGCCGCCAGAAGGAATTCGTCGAGCGTTCGTCGCTGTTCATGGAAGCCCTCGATGTCGACGAGATGGTCGGCCAGGTGCTGGCCTCCGAAGGCTTCACCAGCGTCGAGGAAGTTGCCTATGTCGATTCGGGCGAGATCGCTTCTATCGATGGCTTCGACGAAGACACCGCTTCGGAGATCCAGACCCGCGCTCGCGAATATCTGGAGAAAATCGAAGCCGAGCATGACGAGAAGCGCAAGGCGCTGGGCGTCACCGACGAGCTGCGCGAAATTCCCGGCGTCACCACCGCCATGATGGTGACGCTCGGCGAGGATGGCGTGAAGACGATCGAGGATTTCGCCGGCTATGCCGCCGACGACCTCACCGGGTGGAAGGAACGCAAGGACGGCGAAACCAAGGTCTATCCAGGCGTTCTCGCCAATCACGGCGTGTCGCGCACTGACGCCGAGCAGATGGTTCTGGCAGCCCGCCTCAAGGCCGGCTGGATCACCGAAGACGAGCTTGCAGCCGAACAGGTCCCGGCTGACGAAGCTGTTGGTGCGTGAGGTGAAACCGCATCGCACACAACCCGCCCCAGGACGAGATGAACGATCGCACCTGCATCGTTACCCGCAGGCAAGCCGAGCCGGATGAGCTGATCCGTTTCGTCGTCGGCCCGGATTCGGCCGTCGTTCCGGACATCAAGAGAAACCTGCCCGGCCGTGGTTGTTGGGTGAGCGCCGACCGCCTACATATCGACAAGGCGGCGGCGAAGAACCTGTTTGCCCGCGCCTTCAAGGCGCAAGTGACCGTACCGCACGATCTCGGCGGCATGGTCGACGGACTGCTTGCACGATCCGCTTTGGGCATGCTCGGCCTTGCCCGCAAGGCTGGCGCGATCGCTCTCGGCGCCACCAAGGTCGAGAGCGCGGTGCGCAGTGGATTGGCGCTTTTCGTGCTCCACGCGACCGAAGCGTCCGACGATGGCGTGCGCAAGATCAGCCAGGCGCGGCGGGCAACTGTCCACCTCGGCGGGCCCGCAGTCCTTGCCTACAAACTTTTCTCCGAGGCCGAGTTGAGCTTGGCATTGGGGGGTACAAATGTGATACATGCTGCCGTTCTCGCGGGAGACGCGGGCAAGGCGGTTGAGAAGCGCATGGTTGCGCTCGACCGATATCGGGGCGGAACCCCCGACGATCTGGCAATGCTTGCGGCCGTTGCTGACGAAGATGATGCTGCAGAGGATATGGAATGAGCGATACGAAATCGGGCGACGACAAGACGTTGAGTGTTACACCGAAGAAGACCTTGACGCTGAAGCGCCCCGGTACCGAGCAGAGCGTCGTGCGCCAGAATTTCTCGCATGGCCGCACCAAGCAGGTCCAGGTCGAGATCAAGAAGCGCAAATTCTCCATGCCCGGCGACAAGCCGGAGCCGGTGGCAGCACCCGTTTTGACGCCCAAGCCCGCGGTTGTGGCAGCTCCCGTGGTGCAGGAAGCGCCCAAGGCGCCGCCCCCGCCGCCGCCGGTCGAACGCAGCGGCATGGTGCTGAACGAATTGTCGCGTGGCGAAATGGAAGCCCGGCGCAGGGCGCTCGAAGGCTCCAAGGTTCGTGAAGTCGAGGATCGTCAGCGCGCCGCCGAAGACGCCAAGCGCCGCGCCGAGGATGAGGAACGCCGCAAGCGCGAGCGCGAGGAATCCGCGCGCCGTCAGGCCGAGGAAGAAGCTCGTCTGCAGACGGAGGCCGAGTCCCGCCGCCGTGCCGAGGAAGAGGCGCGCCGTCGCGCGCCGCTCGCCGCCGAACTGGCGACGGTCGACGACGAGGAAGAGGTCAAGCCGAAGCGCCCAAGCGGCGCGGGTGCCCCGGTCCGCCGTCTGGTCACGCCCGAAGTGGCGCGTCCGGCCAAGCCCACCAAGGCCGAGGAAGACCGTCGTCGCGGCAAGCTGACCCTCAACACGGCGCTTTCCGACGAGGATGCGCGCGCCCGCTCGCTGTCGTCGATGCGTCGCCGCCAGGAAAAATTCAAGCGCGCGATGCACAATGAGCCGCGCGAGAAGGTTATGCGCGAAGTGATCCTGCCCGAGACCATCACCATCCAGGAACTGGCGCAGCGCATGTCCGAGCGCGCCGTCGATGTGGTCAAGTACTTCATGAAGCAGGGCCAGATCCTCAAGCCGGGCGACATCATCGACGCCGACACGGCCGAACTGGTAGCCACCGAATTTGGCCACACGGTCCGCCGCGTCGCCGAGTCCGACATCGAGGAAGGCCTGTTCAACATCGCCGACAATGCCGAGGACCTGGTGTCGCGGCCGCCGGTCGTGACCATCATGGGCCATGTCGACCACGGCAAGACCTCGCTGCTCGACGCCATCCGCAACGCCAATGTCGTCTCCGGCGAAGCCGGCGGCATCACCCAGCATATCGGCGCCTACCAGGTCGAGAAGAACGGTCAGAAGATCACCTTCATTGACACGCCCGGCCACGCTGCTTTCACGGCGATGCGCGCTCGCGGCGCCCAGGCTACCGACATCGCCATCCTGGTGGTGGCGGCCGACGACAGCGTCATGCCGCAGACGATCGAATCGATCAGCCATGCCAAGGCGGCCGGCGTTCCGATCATCGTGGCGATCAACAAGATCGACAAGCATGGCGCCGATCCGCAGAAGGTGCGTTCGGAATTGCTGCGCCATGAGGTGTTCGTCGAATCGATGGGCGGTGAAGTGCTGGACGTCGAGGTCTCGGCGACCAAGGGCACCAATCTCGACAAGCTGCTCGAGGCGATCCTGCTGCAGGCCGAAATTCTCGACCTCAAGGCCAATCCGGACCGTACCGCCGAGGGCGTCGTCATCGAGGCGCAACTCGACAAGGGCCGCGGCCCCGTCGCCACAGTGCTGGTGCAGACCGGCACGCTGATGCCGGGCGATATTCTCGTCGCCGGCAATGAATGGGGCCGGGTGCGCGCGCTGGTCAACGACCGCGGCGAGCAGATCAAGGAAGCGCCTCCGGCCATGCCGGTCGAGGTGCTTGGCCTGCAAGGCACGCCGCAGGCCGGTGACCGGTTCGCCGTCGTCAACAACGAGGCCCGCGCCCGCGAAATCACCGAGTATCGCCAGCGTCTGGCGCGCGAGAAGGCGGTGGCTCGCCATGCCGGCCAGCGCGGCTCGCTTGAACAGATGATGTCGCAGTTGCAGACGAGCGGGTTGAAGGAATTCCCGCTGGTCATCAAGGGCGACGTTCAGGGCTCGATCGAGGCGATCAACGCCGCTCTCGACAAGCTTGGCACCGACGAGGTGCGTGCGCGCATCGTTCATGCCGGCGCCGGCGCCATCACCGAAAGCGACGTGTCGCTGGCGGAAACGTCCGGTGCCGCGATCATCGGCTTCAACGTCCGCGCCAACGTGCAAGCACGCGCGGCCGCTGCGGCCGCGGGCATCGAAATCCGCTACTACTCGATCATCTACAACCTCGTCGATGACGTGAAGGCGGCGCTCTCGGGCCTGCTTTCGCCGGAACGTCGCGAGACCTTCATCGGCAATGCCGAGATCCTCGAGATCTTCGACATCACCAAGGTCGGCAAGATCGCCGGCTGCCGTGTCACCGAAGGCAAGGTCGAGCGTGGTGCGGGCGTGCGCCTGATCCGCGACAACGTCGTCATCCACGAAGGCACGCTGAAGACCCTGAAGCGCTTCAAGGACGAAGTTGCGGAAGTTCCAGGCGGCCAGGAATGCGGCATGGCCTTCCAGAACTACGAGGACATGCGCGTCGGCGACATCATCGAGTGCTTCCGCGTCGAGATGGTGACCAGAACGCTCTGAGTTCGTATACTGTCGGCACGACCGGGCGGTGGTCGAAAGACCGCCGCCCAAACTTTAATGCCTGTCGCCCAAAAGTGCGTAGCGGTTTTGGGATAAACGACATGCATAGAACAAGTATGAGACGTGCGGCACGGTCCCATCCCGCGCCTCACGCTTTCAGGATTGAGAAAAATGCCCCGTCCAACCGTCTCCAGCCCATCCCAGCGCATGTTGCGTGTCGCCGAACAGGTGCGCCATGCGCTCTCCGAAACCTTGCAGCGCGGCGAGATCATCGATCCGCTGATCGAGAATACTGTCGTGTCGGTCTCGGAAGTGCGCATGTCGCCCGATCTGAGGGTCGCCACTGCCTTCGTGTCGCCGCTCGGCGCCAAGGACACCGGAGCGGTGATCGACGCGCTCAACAAGCACGCGAAATTCGTCCGTGGCCGCGTTTCCGGCGCGCTCCGGCAAATGAAGTTCATGCCTGAGTTTCGCTTCAAGCTCGACACGTCATTCGACAATTTCGCCAGGATCAACGATCTCCTGAAATCGCCCGAAGTCGCCCGCGATCTCGGCCCTGAAGACAACAACGACAAGGACGAGAAATAGTGGGGCGCCGCGGCAAGAAGAAGGGCCGGCCGATCTCCGGCTGGGTGGTGCTGGACAAGCCGGTCGGCATGGGTTCGACCGAAGCCGTCTCCAAGATCAAATGGCTGTTCCAGGCCGAAAAGGCCGGCCATGCCGGCACGCTCGACCCGCTGGCCTCCGGCATGCTGCCGATCGCGCTCGGCGAGGCCACCAAGACCGTGCCTTACGTGCAGGACGGCGCCAAGATCTACCGTTTCACCGTCGCCTGGGGCGAGGAGCGCTCGACCGACGACCTCGAAGGTCCGGTGACCAACAGTTCGGACAAGCGACCGGCCGAGGCCGACGTCAGGGCGCTGCTGCCGAAATACACCGGCGTCATCATGCAGACGCCGCCGCAATTCTCGGCCATCAAGATCGCTGGCGAGCGTGCCTACGACCTCGCTCGCGAGGGCGAGACGGTCGATATACCCGCGCGGGAAATCGAAATCGGCCGCCTCGATATTGTCGAGCATGCCGCCGACCGCACCCTGTTCGAGGTCGAATGCGGCAAGGGCACCTATGTGCGCTCGCTGGCCCGCGACATGGGCCGCGACCTCGGCTGCTTCGGCCACATCGCCGAACTGCGCCGGGTCGAGGTCGAGCCGTTCACCCAGGAGGACTTCGTCACTGTTGCTGAACTGGAGGCCGCCCGTTTCGGCGAACAGCGCGAAGCTGACGGCGATGCCGACGCTGCCGATGCGCCGATCGACTTTGGCGCCATCGATGCGCTGCTTGTCGACACGGCGGCCGCGCTCGACTGCCTGCCGCAGATCGCCATCAGCGACGACGCCGCGACCAAGATCCGGCTTGGCAATCCGGTCATCATCCGCGGCCGCGACGCGCCCGTGGAGGCCGAGGAAGCCTGCGCTACGGCGCGTGGCAAGCTGGTCGCCATCGGCGCCATCGAGCAAGGCATGTTCAAGCCGAAGCGGGTCTTTGCCGGCTGATTCCCGTCGTCTAATCTCAATCGGACGTTACACCCGAGGGGCACATGGCAAAGGCTGATACGGTGAAGAAGCGGACGCCGGTGAAAACGCGGCGGCCGCCGGTCGGCGCTTCCCCCGGCACGCTGATCGCCGATCCGGCGGCGCGCCGCTCCGAGCTCCGGCTGACGCTGATCTCGCCGGAAAAATTCAAGACCATCGAAAAGGCCAGCATCGATGATCTCAACACCCATTGCGACAACTGGCCGGTCGTCTGGCTGGACTGCACCGGGCTCGCCAACATCCAGCTGATCGAGGAGATCGGCCGGATTTTCAACCTGCATCCGCTGGCGCTGGAAGATGTCGTCAACACCGGTCAGCGGCCGAAGGTCGACTTCTTCGAAGATCACGCGTTTGTCGTCATGCGCATGATCGACGACGTCAAGGTGCATCGCTATGAGCAGATCGCGGTGTTCTTCGGCAGGAATTTCGTCGTCACCTTCCAGGAACGCGAAGGCGATCCGTTCGACCCCGTGCGTAAACGCATCGCGGCGGCGCTGCCCAACCGCTTGCGGTCGCGCGGAGCCGACTATCTGGCCTATGCGCTGATCGACGCCATTGTCGACAGCTATTTTCCGCCGATCGAGGCCGCGAGCGAGGAGGTCGACGGCATCGAGGATGAGATGCTTAACACACCGCACAAGCATCAGATGCGGCAACTGCACGAATTGCGGCGCGACGCCAATGTGCTGAAGGGCGTGCTGTGGCCGATGCGCGATGCGCTGGCGACGCTGATCCGCAACGACGTGCCCTATGTGAAGTCCGAGACGAAAATCTTCTTCAACGACACGCTCGACCACGCACTGCGGCTGATCGAGCTGGTCGAGAACCAGCGCGACATGCTGACCGGCCTGATTGAAATGCATCTGTCGCTGAGCCAGGCGCGCACCAACGATGTCATCTCTTATCTCACCATCGTCTCGGTGATCTTCATGCCGCTCACCTTCCTGGTCGGTATATGGGGCATGAATTTCGACCCCGAAAGCTCGCCATGGAACATGCCGGAACTGAAGGCCTATTACGGCTACCCGGCTTCGCTGCTGTTCATGCTGGCCGTTGCTGTCGGCCTGATCGTCTTCTTCAAAAGCAAGAAGTGGCTATAAGCTTCTGCCGCCGGAGAAATTCTTGGATTCGCGAGCAAAAAGCGGCGAAAAGCCGGCTTTATGAATTGGGCTGGTGTTTTCCGGGGAATTGCCCTATATGCGCCGCAGCTTCGCGCCATGTCGCGTTGCTTGCACCGGCCCCTGCTGGACGACATCCCGGCTGAGGGCGACCCGTTTCCTCAAACAGATAAGGAAAAACACGATGTCGATTACTGCCGAGCGCAAACAGGAATTGATGGGTGAATTCGCAACCGCCAAGGGCGATACCGGGTCTCCGGAAGTCCAGGTGGCCATCCTTTCCGAGCGCATCAAGAACCTGACCGACCACTTCAAGGACCACAAGAAGGATAACCATTCCCGCCGTGGTCTGCTCGCTCTCGTCTCCCAGCGCCGCAGCCTGCTTGATTATCTCAAGCGCAAGGACGACGCGCGCTATCAGACGCTGATCGAGAAGCTCGGTCTGCGCCGTTGACGAATTGACCGGCGGGCTTTCGAAGGAGAGCCCGCCGGTCGCGCATTCTGCCAGTCGCATCGATTGGCCAGATCCGGTTTCGAGCGTGCAGAGGGCCACTCGAAACCGCCCATGGACGGTCATGGGGCAGGATTGCAGGACGCTCGTGCGCTGACCAGCGCCGAAATTTACCCGAGCTTCCCGTTGTCTTGCCCGTGGCTGCCCGAGAAAGGAAGCCAGGGAAAGGGCATCCGCGCACCGTGAAACGGCGCGGCCCTTTCCGCTTATTAAGGACAAGACATGTTCAATCACCACAAAGTGGAAATCGAATGGGGCGGCCGTCCGCTCATCCTGGAAACCGGCAAGATCGCGCGTCAGGCTGACGGCGCGGTGCTCGCGACCTACGGCGAAACCAAGGTTCTCGCCACCGTCGTTTCGATGAAGGAGCCGAAGCCGGGTCTCGATTTCTTCCCGCTGACCGTCAACTACCAGGAAAAGACCTACGCCGCCGGCAAGATCCCGGGCGGCTACTTCAAGCGCGAAGGCCGTCCGAGCGAAAAGGAAACGCTGGTTTCCCGCCTGATCGACCGCCCGATCCGCCCGCTCTTCGCCGACGGCTACAAGAACGACACCCAGATCGTCGTCACCGTCGTCCAGCATGACCTCGAAAACGATCCGGACATCCTGTCGATCGTTGCCACCTCGGCCGCTCTGACGCTCTCGGGCGTTCCCTTCATGGGCCCGGTCGGCGGCGCCCGCGTCGGTTACATCAACGGCGAATACGTTCTCAACCCGCATGTCGACGAGATGCAGGAATCCAAGCTCGACCTCGTTGTCGCCGGCACCGCCGACGCCGTTCTGATGGTCGAGTCCGAAGCCAAGGAACTCGGCGAAGAGCTGATGCTCGGCGCCGTCATGTTCGGCCACAAGGGCTTCCAGCCGGTGATCGACGCCATCATCAAGCTGGCCGAAGTTGCCGCCAAGGAACCGCGCGATTTCACGGCGCCGGATTATTCCGCGCTTGAAGCCGAGATGCTGAAGATCGTCGGCGACGAACTCAGCGAAGCCTACAAGAACGTCGACAAGCAGAAGCGCTACGCCGCCGTCGACGCCGTCAAGGCCAAAGTCAAGGCAGCGTTTGCCCCGGCCGAAGGCGAAGACGCCAAGTACACGTCCGAGCAGATCGGTTCTGTGTTCAAGGAACTCCAGGCCAAGGTCGTGCGCTGGAATATCCTCGACACCGGCTCGCGCATCGACGGCCGTGACCTCAAGACCGTCCGCAAGATCGTCTCCGAGGTCGGCGTTCTGCCGCGCACCCACGGTTCGGCGCTGTTCACCCGCGGCGAGACCCAGGCGCTGGTCGTTGCCACGCTGGGCACCGGCGAGGACGAGCAGTATGTCGATTCGCTGACCGGCATGTACAAGGAGAAGTTCCTCCTTCACTACAACTTCCCTCCCTACTCCGTCGGTGAGACCGGCCGTATGGGTTCGCCGGGCCGCCGCGAAATCGGCCATGGCAAGCTCGCCTGGCGCGCCATCCGTCCGATGCTGCCCTCCGCTGACCAGTTCCCCTATACGCTGCGCGTCGTCTCGGAGATCACCGAGTCCAACGGCTCGTCGTCGATGGCCACTGTCTGCGGCACCTCGCTGGCGCTGATGGATGCCGGCGTTCCGCTGGCCAAGCCCGTCGCCGGTATCGCCATGGGCCTGATCAAGGAAGGCGAGCGCTTCGCGGTTCTCTCCGACATCCTGGGTGACGAAGATCACCTCGGCGACATGGACTTCAAGGTCGCCGGCACCGCCAACGGCATCACCTCGCTGCAGATGGATATCAAGATCGAGGGCATCACCGAGGAGATCATGAAGATCGCGCTGGACCAGGCCAAGGATGGCCGCCAGCATATCCTCGGCGAGATGGCGCATGCTCTGACCGGCGCCCGCCCCGAACTCGGTGAGTTCGCGCCGCGCATCGAGGTCATGCATATCCCGACCGACAAGATCCGCGACGTTATCGGCTCCGGCGGCAAGGTCATCCGCGAAATCGTCGAGAAGACCGGCGCCAAGATCAACATCGAGGACGACGGCACGGTCAAGATCGCTTCGTCGAACGCCAAGGAGATCGAGGCGGCCAAGAAGTGGATCCACACCATCGTCGCCGAGCCGGAAGTCGGCGAGATCTACGAAGGCACGGTCGTCAAGACCGCCGACTTCGGCGCTTTCGTCAACTTCTTCGGTCCGCGTGACGGTCTCGTCCACATCTCGCAGCTTGCCAACGACCGGGTCGCCAAGACATCGGACGTCGTCAAGGAAGGCGACAAGGTCTGGGTCAAGCTGATGGGCTTCGACGAGCGCGGCAAGGTCCGCCTGTCGATGAAGGTCGTCGACCAGGCCACCGGCAAGGAAATCGTCCGCGACAAGAAGGCCGAAGGCGAAGAAAACGCCGCCTGAGTGGTCCGAGAATGACATTGAAACGGGCGCGGCTTATGTCGCGCCCGTTTTCGTTTAAGACCCGGTTTGTCTCAGGCATGAGATCGAAGAATGGCCGCTGAGCCGCTGAAGACACTGTTCCATCCCTTCGAGGCCGAGGCGCTGCCTCTGCCGCAAAAGGGCGAGCGTGTGCTGTTCCTGGGCGCCGAGCCCGGCTTCCGCCTGCCGGAAGGCTTTGAGGCAGCGCTGCATCTCGTGCAGGGTTTCCGGCCGCACTTCCGTGCGCTGGGCCGCGCGGGCCACACAGTGACGCCGCGTCCGGAAGGCGATGCATTCGATGCAGCGCTCGTCCTCGTCGGTCGCCATCGCGGCCAGAACGAGATGCGCATTGCCGAAGCGATCGAACGCGTTGCACCGGGCGGCCTGATCGTTGTCGCCGGCGGCAAGGAAGACGGCATCGACAGCCTGCGCAAGCGCATGGCCGACAACGAGGACAAGCTCGCGGCTGCTATCTTGCGCCGAGAATCGGGCAGTGTCGTCGTTGAACGGCAGGGCCAAGCTCCAGAGATAGTCAGCGAAAGGCGTTACCATCCTTCGAAGGCGAATGTACCTCTGGGTGGACACCTGTCGAAGAACCATGGCGTTGCGTTCTGGCTGGCGCGCACGCCGCAGGCAGAGGCGTTTGCGAAGTCCATCAAGGATTGGCAAGGCGACTGGCCGTTGATCGAAGGCCGCTTCCGCACCGCGCCCGGCATGTTCTCCTTCGACCGCATCGACGCCGGCTCAAAACTTCTGGTCGACAACCTGCCCAAAGACCTGCGCGGCAACATCGCCGATTTTTGCGCCGGCTGGGGCTATGTCGCCGCCGAGACCGCGGCACGTTCACCTGGCATAACAGGGCTCGACCTTTACGAGGCGGATTTCGACGCACTGGAGGCAGCAAAGGGCAACATCGGCGTGACCAGCTTCGAGCCGGGCTTTTTCTGGATCGATCTGCTGAGCGAGCCGGTCGAGCGGCGCTATGACGCCATCGTCATGAATCCGCCCTTCCATCGCAGCCGGGCAGCCGAGCCGGAAATTGGCGCCGGCATGATCCAGGCGGCGGGCAGGGCGCTGAAGCCGGGCGGGCGGCTGTTCATGGTGGCAAACCGCCAGCTGCCTTATGAGCCGGTTCTGAAGGCTGTCTTCTCCAGCCACGCCGAAATCGCCCGCGATGGCATGTTCAAGGTCTTTTCCGCACGCCGCTAGAACATGGTCCCAAGGCGATCATGCGCGGAACAGAACCGCCTCAATGCATGCTGACGATGCGCGCCGGCTCGTGGACGGGAATAGTCGCTCGGATCTCGCCGGGCTTGATCTTGAGCGGTGCCGGCCTGCCGAACAGATAGCCCTGCACCATCTCGCAGCCGGCCGCTCGCAAGAGCGTGGCCTGATTCTCGGTCTCGACGCCTTCGGCGATGATGCCGACGCCGAGCGCCCGTGACAGGCCGACGATGGTGGAGACAACGGCGCCCGAATTGGAATCGGTGTCCATGCGGCTGATGAAGGAGCGGTCGATCTTCAGCTTGCCGAAGGCGAAGTCGATCAGATAGCTCAGATTGGAATAGCCGGTGCCGAAATCGTCGACGGCCACCGAAATGCCCATGTCGGCAAGCTGCTGCAGGATGATGGCGGCGCGGTCGCGGTCCTGCATCATCGCCGTCTCGGTCAGTTCGAGTTCCAGCCGTGACGGCTTGATGCCGGTGCTGGCCATGGCGTCGCGCACGATACCGACGAAATCCTTGGTCATGAACTGGACCGGCGAGATGTTGACGGCAACGAAGCAGTCCTCGGGCAAATGGCGGGCATCGCTGCAGGCCTTGTGCAGCACCCAATTGCCGATCGGGTGGATCATGCCGGTCTCTTCCGCGATCGGAATGAACTCCATCGGCGGGATCATACCGCGTTCGGGATGCTTCCAGCGGATCAGCGCCTCGTAACCGACGATGCGGCCGCTCCGCAGGTCGAGCTGCGGCTGGTAGTGGAGGTCGAAATCGCCGCGATCGAAGGCAATGTGCAGTTCGGATTCGATCCAGTGGCGATAGTCGGCGACCTGACCCATGTCGGAATGGAAGAACGACCAGTTGCCCACCCCGCCGGCGCGGGCATTCTGCAGCGCCAGGTTGGAGCGGCGCAGGACGAGGACCGGATCGACGCCGTCTTTCGGCATCGCCACGATACCCACCGATATGCCGACCGATTGCAGGTGGGAATCAAGCTGATAGGGCTTCAGCATCTCCTCAATCAGGGTTTCGACAGTGGCTTCCATCGATCCCTGGATCTCATGGTCCGAGACGAGAATGGCGAATTCGCCGGCGCCGATGCGCCCCATCACCGTGCCCTCGGGCATGCAGGCCTTCAGCCGCCTGGTAAAGGCGCGGATCAGTTCGTCGCCATGGCTGTAGCCGATGGCGTCGTTGATCTGTTTGAAGCGATCGATGTCGATGTCGATGAGGAACACCGGCTCGCCGGTCTTGATCGTTGCCGACGCCGCGTCGGCAACCTTGCCGACCATGGCCGGCCGCGCCAGAAGCCCGGTCAGCTTGTCGAAATGGGTTTCGTTGAAGACGTAGTCCACCGATTCATCGACGCCGGCAAAGAACGAGAGTGCAGCACCGGCGGCGGCCAGCGCGCACAAGGCCGACGCGATGCCGACCATGGTTCCAGCCTGCATGCCGGCAAAGCCGTCACCAAAACCGTACTGGAGACCCCAGAGCCCGAGAACGAAACTGCCAAGGCCCGAGGCGGCGACGGTGAGCAGCCGGAACACAGGTGTTCGCTTCGGGTTGCTGACAGCAGGCATTACTCAGTCCCTGTTGCACGATCCCAAAAATCAACTCGACTTTCCGGAAAGATCACACGCGAATTCACAAACCCTAAAGCACGCGCAGTGCCCTAGCCATAGGACTTATAGCGGGTATGTCCTTAAAATGAGTTTCTGCCAATGCATCTAATTTTACTGGAAGAACTGCAGCGTGATCGCGAAAGGTGGTCTCAGCTTTTCTCGGACAAACGGGAACCGTTAGTCCAGAAATCTGCTTAACCAAAAGAGATAGAGCCCCGATTTCATCGGGATGGAACAAGCTCTAATCGCGTCCGCTGTCGGTCTGCTTCAATTCATCCAGCGTTGGCATGGACACGATGTGATAGCCGGAATCGACATAATGGATCTCGCCGGTGACGCCTGACGAGAGGTCGGACAAAAGATAGAGCGCCGAGCCGCCGACTTCGTCGATGGTCACCGTGCGGCGCAGCGGCGAGTTGCGCTGCTGGTAGGAATACATGTGCCGCGCATCCGAAATCCCGGCACCGGCCAGCGTGCGCACCGGTCCCGCCGATATGCCGTTCACCCTGATGCCGCGCGGGCCGTAATCATTGGCGAGATAGCGCACGCTGGCTTCCAGCCCGGCCTTGGCGACGCCCATGACGTTGTAGTTCGGCATGACGCGGACAGAACCGGCATAGGTCAGCGTGATCATCGCGCCGCCGTCGCTCATCAGCGGGGCGGCATGGCGAGCGATCTCGGTGAAGGAATAGCAGGAGATGACCATGGTGCGGACGAAGTTGTCGCGGCTGGTGTCGGCGTACAGCCCCTTGAGCTCGTTCTTGTCGGAAAAGCCGATGGCGTGGACGACGAAGTCGAGCTCACCCCATTCCTTGCCGAGCGTCTCGAAGGTAGCCGCGACCGAAGCGCTGTCCTCGACGTCGCAGGGCACGACCAGCGACGCGCCGAGCTTCTCGGCGAGCGGCTTGACGCGGCGCCCGAAGGCTTCGCCCTGATAGGTGAAGGCGAGATCTGCCCCATGCTCGGACAGCTTCTTGGCGATGCCCCAGGCGATCGAATGATCGTTGGCGACGCCCATGACAAGCCCGCGCTTGCCTTTCATCAGTCCGTCCATGGCCGGCAAATCCTTATGCGGAATAGCGCTGGAAAACGAGCGTTGCGTTGGTGCCACCGAAACCGAACGAATTGGACAAAACCGTGTCGATCCTGGCGTCGTCGATACGCTTGCGCACGATCGGCATGCCCTCGAATTCCGGATCGAGGTTTTCGATGTGGGCGCTCTCGCCGATGAAGCCGCCTTGCATCATCAGGATCGAGTAGATCGATTCCTGCACGCCGGCCGCGCCCAGCGAATGGCCGGTCAGCGACTTGGTCGAGGTGATGAACGGCATCTTGTCGCCGAACACCTCGCGGATGGCGCCCATTTCCTTGGAATCGCCGACCGGCGTCGAGGTGCCGTGCGTGTTGATGTAGTCGATCGGGGTCGACACCGTCGCCAATGCCTGGCGCATGCAGCGCACCGCGCCTTCGCCCGACGGCGCCACCATGTCGTAGCCATCCGACGTCGCGCCATAGCCGACGATCTCGGCATAGATCTTGGCGCCGCGCGCCTTGGCGTGTTCGAGTTCCTCCAGGATGAGGACGCCCGCGCCACCGGCGATGACGAAACCGTCGCGGTTGGTGTCATAGGCGCGGGAAGCAGTCGATGCCTTGTCGTTGAACTTCGACGACATCGCGCCCATGGCGTCGAACAGGTCCGACATCGTCCAGTCGAGGTCTTCGTGGCCGCCGGCAAACATCACATCCTGCTTGCCCCACTGGATCAGCTCGTAGGCATTGCCGATGCAATGCGCCGAGGTCGAGCACGCCGACGAGATCGAATAGTTGACGCCGTGGATCTTGAACCAGGTGGCGAGCGTCGCCGACGCGGTCGACGACATCGCCTTCGGCACTGCGAACGGACCGATGCGCTTGGGGCTGTTGTTCTTGAGCGTGATCTCAGCCGCCTCGACGATGGTGCGGGTGGACGGACCGCCCGATCCCATGACGATGCCGGTGCGCTCATTGGTGATGTCGCTTTCGCCAAGCCCGGCGTCGGCGATCGCTTGGTCCATGGCGACATGGTTCCAGGCTGCGCCCTGGCTCAGGAAGCGCATGGCGCGGCGGTCGATCATGGCCGACGGGTCGAGCGTCGGCGCGCCCCAGACCTGGCAGCGGAAGCCGTGTTCGGCGAAGGAATCGGAGAAGCTGATGCCCGATTTGGCATCGTAGAGCGAGGATTGCACCTCGTTGGCATTGTTGCCGATCGACGATACGATGCCGAGGCCTGTGACGACGACCCTTCTCATTCGCAACTCCTTCCAGCGGATGATCCCGAAACCGTAGCCGGTTTTGGCCGGCGATCATACGCAAAATCAAAATGCTGCAGCGTCATTGCGCGTTCCGGGAAACGCCCTGCCGCAGTGGCGCCGGTCAGGCGGCCGATTGCTTGGACAGCCCCACCTTGAGGTCTGTCGCCGCGTATATGGGTTCGCCGTCGGCCTTAAGCCAGCCATCGGCGATGCCGAGCACCAGGCGCCCGCGCATGACGCGCTTGAAATCGATGCCGTATTCAACCTTCTTGACCGATGGCGTCACCATGCCCTTGAACTTCACTTCGCCGGTCGACAGCGCCATGCCCTTGCCCGGTTCGCCGAGCCAGCCGAGGTAGAACCCCGTCAATTGCCACATGGCGTCGAGGCCGAGGCACCCCGGCATGATCGGATTTCCGATGAAATGGCAGGCGAAGAACCACAGGTCCGGCTTGATGTCGAATTCGGCGCGGATGAAGCCCTTGTCGTGGGCGCCGCCGGTCTCGCTGATCTCGGTGATGCGGTCGAACATCAGCATCGGCGGGTAGGGCAGCTGGGCATTGCCGGGCCCGAACAACTCGCCGCGGGCACAGGCCAGCAATTCCTCATAATCGTAGCTGGATTTCGAACCCGCCATCAATCTCGTCCCCATGATAGTCCCGGGCGGTGGGCGCCCTTGTCGTTGGTTTCCTAACACAATCCATTTCGAGCCGGAAACCGGCGTTTGCGCTTAACCCGCCCGTCTGCCCGGGTCAATGCGCGCTATTGATCGCATTCGGCCAACAGAATATATGTCGAGGGGTGTCCAGTTTCGGTCGATGACGTTTTTTCGCCACTCTGGGGGTGTCTTGAGGCGGAACTGTGGGCTTGGACGAATAGATGGATCTGGGCTGCCGGAAGGAAAATGTCGCTGTGGACAAGCGGGTTCGCGAAGCCGGCCTAAGGCCGACGCGCCAGCGCATTGCGCTGGCCGATCTGCTTTTTGCCAAGGGCGACCGCCACCTTTCGGCCGAGGAATTGCATGAGGAGGCGATCGCCGCCGGCGTGCCGGTCTCGCTTGCCACCGTCTACAACGCCCTTCACCAGTTCACCCAGGCCGGCCTGCTGCGCATCCTCGCGGTCGAAGGGTCGAAGACCTATTTCGACACCAACACCTCCGATCACCACCATTTCTACATCGAAGGCGAAAACCGGATTTTCGACATCGAAAGCGGTCCGGTCACCGTCTCCAACCTGCCGGAGCCACCCGCGGGCATGGAGATCGCCAATGTCGACATCGTAGTGCGGCTGCGCCCCAAACGCAGCGTTTAAGCTGCACACCATGAGACCTGTCGATCTTGCAATCCGGCTCGAATGGGCCACTGTCGCCGTGGTGGGAATCGTCCTTTACGCGCTGTCGGGTACTTCCTGGTGGCTGTTTGCCCTGCTCATCCTGGCGCCGGACCTGTCGATGCTGGGCTATCTCGCCGGGCCGCGCGTCGGCGCCATCGCCTACAACACCTTGCACATCCTTGTCGTCCCGCTGCTGCTGGCACTCGCTGGATATGTGCTTGTCAATTCGATGGCGACTGCGATCGGCCTGATCTGGATCATCCACATCGCAGTCGACCGCGCGCTCGGCTACGGCCTCAAGCTGTCGACCGGCTTTCAGGACACCCATCTCGGCCGCATCGGCCGCTAGGCGACCTTTCCAGCAATCTCAGTTCTTGACGTGCTCGCCGGGATAGGCGCCCCAAACCTGCGACTGGGCGATCCAACCGGTGTGCCCGTCGAAGGTCATCTCGCACCACTGGCCATCGCAGGTTTTGATCGTGCCCGTCACGCCCGGCTCGATGATGGCGATGACGCTGGCGTCCTTGTCCGCATCGTCGAGGAGATTGATTCGGCCACCCTTGCTGCGCTGCCACGGCGCCACGATCGCGGTGCGGCGGCCCGACAGCAGCGACTGGTTGATCCAGCCTTCCGATCCATCGGCGTCGCGCACGCGCCGCCATGTGTCGAATTCCTGGATGATCTCCATCGGCAGGCCGGCCTTGGTGTACATCCAGTCGACGGAATAGTTGGCGCCGGGGCCGACGCGCGAGTTGACGCGGGCCGATTTCAGGCTGACGAAGCGCGGCAGCGGCAGGCCGCTCGGACCGAGCGTGACCGTCTGCACTGGTGCGGCAGCACCTTGCGCCGCGGCGTGCGGGGAATGCAGGAGAGCGCCGAGAAGCGCTGCGCTGAGGACCAGGCGAAGCGACGCGAAACCAGACACTTTCGTTCCTTTCGGCGCGTGCCCTTTGGCCATCGCGCCCCTTTTTCTTTGTCTTCGGCGGCACCGCTTGTTACAGGAGTGGCAGGCACCGCGACCGGTATTCAGTTTCGCCTGTCTTGGTTAAAGAGGTCTCAACGAGATCGGGTTCGAGGAAACAATGGCAGGCAAAAAACGGCCTCTCGTCGTCATCACGCGCAAGCTCCCGGATCCGGTCGAGACCCGCATGCGCGAACTCTTCGACGCCAGGCTGAATGTCGAGGACAGGCCGATGACTCAGCCGGAGCTGGTCGCGGCGGTCAAGGAAGCCGATGTGCTGGTGCCGACCATCACCGACCAGATCGACGCGGCGCTGATTGCCCAGGCCGGCGACAATCTCAAGCTGATCGCCAATTTCGGCAATGGCGTCGACAAGATCGACGTGGAGGCGGCAGCCAAGAAAGGCATCACCGTCACCAACACGCCCAACGTGCTGACCGAAGACACCGCCGACATGACCATGGCGCTGATGCTGGCGGTGCCGCGCCGGCTGGCGGAAGGCGCCAATGTGCTGACCGGCGACAAGAAATGGGCCGGCTGGTCGCCGACCTGGATGCTCGGGCGTCGCATCTGGGGCAAGCGGCTCGGCATTGTCGGCATGGGCCGCATCGGCACCGCGGTCGCCAGGCGCGCCAAGGCGTTCGGCCTGTCGATCCACTACCATAACCGCCATCGCGTGCTGCCGGCGGTCGAGGAAGGGCTGGAGGCGACCTATTGGGAAAGCCTCGACCAGATGCTTGCCCGCATGGACATCATCTCGGTCAATTGCCCGTCGACGCCGGCCACCTTCCATCTTCTGTCGGCGCGGCGCCTGGCGCTGATGCAACCCACCGCTTACATCGTAAACACCGCCCGCGGCGATATCATCGACGAGGAGTCTCTGGTCAAGCTGATCCAGGACGGCAAGATCGCCGGCGCTGGCCTCGACGTCTACGAGCACGAACCGGCGCTGAACAACAAGCTCTTGAAACTCGCCGCCAAGAACAAGGTGGTGCTGTTGCCGCATATGGGTTCGGCGACACTCGAAGGCCGCATCGACATGGGCGAGAAGGTGATCATCAACATCCGCGCCTTCTTCGACGGCCACCGTCCGCCGGACCGCGTACTGCCACTGCGGACCTGAACCGAGAGCAATTCCAGGAAAAGTGTGAAGCGGTTTTCTGTCCGGAATTGCGTGAAAGCAAAAACAGCGGCTCTCAGGCAGCGATGGCGCCGTCCGCTGTGACGCTCACATTCTTGCCGCGATAGGCCTCGAACGCATTGCGCCCGAGTTGCAGTGCCACCGGGGTCTCCCAGCCCATCTCTCGCGCGACGATCAAGCCGAGCAGCAGGATCGCGTCCGGCTCGTGCAGCACGAGGGCGGCCGGCGCATGGCCATTGTGGACGAGCTCCATCAGCACGGCTGAGGCCGAGGACGAGCCGATCGTGCCAGGCAGGAACAGCACACGTCCGGCTATGCTCTCGCCATGCTGTGGGTGACGGACGTCGGCGATGCGGCCGCTCTTCGGATCGACGCCGCCCCAGAAGCTGATGGGCGCGGTCAGCACCAGGGCTGCGCCTTCACCGCCGCTGCCGCTCACCAGGATTTCCGCGACGGTGCTCATGCGGCGATATCCGTAAAGCGCGGCTTACCGGTGACGGCGCTTTCGACGCAGTCGGCCAGCGAGCCGTAGAGAACGGCGTAGCCTGTATTGCCCGGCGCATATTGCGCGAATTTTCCCGAATTGGTCATCAGAACGCCGTTGCCGAGCTCCGGCAGGATCGGCGTCACCACAACACAGGTGTCGGCGACGATGACCACGCCGCTCGCCTCGAGTGTTTTGCGCTGGCCATTCCGTTCGAGCGTCGTGAGCACATGGCGCCCGGTGCAAGCGTAAATCGGCACGTGAAGCCGCCGGCCGCCGATCAACCGCTCCAGCACGTCGAATTCGGCCGAAGACAGATGCGGGCTGCCGATCGCCACCGCATCGATGGCGTCCAGCGTGGCTGCCGTGGATAGGCTGGAACGGGCCTTCGCGGCCATCTCCGGCGTGACGCGGATCACCGTTTCCGGCCTGCCGCCGGCCAGGATGGTTTCGGCGTCGGGCGCCTCCGGTGTCACGCCGGCAATGTGGAAGAGGCCGACAGCGCCTGACGATGCCGCCGCCGCGCCGAAGGCTTTCAACGCATCCTCGCCGGGATGGTGGGACACGCCGGCAACCACGCCGACCGCATTGCCCACCTCGCGGCCATAGAGGCTGCCCAGCACCGGCCAGGCGATCTCCGAACCAAGGAAGGAGGCGGAGAGGCCGGACACATCGAACACCAGCCGCGCCTGCCGGTTCTCGACGCGGTGCAGGCCGTAGTCCGGCGCCCGGCCCGATATGGCGCAGGCGATATCGAGGAAATCGCCATAGCGGTTGGTGCGGGCGCCCAGCACCGAATTGCAAAACACCACGGCATTGGATTCGCCCCAGGCGACGTCGCTGCCAAGCGCCGGCCTGTGTCCGGCCTGATAGGGCGCGCAGGTCCAGCTCTGCTCGCAGCCCAGCTTGCGGTAGGCCTCCATCATCCGCCGCGCCATGCCGCGCGCCGGCTCTTCGAGGCGCACACGCGAGCAGCCCATCAAATCGAGCGCGCCGACATTGAGCGTCGAGCGCACGGCGACGCGCGCGCCGCCTTCGACCAGCCTTTCGGCAAACAGCGTGCCGGAATCGCCGTGATAGAGCGCGCCGTCTATATGCGCCGAGGCGATCGGGATCAGCCGCGGCGCACCCAGCAACGCAGCACTTTCAGCAACGATGCGCATGGCCATAGCCGCGCCGTCACGGCCCGAGGCGATTGCCTGCTCCTGCGCGCTGAGGGCGAGGCTCACTTGAGCTCCTTGCGCATGGTGATCGAGGTTGGCCGATCATAGCCCTGATGCGCGGTGCGCGCTGTTTCGCGAAAGCCGAGACGGGCAAAGGTCGCGTGATTTGCCGTGAGTTCGATCCGTGTCTGCAGTTCGATGGCGGGCTTGTTGCGGCTGCGGGCAAAATCCTCGACAGCCTGCATCAATTGCCGGCCGATGCCTCGTCCCTGAAATTCAGGATCGACGGCGAGCTTGCCGACATAGAAATGGGCAGTTCTCTCAAGCGCGAAGATACAGCCGTCGATCCGGCCGTCCTGCAGCGCCAGGAACACCGTTTCCCGGCCGGCCTTGTCTCGCAGGCTTTCGACGCTCAGCAGATGCGCCGAGGATGGTGGGTCGATGACCCCGTCCATCGGCGCAAAGGCCCGCATGATCAGGCCAAGCAGCTCGTCCCAGCGATCGAATCCGGGAGCAAGCTGCGTGATGAAGACGCCGGTAGGTCGGTCCATGCGCTCAGCTTCTCTTGTAGCGGATCGTATCGAAGCGCGCCGACAGCGCATCGTAGAGCAGCAGCCTGCCGACCAGCGGTTCGCCGATGCCGGTGATCAGCTTGATCGCCTCCATCGCCTGCAGCGTGCCGATGACGCCGGTCAGCGCGCCGACGACGCCGGCCACCGCGCAGGACGGCACCAGCCCTTCCGGCGGCGCCTCGGGGAAGAGGTCGCGATAGCTAGGGTTCGGTTTGCCGTCGGCACCGGTCTCGAACGGTGTCAGCACCGTCACCGTGCCGTCGAAGCGGCCGACAGCGGCATGTACCAGCGGCCGCTTCTCCGCGGCGCAGGCATCGGCCACGACATAGCGCGTGTCGAAATTGTCGGAGCCGTCGACAACGATGTCATAGCGAGCAATGAGGGCAGCGGCGTTCTCGGCCGTCAGCCTGAACTCGTGCAGTTCCACCGCGACATGGGGATTGATCCGGGCGATCGCCGCTTTGGCGCTTTCGGTCTTTGCCGCGCCGACCGTGTCGGTGGCGTGGATCACTTGCCGTTGCAGATTGGACAGCGAGACGATGTCGTCGTCGACGATGCCGAGCGTGCCGACGCCAGCGGCAGCAAGATATTCCAGCACCGGCGCGCCGAGCCCGCCCGCGCCGATGACCAGCACCCGCGCCCGCTTCAGCCTCTGCTGGCCGGCGCCGCCGATTTCCGGCAGCACGATGTGGCGGGCGTAACGCTCAAGCTCTTCGTCGGTGAGGGCGGCATGGGTCATTGCGGGACCTTACAGCGGGCAAAAAACCTTGTCAGGTGTCTTCGGTTGGCCCAACCGTGCCGTGGTCGACGGTGAGGAACTGCGCGCGTCCCCTCAGGCTGGAAAACAGCGCGGCGTCGGTTCCGGTCATGAAGGCCTGGCAGTTCAGCTCTTCCAGGATCGAGAACAGCGCGGCGCGCCGGCCGGCGTCGAGATGCGCGGCGATCTCGTCGAGCAGCAGGATGGGCGTCATCCCCGACATTTCGCCGGTCAGCCTTGCATGCGACAAAACGATGCCGACCAGCAGCGCCTTCTGCTCGCCGGTCGAGCAGAGTTCGGCCGGCATCGCCTTGGGGCGGTGGCGCACGAGGAGATCCGAACGATGCGGGCCGTCCAGCGTGCGCCCAGCGGCGCGGTCGCGTTCGCGGCCATCGGCGAGGGCGGCGCGATAGCGTTCCTCGACATCGACTGCTGGCGAAGTGGCCACATCGCTTTCCAGGTCGCCGAACAGGCTGATGTCGGCCTGCGGAAACGGTCCGCTGGAAGGCAACCGATCGATCATCGCGGCTAGCAGGCGCACAAGTTCGGCGCGCGCGGCGGCGATCGCCACGCCGGTCTCGGCCATTTGCATCTCGATGGCGTCGAACCAGGCGCCGTCACGCGAACCTTCCGTAAGTAAACGGTTACGCCCGCGCATCGCCTTCTCATAATCGATCGCGCGCTGGCCATGGCCGGGATCGATCGCCAGCACAAGCCGGTCGAGAAAACGCCGGCGGTCGGCGGCCGGACCGGGGAACAGGCCGTCCATGGCCGGCGTCAGCCAGACGACGCGAAGCCACTCCAGCATGGCGTCGGCCGAGCGCGCCGGCGCACCGTTGATGCGCACCTTGCGGCCGCCCTCGCCGGCGGCCTCGCCACCGGTGATGCCGGTGCCGATCTCGACCTGACCCTCTGGCCCGTCTAGCCTTGCATGCAGCGCAAAGCCGCCATCGCCACCTTCGCGCGCCACGTCGGCGTAGGGCGCGCGGCGCAGGCCGCGGCCCGGCGTCAGCAGGGAGATGGCTTCCAGGAGATTGGTCTTGCCGGCGCCGTTGTCGCCGGAAAACACCACGGCGCCCGGAGAAAGGTCGATCGACAGCGCCGCATAGTTGCGGAAATTCGTAAGTGTAAGCTTACTTATATGGCTTTGCTGGGGCAACCGCTATCCGCCTGTAGAAGTCGCCGCAATCGTCACGCCGAAAGGTTTGCCGCAGCGCGGCTACACCCGCATCGGCATCAGCACGTAGAGCGCGGTCTCGTCGGCCATGTCGTGGATCAGCGTCGGCGAACCGGCATCGGCCAGCATGAATTTCGCTTCCGTGCCCGTCAGTTGCGCGGCGACGTCGAGCAGATATTTGGCGTTGAAGCCGATCTCGATCGGGTCGGACGAATAATCGGCCGCCAGTTCCTCGGTGGCGCTGCCCGAATCCGGATTGTTCACCGCAAGCGTCACCTGTCCTTCGGTGATCGAAAGCTTTACCGCGCGGCCGCGCTCCGAGGAGATGGTCGAGACGCGGTCGACGGCTGCGGCGAAACTTTGCCGGTCGATGATCAGCTTCTTGTCGTTGCCGGTCGGAATGACGCGCTGATAGTCCGGGAAAGTGCCGTCGATCAGCTTCGAGGTCAAAACCACGCTGCCGATGGTGAAGCGGATCTTGGTGTCGGACAATTCGGTGGTCACCGCGACATCCGGGTCGTCGACCAGCTTCTGCAATTCGCTGACGGTCTTGCGCGGAATGATGATGCCCGGCATGCCTTCGGAACCCGCCGGCGCGTCGATCTCGGCGCGCGCCAGGCGATGGCCGTCGGTCGCCACCGAACGCAGCTTCAGCTTGCCGCCGGTCTCATGCGTGTGCAGGTAGATGCCGTTCAGGTAATAGCGCGTCTCCTCGGTGGAGATGGCGAACTGGGTCTTCTCGATCAGGCCTCTCAAGGCGACGGAATCGAGCCGGAAGATATGCGAGAAGGATCCGGCCGAAAGCTCGGGGAAATCGGACTGCGGCAGGCACTGCAGGCGAAAGCTCGAGCGGCCCGACGTCACCGTCATGGCGTTGCCGTCCTCGTCGGTTTTCAGCATCACTTCGGCGCCGTCGGCGAGCTTGCGCACGATGTCGTAGAGCAGGTGCGCCGGAACCGTCGTCGCCCCGCCGCGCTCGACTTTGGCGGGTGTCGCTTCGGTCACTTCGAGGTCGAGATCGGTGGCTTTCATTTCAAGGCTGGCGCCCTCGGCGCTGAGCAGCACGTTCGACAGGATCGGTATGGTGTTGCGCCGTTCGACCACGCGATGAACGTGGTTGAGCGACTTCAGGAGATTTGACCGTTCCAGGATAACACGCATGACGAAACAGGCTCGCTTGAATGAATGAACGGGTCACCAGTGGGCGGCGCCCCCGCGAAAGGTCTGAACAGGCTCAGAATCTATGCAAACTGACAGGAAAAAGCCAATAAACGCAAGCCCGCGCCACGGGTTCGCGCCGGTTACGCGGGCTTTCTGGGGATAAAGCGGGCGAAGCCCGCAAACCGATGCATGTCGCCCAAAAGTGCACAACGGTTTTGGGACAACGACATGCATCAAAAAGGACTATGTCGCCCAAGTGCGCAGCGGTTTTGGGGCCACGACTTGCATCAAAACAACAATTTTGAGCGCGCCGACCGAATGCTCTAAAATCCGGCGCGCTCCGTTTCCCGAGCCGCTCAGGCCTGGTCGTTGATCAGCCGCCTGAGCAGTTCCAGCTCCTGCGCCAGCGTGTTGTCGACGCCGGAAAGGTCCTCGATCTTGCGCACAGCATGCAGCACCGTGGTGTGATCGCGGCCGCCGAAACGCCTGCCGATCTCCGGCAGCGAACGTGGCGTCATCACCTTCGACAGGTACATGGCGACCTGCCGGGGCTTGACGATGGTGCGCGTGCGCCGGTTGGACAGAAGCTCTGTCTTCGACACATTGTAGTGGCGCGCCACGATGCGCTGGATGTCCTCGATGCGCACTCGCTTCGGCTCGCCCGAGCGATAGATATGGCCGAGGATTTCGTCGATGCGGTCGATGGTGATCGCCGGCTCGAATGATTGACGGAACAGAAGCTGGTTGAACGCGCCCTCCAGTTCACGCCCACTGCCGGTCACCGTGCGGGCGACATGGTTGAGGATCTCCTCCGAAATGTTGAGTGACGCATCGTCGACCTTGGCTGTAGCAAGCCGCAGCTTGAGCATGCCGATGCGCATGGCGAAGTCCGGCGCCGACATTTCTAGCGCGACGCCGCCATTGAGGCGCGAGCGCACGCGCGGCTCCAGCGATTCCAGTTCCGACGGCGGCCGGTCGGCGGCAACCACCACCTGCTTGGCGCTGTCGAGCAACATGTTGATGAGATGGCAGAATTCATGCTGGATCGACTTGCCCTGCAGGAACTGCATGTCGTCGATGATCAACAGGTCGATGTCGCGCAGCTGCTCCTTCAGCGTCAGCGCATTGTTGTCGCGGATCGCGGTGGCGAAGCGCCACATGAAATATTCGGCCGTCAGGTAGACGACGCGCGATTTCGGGTTCTGTTTGAGCGACTCGGCCGCGATCGCCTGCAAAAGGTGCGTCTTGCCGAGCCCGACGGTGGCGTGGAGGAACAGCGGATTGAAGCGCACCGCGCTCGACTGCGATTCCGCCACCGCTTTTGCGGCGGCGAAAGCCACCCGGTTCGACGGGCCTTCGATGAAGGAGCCGAACGTGTAGCGCGGGTCGAGCGGCGACCCCAGCACATTGTGCCGGAACTCGGCCTCGATCGGCGTGCCGGGGCGAGGGGCGGGCGCCCGCTCCACCCGGCCTGGACCCGCCGTGCCGGCCGCCAGTGCGGTCTGCGTCTGCTTGGTCATCTTGCGCGCAGGCACGGCTTCGGGCTCGACGCCATTGCGGGCCGGACGGGTCGCGGTGCGCACGACGATCTCGATCTTCAGGACCTCCGGATCCTCGTGCTTCCACAGATCGGCGATGAGATCGAGGTAGTGACCATTGATCCACGAGCGCAGGAAGGCCGTGGGCACCGAGATGCGTACAATGCCCCGGGAAGCCTCCGCCACCTTCATCCGTCCGAACCAGCTCGAATAGACCTCGGTTCCCAGACGCGCCTTCAACTGGGCCTTGACCCGGTCGAACTTCTGTTCCGCGTCGCTGGAAGCCGCCACGTCGTGCGCTCCGACCAATGTTCCAGGAAATGGCAGGTCGCCCGTAAGCTCCCGCTCGATGCCGCTCTGCATGATTGTGCGTCCCTTGTTCTTCTGTACCTTTTTTCCGCCGGGAGTGCGCCTCCTGCACCCATGTTTCCGACGACCGTATCTTTGCTACAACACCGCCGCCGCCGCCGGCGGATGACGTTGCCTCGTCAGCAAGGGATCGGTCCCGGCTGCTTAAAGCCAGTCCGTCTGACATGTTTGGGCAAAGCAACGCCACCCGGCGAAAACGCCGGTGCGCCATCGACCTGCCATGTACAAATTACGCCAGTCCCCTACCGCATCGAAAAGACAAACCATACCCGTTCGCGGAATTGATCCGCGTCATGAATTCTGCCACTGTGAGCTGGCCGATTCAGGCTGGGTTATGGGCTAATGGCCCGTCCCTTTCGATAGATCGACATTAGCGAAATCGCTGTGGATAGGGCAAGGCCACCTCTAACGGATTTTTAAGGAATCTGGTTACTGATGAAGGGTTCGGGACCCGTCCTGGAACCGCAGATTTTGACAAAGCCATTGTGATTCAAACCCTTTTGCCGCGAATGTGAAAATGGCTGTGCGGTTTGAAATTTTCTGAAATAATTCGCTTGACACCAACTTGTCGCCTGTCGCCCACAGGCTATGTGAACAAGCTGTGGATCACTTCCAGCAAGTCATTGAAAAATATCAGTAATTTGTGCCAGCCAAATTTATTGGCATGGGCCATTTTGGCGGATTGGAATATCACGGGGAGCGTATGTGCCGGCAAACCATTCCGAACTCTGGAATGCAGGCTGAGTGTGCTTTGCGGGCGTTCTTTTTAAGTGCTTGCCGGCAAACGAAAAAACCCGGCGCGATTGGCCGGGTTTCAAAGAACGACAGTTTAGGAACAGTCGATCAGGCCGACAGTACCTTGAGGCGGTGAGCCAGACGCGACACCTTGCGCGATGCCGTATTCTTGTGGATCACGCCCTTGGTCGCGGCGCGCATCAATTCCGGCTCTGCCGCCTTGAAGGCTTCCAGCGCGGCTGCCTTGTCGCCGGCAGCCAGTGCCTCTTCGACCTGGCGGACATAGGTGCGCACGCGCGAGCGGCGGTTCTTGTTGATCGCTGCGCGGCGGGCGATCTTGCGCGTTGCCTTTTTGGCCGAGGAGGTATTGGCCATGGTGCCTCTCTTCTGATCTGGTGGGCGCATGCGGGATGCCGCAGGGCGCAAAAAACAAACGGGCAGCCAACGGCCGCCTCGGTTGGAGCGGCTTATAGTTCAGCTTTCCCGGCACGTCAACGCCGCTTTGGCTTCTTTTTGGCCCTCGTTGCCGCAGTCCTAGCGGTTGGTGAAATTCGGCTTCCGCTTCTCGGCAAAGGCCGCCATGCCTTCCTTCTGGTCGTCGAGCGCAAACAGCGAGTGAAACAGCCGGCGTTCGAAGCGCAAACCCTCAGCCAGCGTCGTCTCATAGGCGCGGTTGACGGCCTCCTTGGCCATCATCACCGAGGGCAGCGAAAACTCCGATATTTTGGCCGCGGCCTTAAGCGCTTCTTCGATGAGGTCGGCAGCGGGTACGACACGCGACGCCAGGCCGGAACGCTCAGCCTCCGCGGCATCCATCATCCGCCCGGTCAGGCACATGTCCATGGCCTTCGCCTTGCCGACAAAGCGGGTGAGCCGTTGCGAACCGCCCATGCCGGGAATGACGCCGAGCGTGATTTCGGGTTGGCCGAACTTGGCCGTATCGGCGGCAATGATGAAATCGCACATCATCGCCAGCTCGCAGCCGCCGCCCAGCGCATAGCCGGCGACCGCCGCGATCATGGGCTTGCGCGTGCGTGCAAATTCCTCCCAGCCGACGAAAAGATCCTGCACATAGGCGTCGGCGTAGGCGATGGCCTGCATTTCCTTGATGTCGGCGCCCGCCGCAAAGGCTTTCTCGGAACCGGTGATGACCATGGCGCCGATGTCCGGATCGGCGTCGAACCCCTTGGCCGCCGTCAATATGTCCGCCAGCACCTGGGCATTCAGCGCATTGAGCGCCTTGGGCCGGTTCAGCGTGATCAGGCCGACCTTGCCACGCGTCTCCACGATGATGGTTTCATAGCTCATGGGCTGGCCTCCTCGTTCCGGCATTGAAGAGACCGGTCTAGCTCACCGCTGACAGGTCCGGCAATAGAAGGTCGAACGGCCGCTTTGCACGATGCGCTCGATGTGGCCGCGGCAGCCAGGCGTCAGGCAGGGCTCGCCCTCGCGATCGTAGACCGCGAAGGAATGCTGGAAATAGCCCAGCGACCCGTCAGTGTGCACATAGTCGCGCAGCGACGAGCCGCCGGCGGCGATCGCATCGGCAATGACCGAACGGATCGCTTCCGCCAGACGCTCGCTCTGCTCCTTGGCCTTCTTGCCGGTCCCGGCAATGGTGCCTGCTTCGCGCAGTGGCGACAGGTGGGCGCGCCACAGCGCTTCCGACACATAGATATTGCCAAGCCCGGCAATCAGCTTCTGGTCGAGCAGTGCCGCCTTCAGGGGTGTTTTGCGATCCTTCAGCAGCGACGCCAGCAGGGCGCCGTCCAGCGCGTTGCCGGTCGGCTCGATGCCCAGGCCCGCCAGCATTGGATGTGCGTCGGCCAGCCCTTCGGCAAACAGCATGAAGCCGAAGCGGCGCGGGTCGTTGAAGATCACACGAGATCGGGCGCCGGCTTGCGAGGAGACGTGGAACACGACATGGTCGTGCTTGGCATCCTTCGAGCGCTCGTTATGGAACGCACCCGGCGTCTGGCTGTCGTCGGCCGTTTCGATGCGGAACGAGCCGGACATGCCGAGATGGCAGATCAGCACCGGACCGCCATCCATATGGATGGTGAGATATTTGGCGCGGCGGCCAAGCGCGGTGATGGTCTTGCCGGTCAGCCGCTGCGCAAATTTGGCTGGAAACGGAAATCTGAGATCGGGCCGGCGTGCCTCGACGCGCACCATGCGCGCGCCTTCCAGAACCGGCTGCAGGCCACGCCGGACCGTTTCGACCTCAGGCAGCTCAGGCATGGCCGCCTATCGTCGCATGGAAGGAGGTGCCGTGACGGCCGGGCGCCAGCGCGAGATGCTCGGCCACGGTCTCGCCTAGATCGGCAAAGGTGGTCCTGAGCCCGATGTCGCCGCCGGTGAGGCCCGGTGCGATGCCGATCACCGGGATGCGTTCGCGCGTGTGGTCGGTCCCGCGCCATGTAGGGTCGTTGCCATGGTCGGCGGTGAGGATCAGAAGATCGCCCGGCTTCAGTTTCGCCAGCGCCTCCGGCAGCCTCCGGTCGAAGGCCTCGAGGGCCGCCGCATAGCCGGCAACGTCGCGGCGGTGGCCGAACTCGGTGTCGAAGTCGACGAAATTGGCGAACACCAGGTCGCCGTCGCCGGCATCGTCCATCGCGCCCAGCGCCTTGTCGAACATCGCCATGTTGCCGGGCGCCTTGCGCACTTCCGAAATGCCGCGATGGGCGAAGATGTCGCCGATCTTGCCGATCGCGATGACCCGGTTGCCGCGCCCGGTCAGCCGGTCGAGCAGCGTCGGCTCGGGCGGTGGCACGGCGTAGTCATGACGGTTGTAGGTGCGCTCGAAAGTGGCCGGTGTTTCGCCAAGGAAAGGCCGTGCGATCACCCGTCCGATTTTCAGCGGGTCGACCAGCCGGCGCACCGTCTTGCAGAACTCGTAGAGCCGTTCGAGGCCGAAATGAACCTCGTGCGCCGCGATCTGCAGGACGGAATCGACCGAGGTGTAGCAGATCGGTTTGCCGGTGCGGATATGCTCCTCGCCGAAGCGCTCGATGATCTCCGTGCCCGGCGCATGGCAATTGCCGAGAATGCCCGGCACCTTGCCCTCGCGGATCATCGCTTCGGTCAGTTCGGCAGGGAATGCGGGCACCGTATCGGGGAAATAGCCCCAGTCGAAGCGCACCGGCAGGCCGGCTATTTCCCAGTGACCCGACGGCGTATCCTTGCCGCTCGAAATCTCCTGCGCGGCGCCGTGGAAAGCGGAGGCTGAAACAGCGTCGGCCTTGCTGGCGAACCGGAAGCCGGTTGCGGTTTCAGCAGCGCGACCGAGCCCCAGTGAAACCATGTTGGGCACCAGAAGCGGCCCCTTGCGCAGGCCTTCGCGATCGGCGCGGCCTTCCGCGCAGGCCTTTGCGATATGTCCGAATGTATTCGAGCCGGCGTCGCCATAGCGTTCGGCATCGGCGGCGCCGCCAATGCCGAAAGAATCGAGAACGAAGAGGAAAGCGCGCGCCATCGGTGCCGTCATTGCCAGTCTGGGTGACCAGACATAAGGTCCTGTCGCGGCATTGGCAAATCGGAAACCAGGCGGCAATGGCCAGGCGCCATGGTCGCGACTGCGGGCAGGCGCGCTGTACGCATCCTTGCGGGATGCGACGCGCTTCGAGGAACGGCGGTACGAGGCATGAAACGATGACACGGGCGGATCTCGCCATAGGGCCGGGTTGGAGGGCATTGGCGACCAGCGTGGCGTTGCTGGCCTTGCCGCACGCCGCGCACGCCGACTGGCGCGACCAGATCGGGACGTTTCGGATCGGTATCGTTGCCGAGCCGGGCGCCGGCAACGCGGTTCCGGGTCTCGCCCTGCTGACAGACGCCTACGGCAAGGCGCTCGGCATGAAGGTGGAATTCGTCGTCGCGCATGACTATGCAGCGCTGATCGAGGCACAGGCCACTGCCCGCATTCAGTACGCGATCTATTCGGCGACCGCCTACGCGACCGCCTCGGAGCGCTGCGGCTGTGTCGAACCTCTGGTGGCGCCGGTCGATGCCGACGGCGCCACCGGCATCCGCTCCGTGCTGTTGACGCGCGACGCCAAGCTTCCCGATCTCGCAGGGATGCAAACGCACCGCATCGCCATGGCGCCTTCCGATAATGTCGGCGGTTCTCTTCTGCCGCTCGCCGGGCTGGCCGCAGATGGCCTCAAGATCAGCCAGGATGCGCCATTCCTCACTCATGCCAGCTCGGCCGCCGCTGCCGAAGCGATGCTGGTCGATGGCCAGGCCGATGCGTTGTTCGGCTGGGAGCGGGCCGCTGCGGAAAACCGGACGGCGATTGCCGGCGATCAGCCGGCTGATCCGGACGGCACGGCGGCGCGGCTGGAGGCGGCGGGAATTCCAAAGGCCGCGCTCCAGATCATCTGGACCTCCGGTCTGCTGCGCTACGGTCCCCACGCCGTCCGCAGCGATCTCGACCCCGAAGCCAAACGCCGGCTGACCGTCTTCCTCACCAATCTCAAATCGCAGTCGCCGGAAGTCTACGATTTCGTGGAATCGAAACATTCCGGCGGCTTCATATCAGCCGCCGCTGGCGACTATGCGATGGCAACAGCCATCGTGCGCCTGCTGTCGGACAGCAGCGGTCAATAAACCTTGGCGCTTCAGCAGTCGCTGCAGGGGATCGTCGTGCTCCGGCGCGGCCTGAGGTAATAGGTCTCGCCCATCGTTATCGAGTCGAAGGCCGAGGTCAGACCAAGCCGCTTTTCGCTGTCGGCAGACCAGGTGATGATCGGCTTGTAGCCGAGCTTGCTTTCGACGCGGATAAGGAATGTGTCAGCGATCTTGAGCGTGGCGGGAACTGTCGTGATGGTGTCCTTGGCAGCGTCGACGGTATAGGTGCCCTCGATCAGCTTGCGTGACCACACGACCTTTACTTTCCGCGGCGTCTCGTTCGTGATCTGTATCGCCGTGATGATGATCGTCGGCGTTGAGCGGTTGTAGGGCTGCAGGGTCGAGGTGCCGATCTTCATGATCGCATCGATGTCGGCGGACATGATTGTCTGCTGCTGTGTGACCAGATCCGCAACCATGGAGCCGATGCGGCTGACCTTCTTGCTGGTCTCGATGGCTTGCGAGGCCTCCATGGTCACGAAATACATGATCAGCAGCACAGGCACGATGAAGGCGAACTCGATGGCCGCGACACCGCGGCGATCCGAGCAGAATCGCATCGCTCTTGCCCAGATACTCGAAAATCCCTGATGCGCCCCCGCACGATACATGCTTGCTTCCCTTTTAAGCCAAAGTAACGCTGAGTTCTCAGTCGTCGAACGGTTCGTTCTGCCAGGTCACCGATGCGAAATGCAGTGTGTTGCCGTCTTTCAGATTGGCCATCGATTTGGCCATGAAATCGGTCATGACCGGCCATTTGTAGAAGACCCGCAGCATGTTCTTCGATTCAGCCAGGCCCGGCGTCACGGCGAAGCTCATCGAATTCGTGCCTTGCGTCAGTACGATCTCGCCATTGACGATCTTGAAGCCAGCCGTGGCGGCATCGGCAAAGGTCGGATATTCGCGCAGATCCACCAGAAGTCCGGGGCAGGTCTTGGCGACCATGATTTCCAGCCTGTTGCAAATCATGTCCCTGAGCTTGGTTCCGGTCAGGTCGGCCGGCTTCAACTGGCCGGTGCGCACCTGGCGGGCGACGTCGTCGGTGATGTTGGCCATCACCTCCTGTCCGGCAAATGAAATGCAGCTCTCGAGGATGGCGAAGACCAGAAGCGCAAACGGGATCGCCAGCATGGCGAATTCGATCGCGGTGCTGCCGCGACGATCGCCAAGGAAGCGGCGGGCAAACGTCACGCGTCCAGCCTTGGCCTGCGTGATCTCGCGTCCTGAATCCTCGTCCAAACGCCCGTACAAAACGTCGCCCATGTCCCATCCCTGCCGGTCCTGATGCGGTACCGTCGGCAACATTAGCGAAAACCCATTGAGGTCCGGTTTGGATGACCGCTAAATTCGGCGGGAAGGCATTAACCCGCTGCTAACCGAAGCGACGTTTTTGGGGAAACGGAAACTGAGAGCCGCCTAGGCGCTTACTGGCCGGCGCTCATTTCGGCTTCGGAGGCCTTCTCCGACTCGCTCTTGAACGAGCTTTCGCAATAGGGCGTGCAGGACATGGTCTGTACCGAAGCGCGCCTGTAGATACGCACCGACGATGCGTCCTGGCGCACCACCGTCACCTGCTCGTCGACGATCGGGCTGCCCTCCTGGTCGAGAACAACCAGATTGGTGACGCCGAACCCTTTGCCCGTCAGAACGATTGTCGATGCATCCTGGACGGAGGCATCGGCAATCGCCGGATTGCCGATGACAATGGTGTCGGCTGGGCGTGTCAATTTGACGATCTTGGCCTGGTTCATCGTCACTTCGATGCCGGCTCCGGCCTTGGCCGGGAGCACAAAAGCCGGGACGGCGAGAAGCGCGGCAAGCAGGAATGACGATTTCATGGCGGTCATCGAGGCGCTCCACGGCGGCAGACTTGTTCAACGGAACATGAACGAGATTGGTGAACCAACGGTTAAGCCGGTGGCCGGGCCCAGGATATTCGCGCGCATTTCGCTGTCAGCTAATATAAAGAGTGTCCCTGTCGACAGCCGTGAAGTCTCAGCTTTCACGGCCTTTTCATGGGGCCGGCGAGCCGCTTTCCGGCGTTTAGTTTGCGGTTAACCACGCAAGCTGTTCGACGCGCGAAAGGAATCGGTAAGGCTGTTTATTAAGCCGATTGAAAGAGCTTCTCCCTAGATTGGCAGCATCCGATCAACCACCACAGAAGTTGACGGAAGTGCTGTAACACGTGGAGTAGGAGCTCTCGAATGTCTAATCTCATCGCACGCTTCGTGAAGGACGAGTCCGGCGCGACCGCTATCGAATACGGTCTGATCGCCGCTCTCATCGCGCTTGCCATCATGGTCGGTGCTGGTTCGCTCGGCAACGCCCTGGGCGTCAAGTTCAACGCCATCGCCAAAGCCGTCTCGACTGGCAACGCTCCGTAATACATTACGGATCAGCGACTGTTTTGGGAACAAGGGCCGCTCTTTGCGGCCCTTGTTTCATTTGTGCGATGCGCAGGATCTGAATCCGCAATTCGCAGGCGACACCAGTAAATTTGAGACCGCTGCCTCATCAATCGTTAATCGAACCTGTCTAGGCTGAAGCCCTGTACAAGTGACCAAGGCGCCGCGCCGATGCTTGAAGCCCTGATCTTCGTCGTCTTTCCCTTTTGCATGCTCTTTGCCGCGATCTCCGACATGCTGTCGATGACGATCGCCAACCGCGTGCCGGTGCTTTTGCTGGCGGTGTTTGCCGTGGTTGCGCCGCTGACGGGCATGGACTGGGCAACCTATGGCTGGCATTTCGCGGCCGGTGCCCTGGTGCTGGCAGTGACCTTCGGTCTGTTTGCGCTTGGCGGCATGGGCGGCGGCGACGCCAAGCTGCTCGCCGGCACCGCCGTCTGGATGGGATTCACCCCTCACCTTGTCGAATATCTCGTGATCTCGACGTTCATCGGTGGCCTGCTGACACTCGCCATCCTTCTCTATCGGAAATCGCCGCTGGCGATTTATACCAGCCACAATCCGTTTCTGCGCCATTTCGCCGACGATACGACTGGCATTCCCTACGGCATCGCACTCGGCATTGGCGGGCTGCTGACCTATCCGGATTCACCCTTGATGGTATGGGCGCTGGCAAGGCTGGCGACCTGAGACAGCGAACCTCTTTGCCGCTCCGGCATCGATCTGAAATGAAGGCGGCTTGGCCGCCTTTTTGTGTCGGGAGCAAGGGTCCGTCTAATTTATGTAAACCTTAAATTAATCACGATCGTAAGCATTACATTAACCTTGTTTTGACGATTGCCGCTGCAAAGTCCGGCCTGGCTAGGTGGTTTGCCTAAAGGCGAGGGTTCGGACAGATGCCAGCATCCCGACTAATCATTCTGGGCGTGGCGGTGGCTGCGGCGGGTGGTGCAGGTTACGTTGCCAAGAATATGGTGGCGGCACCGCCGCCTCAGCAGGTCGTCGTCGACGCCCCTCAGGCGCCGGCCATCGCCTTGCAGGACGTGCTCGTACTTTCCGGCGACGTCGCCATGGGCAGTCCGCTTGAGAACAACATCAGCTGGGAGTCCTGGCCGGCCGAAGGGATCAACGCGAACTTCATCACCCGTGCTGTCGAACCCGACGCGCTGGAGAAGTTGAAAGGTTCTGTCGCCCGCGTTGCGATGTACACCGGTGAGCCGTTGCGGCGCTCCAAGCTGATCGGCGAGGGGCAGAGCTTCATGTCGTCGATCCTGCCCACCGGCATGCGGGCCGTCGCCACCGCGATCTCGGCCGATACGTCGGCAGGCGGCTTTATCCTGCCCAACGATTTTGTCGACGTCATCATGACCCGCAGATCCGACACCGGCAACGCCGGCAGCGGATTCACCACCGAAACCATCCTCAAGAACATCCGCGTCCTGGCGATCGACCAGACCATTCAGGAGGACGAGGAAGGCAAGAAGACCAGGGTCGGACAGACGGCGACGCTGGAGCTGACGCCGCAGCAGGCCGAGATCATCACCGTCGCCCAGCAGATGGCCGATCGCCTGACGCTTGCACTCCGCTCGATCACCGACAATCAGGAAAAACACACGGATGAGGCCGACTATCTCGTTTCCGGCAATGGGCGCCGCGGAACGGTGCGGTTGATCAAATCGGGCGAAGTTTCCGAAGTAGGGGCAAGGAAATGAGGTTAATCGCTAAACTGCCGGTCACCATGGCTGCGGCAATCGGCCTGCTTTTCCTCGGAGCCCATGCAAGTGGCCTCCTCGAGGCCAAGGCCGCCGGCAAGACCGCCGGGGTTACGGCTTCGACGGCCACGCAACGCGTCAAGCTCGGCCTCAACAAATCAGTGGTCATCGACCTGCCGAGCGACGCCTACGACATCCTTGTCGCCAATCCGGCGGTCGCCGATGCGGTGACCCGCACGGCAAGGCGCATTTATCTGTTCGGCAAGGCAGTGGGTGAAACCAACATCTTCGTCTTCGGTCCCAATGGCGAGCAGATCGTCAGCCTGGATCTGGCCGTCGAACGCGACGTCGCCGGATTGGAGGACTACCTCAAGCGCTTCCTTCCGAACGCCGAGATCAAGGTCGAATTGCTGAACGATAACGTCGTTCTGACCGGCACGGTGGATACGCCGCTCGATGCCAAGCGCGCCGTCGATCTGGCAACCATCTTCGTGTCCGGCGGTGAGGCGACGACCGGCCAGTACTCGCAGACCGCGGCGGGTGGCAATGCCAATGGCGGCGTCGACATCAACAACCCTGACACCGAGCGCCGGGTCTCCAAGATCGTCAACCTGCTGCAGATCATCGGCGACGACCAGGTGACGCTGAAGGTAACCGTGGCCGAAGTCAGCCGCTCGGTAATGAAGCAGCTCGGCGTCAATATGGTCGGCAACGGCAGCATTGACGGCATTTCCTACGGTGCGCTGAGTTCGCCCAGCTACGGGCTGGGCAAACCGCTTTCGCAGAATTCGGGGCTGAATCTGCTGGGTGACGGGAAAGGCAATGGCCTTCAAGCCTACATCAACGCCATGGAGCAAAGCGGCGTTATGAAGACGCTTGCTGAGCCGACCCTCACGGCGGTTTCGGGCGAGAAGGCAACATTCAGGGCCGGCGGCGAATTCAATCTCATCACGGCACGTACGAACAACGTTTCGACCGACAACCAGACCGGCCAGGTAACCTACACCAACGAAAAGCTCGAATACGGCATTGGCCTCGAGTTCCAGCCCGTTGTGCTGTCGGCGGGCCGGATCAGCCTCAAGGTCAGGACGTCCGTGTCTGAGCCGACCATGGAGGGTGCGACCACCCTGGAAGGCGCCGCCAGTTTGCCCGGCACAACGCTCCTGTCGATCCGCAAGCGGCTTGCCGACACCACCGTCGAATTGCCGTCAGGCGGCTCGATGATGATCGCCGGCCTGGTTCGCGACGACGTCCGCCAGGCGGTATCGGGTCTGCCCGGCTTGGCCAAGATCCCGGTGCTCGGCACGCTCTTCCGCAGCCGCGATTTCGTCCGCAACGAAAGCGAGCTGGTGATCATCATCACGCCCTATCTGGCGCGGCCGGTGGCGCGCAACGACCTGGCCAAGCCGGACGACAATTTCAATGCCGCCGGCGATGGCCCGGCCATGTTCCTTGGCCGCGTCAACCGCGTCTACGGCACCATGCAGACCGACAAGCCCAACGGCCGGTATCACGGCGTTGTCGGCTTCATCTACAAGTAAGCGGGGAGCGGACATGTCTCAGTCAGCATCGAAGGCAATGGCGGTCGCCGCAACAGTGCGGTCCGGTGGTGCCCGGATCCGCCGCTCGGCAATACCGATCCTGGCGATCGCGATCGCGGCCTCGCTCGCCGGTTGCGCCAAGCGCGACAGCATCACGGTTGGGGCAATCCCCGATGATTATCGCACCACCCATCCGATCGTGATTGCCGAGAAGAACCAGAAGATCGACCTTCCGGTCGGCGCCGGCGACCGCGGCATGACCGGCTCGCAGCGCGACACGCTTCTGGGCTTCCTCGACGGCTACGACAGGAGCGCTGCCCCGGCGCTGACGATCGCAACCCCGATCGGCTCGGCGAACGAGGTGGCAGCGACTGCCGCGGCGCGCGATTTCGCCAGGCTGGCGATTGCCAGCGGCATCAAGCGGGACCGGATCGTCGTGACCTCCTATCAGTCGGTTTCCCCGGAAGCCTCGGCGCCTATCCGCGTCTCCTATATTTCGGTGAGAGCCCAGACCGACAAATGCGGTCGCTGGCCCGCAGACATTCTGGAGACCTCGGAAAACAAGCACTACGCCGATTACGGCTGCTCGTCTCAGAACAACCTTGCCGCGCAGCTCGCCAATCCGGCCGATCTGCTCGGGCCAAGAAAGCCGACCGATATCGACGCCGAAAACCGCGGCGCGGTGATCGACGTCTATCGCGGCAGAGGTATTTCGGACGAGTTCCTCGGCAATTCGGAAGTGACGTACTAGGAGCGCCAGCCCCGCGCAGAGACTGGAAAGAGAAGTCACGGAAAGAGCATGACGATGAGCAATCTTGCCTACGAAACGCCCGTAGACGGCGGCGACAGCTCGCAATCGGATATTGCCGCGATGCAGGCGCTGCGGCCGGTCCCGCGTATCTCGATCCAGGCATTTTGCGAGACGGAAGGCGTCGCGCATCCGGTGGAGCGGGCCGGCGAGGACCGCCGCATGGCGAAGGCCCATCTGAAAGTGCATATGGGCGGCATCGCCACGGCGATCGAATTCTACCAGTCTGCGCCGACGCCGAACCTGATCCTGCTGGAATCGCGCAGCGAACCGAAGCAGCTGCTGGAACAGCTTGCCCAGCTCTCCGAATATTGCGATCCCTCCTCGAAAGTCGTGGTGATCGGCCACTACAACGATGTCGGGCTTTACCGCGAACTCATCCGCTTCGGTATTTCCGAATACGTCATCGCGCCGGTGTCGATGGCCGATGTCGTCTCCGTGGTGTCGTCGATCTTCGTCGATCCGGAAGCCGAGCCGATCGGCCGCTCGATCGCCTTCATCGGCGCCAAGGGTGGCGTCGGCTCCTCGACCATCGCCCACAATGTGGCGTGGGCGATGTCATCGCTGTTCAAGTCGGAAGTGGTCGTTGCCGATCTCGACCTGGCTTTCGGGACGGCCAACATCAATTTCGACCAGGACCCGGCGCAAGGCATCGCCGAGGCCGTGTTTTCACCCGAACGCATCGACGAGGTCTATCTCGACCGGCTTCTTGCCCAGTGCGCCGAGCATCTGTCGTTGCTTGCCGCGCCCTCCACTCTCGAACGGGTCTACGACTTCGATCCCGAGGCCTTCACGCAACTCATCGACACCGCGCAGCGCAGTGTGCCGCTGCTGGTGCTCGACGTCCCGCATGTCTGGACCGGCTGGACCAAGAGCACACTGATGAAGGCCGACGAGATCGTCATCACGGCGACACCGGAACTGGCCAATCTGCGCAACACCAAGAACCTGGTCGATATGCTGAACCGGCTTCGCCCGAACGATCCGCCGCCGAAGCTCATCATCAACCAGGCCGGGGTGCCGAAACGCCCCGAGATCTCCGCTTCCGACTTCGCCGAGCCGCTCGGCATCACGCCGATGTCGGTGATCGCCTTCGACCCGTTGCTGTTTGGAAACGCCTCCAACAACGGTCGCATGCTGGGCGAGATGGATGCCAAGAGCCCGGTCGTCGGCATGATCAATGAAATCGCCCATGTGCTGACCGGTCGCAGCGAAATCAAGGCCAAGAAGAAGGCAGGCCTTGGCGGCCTGCTCGGCAAGTTCTCGCGTAACAAGAAATGACGCTTCTCAAGCGGAATTGGTAGTCGATCATGTTTGGTAAAAGAGGCTCCGACGACGGCGGCCGATCCATCCCGGAATTCCGCCAGCCAGCACCGCCGCCCGCGGCGCCGGCGGCTGCAACGCCTGCGGACACGGCCGTTCTTGCTCGGCCGGCAGCGCCGCCTGCTGCGCCGGCAATGCCACCCGCTCGCCGTGCCGTTGAGGCGCCGCCGATGGCGCCTGAGCCGGCAAGAAAGGTCCAGCGCGAACGCAGCGAGACCTACTACGACACCAAGAGCCAGGTCTTCTCCGCGCTCATCGACACCATCGACCTGTCGCAGCTCGCCAAGCTCGATCCCGAGAGCGCGCGCGAGGAAATCCGCGATATCGTCAACGACATCATCGCCATCAAAAACTTCGCAATGTCGATTGCCGAGCAGGAAGAGCTGCTCGAAGACATCTGCAACGATGTGCTTGGCTACGGCCCGCTGGAGCCGTTGCTTGCCCGCGACGATATCGCCGACATCATGGTCAACGGCTCCAAGAACGTTTACATCGAAGTCAACGGCAAGGTCGAACAGACCGGCATTCGCTTCCGCGACAATCAGCAACTGCTCAACATCTGCCAGCGCATCGTCAGCCAGGTTGGCCGCCGCGTCGACGAATCGAGCCCGATCTGCGACGCCCGCCTGCCCGACGGCTCCCGCGTCAACGTCATCGCCCCGCCGCTGTCCATCGACGGCACCGCGCTCACCATCCGCAAGTTCAAGAAGGACAAGCTGACGCTCGATCAGCTGGTCAAGTTCGGCGCCATCTCGCCGCAGGGCGCAGAGATACTCAAGATCATCGGCCGCGTCCGCTGCAACATCGTCATTTCCGGCGGTACCGGCTCCGGCAAGACGACGCTGCTCAACTGCCTGACCAATTATATCGACCGCGAGGAACGCGTCATCACCTGCGAGGACTCGGCCGAGCTGCAACTGCAGCAGCCGCATGTGGTGCGTCTCGAAACCCGCCCGCCCAATCTCGAGGGCGAAGGCGAGGTGACCATGCGCGACCTGGTCAAGAACTGCCTGCGCATGCGGCCCGAACGCATCATCGTCGGCGAAGTGCGCGGACCGGAGGTTTTCGACCTGCTGCAGGCGATGAACACCGGCCATGACGGTTCGATGGGAACGATCCACTCCAACAGCCCGCGCGAATGCCTGAACCGTATCGAATCGATGATCGCCATGGGTGGCTATTCGCTGCCGCAGAAGACTGTGCGCGAAATCGTCGTCGGCTCCATCGATGTCATCATCCAGGCAGCACGCCTTCGCGACGGGTCGCGCCGCATCACCCACATCACCGAGGTGATCGGCATGGAAGGCGACGTCATCATCACGCAGGATATCGTGCTCTACAACATCAAGGGCGAGGACGCGAACGGAAGGCTGCTTGGCGAGCATGTGTCGACCGGCATCGGCCGTCCGCATTTCTGGGATCGCGCCCGCTACTATGGCGAGGAACAGCGCCTCGCCAACGCGCTGGAATCGATGGAGAAACGCGCTGACTGACGCATCTGGAGGTTGGAAGCAATTCCAGGAAAAGTGTGAAGCGGTTTTCCCGGGAAAAGCGCGTAGCGCTTTCCCTTGGGAATTGCGTCAAAACAAAGAGATAGGGCGGTTCGCCGTTTCTTTGAAACGGCGAAATGCACCAGGGACCGAGGTTGATGTTCGGAATTGACACCACCGTACTCGCGTTCATCGTGCTCGCCGGCTTCAGCGCCGGCGCGATCGCCTATGCCTTCCTGTTCACCCGGATGAACAACGAGAAGCAGGCCGGCAAGCGGCTCGAGACGATCAAGGCCGCCGAGACCGATCGTTCGGTCGTCAAGGCTTCGCGCGACCGTGTCGCGGAGGCGGCCAAGCGGCGCAAATCCGTTCAGGATTCGCTGAAACAACTGGATGAAAAGCAGAAGACCACCGAACGCGTTGTCAAGAAGCCGCCGCTGAAGGCCCAGATCCGTCAGGCCGGCATGCAGGTCTCGATAGAGCGTTTCTATATCTACTCCGTCATGTGCGGCATCGCGCTGACGGCGCTTGCCTATTTCGCCGGCGCGCCGCTGCTGGTCCTGCCAGGCGCGCTGCTGGCCGGCGCGCTCGGCCTGCCGCGCTGGTTCGTCTCGTTTCGTCGCACGCGCCGGGTCAAGGCGTTCCTCAACGAATTTCCCAACGCCCTCGACATCATCGTGCGCGCCGTCAAATCCGGCCTGCCGCTCAACGACGCCATTCGCCTGATCGCCAATGAATCGCCGGAGCCGGTCAAGACCGAGTTCCGCCGCATCGTCGATTCACAGCAGGTCGGCATGTCCATCCCCGATGCCACCTTGCGCATGGCCGAAACCATGCCGTGCAGCGAGGCAAGCTTCTTCGGCATCGTCATCCAGATCCAGTCGCAGGCCGGCGGCAACCTCTCCGAGGCGCTGGGCAACCTTTCGCGCGTGCTTCGCGATCGCAAGAAGATGAAGGCCAAGGTCCAGGCGCTGTCCATGGAAGCAAAGGCGTCGGCCGTCATCATCGGCGCGCTGCCCTTTGTCGTCGCCCTTCTCGTCTACCTGTCGAGCCCGAATTACATCATGCCGTTGTTCACCACCAGCACCGGCAATCTGATCCTCGGCTGTTCCGGTGTCTGGATGTCGATCGGCATTCTGGTGATGCGCAAGATGATGAACTTTGAGGTCTAGGCCCGACTTCGGAAAGCTCGAACGAAAAGACTGAACGAATGACAGACCACGTCGTCAAATCGCTGACCGATCCTGCCTTCCTGATCGCGTTGCTGGTCGGCATCGCGGTGTTCGCAACCGTCTTCACGCTGCTGCCGGCCCTGGGCGGCAACCAGCTCAAGGCACGCATGAAATCGGTGGCGCTGGAGCGGGACGAACTGCGCGCCAAGCAGCGCGCGCGGCTGGCCACCGAAGCCGATCGCCGCCGCAAGGGTCTGCGCGAGGAACAGTCGATCGGCATGCGCAACATCGTCGACAGGCTGGACCTGCGGCGTGCGCTGGCCGATGAAGGCACACTGCAGAAGCTCAAAGTGGCGGGCTTTCGCGGCCAGAATCCGCTGACGCGATTCCTGTTTTTCCGCCTGATCCTGCCTTTTGTCGGTTTCGCGCTGGCGGCGATCTATCTGTTCGTGCTCGGCGGGTTGCCGGACCGGCCGGCTTTCGTGAAACTGTTCGTCTGCATCCTTGTCGCCTATGCCGGTTTCTACGCGCCGATCCTTTACGTCAACAACCGTGCCGCCAAGCGCAAGCAATCGATCCAGCAGGCGTGGCCGGATGCGCTCGATCTGATGCTGATCTGCGTCGAGTCGGGCATGTCGGTTGAGGCTGCCTTGCGCAAGGTGGCCGAGGAGATCGGTTCGCAGTCGGTGGCGCTGGCGGAGGAATTCGTGCTGACCAATGCCGAGCTCTCCTATCTCCAGGAGCGCAAGCAGGCTTATGAAAACCTGGCGGCTCGTACCGGCCTGGAATCGGTGAAGTCGGTGTCCCAGGCGCTGGTCCAGGCCGAACGCTACGGCACGCCCGTGGCGCACGCATTGCGCGTGCTGGCCTCGGAAAGTCGCGACATGCGCATGAATGCCGCCGAGAAGAAGGCGGCCGCCCTGCCGCCGAAGCTGACCGTGCCGATGATCCTGTTCTTCCTGCCGGTGTTGTTCGCCATCATTCTCGGACCAGCCGGCATGCAGGTCAGCCAGCGCGGCATCTTCGGCGATCAGCACAATTCCTCAAGCCAGTAGCCGCTCCGGAAAATTCAAGAGCCGCGCGACCAGGATCGCGCGGCTTTTTATTTTCGCAGCGATAGAGCAGCCTAAGGTGTGTTGAGATTCAGGTCAGGCCGAGTCGAAAATGGTTGATAGCGAGAACCGGAGCGGAGCGTACTTTATGTACGTGAGCACCGGAAGCGCAGGTATCGGCAATTTGCAGGCCGGCCGCACCTGAATATCGACACACCTCAGTTGGTCGCCGGCTTTACCTTGTCCTGATCCTTGAGCTGGCTCCAGGCGTTCTGCTGTGCAAGCATCTGGCGAAGGTAGGCCACATTGGCCTGCGCCTGCTCGGGCGAAAGCTCCTGCGAGGCGATCTTCTCGGCCTCGTCGAAACGGCCCTGAAGACCCACGACCAGCGCCAGGTTCTGGCGCACCCGGCTGTCGGCATTCGGCTGCTGGGCGGCTGAGCGCATATAGGTCTCGGCGGTGCGCAGGTCGCCTTCCAGCACATACGACATGCCGAGATTGGAAAGGATCGAGGGTTCGTTCGGCTTGAGATCGAGCGCCTTGCGATAATCTTGGCGCGCTTCATCCTTCTGGCCGATCTGGTCGAGGATGGCGGCCTCGGCCGACATCAGCCGCCAGTCCGGATATTCGGGCGTCTGCGCGCGGCGCACCGCGTCGAGCGCGGACTCGAACTGGCCGTTGGCGGCGAGTGCCTTGCCATAGGCGGCGAGCACGTCGCGATCCTTGGGGTAGGCGATCGCCAGCTTGCGCATCACGGCAAGCGACTGGTCGGCATCGCCGTCCATCTGCAAAGCCGCCGCATAATTCATCGCCAGCCGCTTTTCGTTGGGATTCTTTGCGTAGGATTCGCCGAGCCGCGTGGTTGCGCCGTGCAACTCGCTGGCCGACATGGTTTCCAGCGGTTTGCCCCCGCTGCGCCCGATAGAGCCAGTGGTGAGCTTGCTGGTCCCGCACCCGGCAACACCGGCGGCGAGCGCCATCAGCAATGCCGTGGTGACCAACCGTTTGCCCGTGACGTTCATCCTGCGGTTGGTCGGCATCGGCACGGGGCTCTCCATTCCTGCGCGCGGCCATTGCGTGGCCGTCTTCATTCCCCCAGAAATATTCTGTTAACCCTAACGGAGTGTTAAAAAGCGGCCCGTTGCGATCGGTACGCTGCTCGCCGGAAGCCATTGGCTTGGCATTTTCCTATGCCTGGCCTCTGTGCATAGATGTTGAAATCATTCGACGTCCCTGTCAGGTGACTGGGGACGACTTGCAAGCCTGCGCCGGAGATTATCGAATGCCCGTCGAACTCGTCGAGACACTGAACACTGCCTTGCCGGTCCATCTGGTCGCGAGGGATGGCCTGGACGCCCTGGGGCTTTTGCCCTCTACGATCGCCTGGGCGGCCGCCAATGGCTTTTCCGGCGAAGCCGGCAGGACGCTCGTTCTGCCCGGCGAAAACGGTGCGCTTGCCGGCGCCTTGTTCGGCATCGGTGACGGCGAGGGCGCGCTGGCCCTCGGCGCGCTGGCGAGAGCCCTGCCGGAAGGCGACTGGCACCTTGCCTCGGCGCATGCCGAGCCGGAGCTCGCGGCCATCGCCTTGGTTCTCGGCGGCTATGTCTTCACCCGTTACGGCAAGAAACCAGGCAAGGCATTGCGCTTTGCGCTGCCGTCCGGCGTGGACCCAGCACGTATCCGCCGTATCGCCGACGGCGTCTTGCTGACACGCGATCTGGTCAACACACCGACCAGCGACATGGGGCCGGACGAGCTGGAGAAGGCGGCGCGGACCCTGGCGGCCGCACACAACGCCGCAGTATCGGTGATCAAGGGCGATGATCTGTTGAAGCAGAACTTCCCGATGATCCATGCGGTCGGCCGCGCCTCGGTCGGCGCGCCACGCCTGATCGACATGATTTGGGGACCGGAAGGCGCACCGAAGGTGACGCTGGTCGGCAAGGGCGTCTGCTTCGACACGGGCGGCCTCGACATCAAGCCCTCATCAGGCATGCTGCTGATGAAGAAGGATATGGGCGGCGCCGCCAATGTGCTGGGTCTTGCCTCGATGATCATGGCCGCCGGGCTGAAGGTCCGGCTGCGCGTCCTGATCCCGGCGGTCGAGAATTCGATTGCCGGCAATGCTTTCCGGCCCGGCGATGTGCTGGTGAGCCGCAAGGGCATCACCGTCGAGATCGGCAACACCGACGCCGAAGGGCGGCTGGTGCTCGCCGATGCGCTGGCGCTGGCCGATGATGAAGAACCTGAACTGCTGATCGACATGGCGACGCTGACCGGTGCCGCGCGTGTCGCACTCGGGCCGGACCTGCCGCCTTTCTACACCGGCGACGAAGCGTTGGCGTCCGAACTGGCGGCGGCCTCTGCTGCCGTCGAGGATCCGCTGTGGCGCATGCCGCTATGGCGGCCCTACGACGCGAAGCTCTCTTCGAAGATCGCCGACATCAACAACGTCACCACCGACGGTTTCGCCGGTTCGGTCACTGCGGCGCTGTTCCTCAAGCGCTTCGTCGAGAAGACGGCGGGCTGGGCGCATCTCGACATCTTCGCCTGGAACCCGTCCGATCGCCCCTACGGGCCTGCCGGCGGTGAGGCGCAAGGCATCCGTGCGCTGGAGCGGGTCATTTCGAGCCGCTTCGGCTAGCTGTCCGGGCACAACGCTCGGCTTCCAAACTGAAACGGAACCGAAACAATTTGCCGTCATGCTCGGGCGATGTCGATTTCGATGCGTCCGAGCCAGGCGATGCGATTGTGGCAGCAGGTGATGCTGTCGCAGGTGCGCGACGACGCGCCCGATCTGACCATGCGCCAGACGGCGATCCTGTTCACCATCTATCTCGACCCGCCGCCGCACACGGTACGCGGGCTGGCAGCCCGTCTCAATGTCACCAAGCCAGTCATCACCCGCGCGCTCGATACGATGGGCGCGCTGAAGCTGGTGTCGCGCCATCGCGACGAGCTCGACAAGCGCAACGTGCTGATCAGGCGCACCGTCGAAGGCGCGCTCTTTGTCGAGCGCTTCGGCGATGGTATCGTTGCCCGGGCGCACGAACTGCCCATTTGACCGATTACCCATTAGCTGGATTACCGATTTGACTGCCAGGGATGCCCGCCTTCACGCTTTCCGTTCCGACCTCGCCGATGCCAGGCTGAAAGGCGAGGTTTCGGCTGATCGCTTCGTCACCGGCCGTCCGGCGCGCATCACGGCCTCCGTGGCCGACGTGCGCAAGGCGCCGCGCCCGGACGCCGGCGTCAACACGCAGGTGCTGTTTGGCGACGACGTGCTGGTCTTCGACGAAGCCGAAGGCTGGGCCTGGGTCCAGGTCGAACGCGACGGCTATGTCGGCTATGTCGGCGCCACCATGCTGGGCGCGCGCGAGCATGCGCCAACCCACATCGTCTCGGCGCCGCGCACCTTCCTCTATCCGGGCGCCGATCTTCGCTTCCCGATCTCCGGCCAATTGTCGATGGGATCGACGCTCACCGTCACGGGCGCCGCCGAAACGCGCGGCACCCACTATGCGCTGTTGCCCTCCGGCGAAGCGCTGATCGCCAGCCATCTGCGCCCGCTCGGCGATGTCGCCGCCGACTATGTCGCGGTGGCCGAGCAGTTTCTAGGCACGCCCTATCTCTGGGGTGGCACGTCGGGCTTCGGCATCGACTGTTCGGGCCTTGTGCAGCTGGCCATGCGCATGGCCGGACAAAATGTCCTGCGCGATTCCGACATGCAGGCAGCAGGCCTCGGCGAACCGCTCGATCCCGGCCCGGATTATGCCGGGCTGACGCGCGGCGACCTGGTGTTCTGGAAGGGGCACGTCGCCGTGATGACCGACACGGAAACGATGATCCACGCCAACGGCCACACCATGCTGGTGTCACGCGAAGGGCTGAAAGAGGCGATCGACCGCATTGGGTATCTTTACGGCGGACCGACGGGGTTCAGGAGGCCGTAACGCTGGTCTTCCCTTCTCCCCTTGTGGGAGAAGGTGTCGCCGAAGGCGACGGATGAGGGGTGTTCCAGAAGGCACCAACGCCTCACTCCGCTGGAACACCCCTCATCCGTCTCGACGCTACGCGCCGATCCACCTTCTCCCACAGGGGGAGAAGGTAAGAGTCGCTCCGATCACCTTTTGTTCCGATTTTCCTTGGCGATTGCGCGCGCTCGCGCTACCTCTTTCGCGTGACCGAGCAGCCGCGCCTTGCCGAACACAATGCCACCGTCGCCTTGCCCGAACCATTCATCAAATGGTTCGGCGAGAAAGGCTGGTCGCCGCGCGCCCATCAGATCGAGCTTTTGGCGCGAGCCCAGGCCGGGCAATCGGTGCTGCTGATCGCGCCGACCGGGGCCGGCAAGACGCTGGCCGGCTTCCTGCCGTCGCTGACCGAACTGGCCAACCGTCCGAGGCGCAAACCCGGACAAGCGCATCGCGGTATCCACACGCTTTACATCTCGCCGCTCAAGGCGCTGGCCGTCGACATCGAGCGCAATCTCGGCAAGCCGGTGGAAGAGATCGGCCTTCCCGTCACCATCGAGACACGCACCGGCGACACGCCCTCGCACAAGCGCCAGCGTCAGAAGCTGGCGCCTCCCGATATCCTGCTGACCACGCCCGAGCAGCTGGCGCTGCTGATCGCGGCCCCTGACGCCAGGCGCTTCTTCGAGGACCTGCGCTATGTCGTGCTCGACGAATTGCATTCGCTGGTGATTTCGAAACGCGGCCACCTTCTGGCGCTCGGCCTTGCGCGGCTGCGCACTTACGTACCCGAACTGCAGACGATCGGGCTGTCGGCAACGGTGGCTGAGCCCGATGAGTTGCGGCGATGGCTGGTCGGGCAGAATCCACCCGGCGAAATGGCTGGGCTGATCACCGTCTCCGGCGGGGCCAAGCCCGACATCTCCATCCTCGACTCGCGCGAGCGTGTGCCATGGTCGGGCCATTCGGCGCGCTATGCCATCCCCGAGATCTACGAGGCGATCCAGAAACATCGCATGACGCTGCTGTTCGTCAACACCCGCAGCCAGGCCGAGATGCTGTTCCAGGAACTGTGGCGGGCGAATGAGGATTCGCTGCCGATCGCGCTGCATCACGGCTCGCTCGATGTCGGCCAGCGCCGGCGGGTCGAGAAGGCGATGGCCGACAATGCGCTGCGCGCCATCGTCGCCACATCGACGCTCGACCTCGGCATCGACTGGGGCGATGTCGATCTGGTCGTGCATGTCGGTGCGCCCAAGGGCGCCAGCCGGCTGGCGCAGCGCATCGGCCGCGCCAACCACCGCATGGACGAGCCGTCGAAGGCGATCCTCATTCCGGCCAACCGCTTCGAGGTGCTGGAATGCCGCGCGGCCCTCGACGCCAACTATCTCGGCGCGCAGGACACGCCGCCCTTGATCAATGGCGCGCTCGACGTGCTGTCGCAGCATGTTCTGGGCGTCGCCTGTGGCGCGCCTTTCGACGCCGATCTTCTGTTCGAGGAGGTGCGCAGCGCGGCCCCCTATGCCGGGCTGGCGCGCGAGACTTTCGACCGTGTCGTCGATTTCGTCGCCACCGGCGGCTACGCGCTGAAGAACTATGAGCGCTACGCCCGCATCCGTAAAACCAAAGACGGGCTGTGGCGCGTCTCCAATCCGCGCATCGCGCAACAATACCGGCTGAATGTCGGCACCATCGTCGAAATGCCGGAGCTCAACGTCCGCTATGTCCGGCAGGGCCGCGGCATGGTTGGGCGCGGCGGGCCGGTGCTGGGCAAGATCGAGGAGTATTTCGCCGAGACGCTGCGGCCCGGCGACAACTTCCTGTTCGCCGGCAAGGTGCTGAATTTCGAAGGCATTCGCGAGAACGAATGCGTCGTCTCCAACGGCGCCGGCGCCAACATCATCGTGCCGTCCTATGCCGGCGGCAAGTTTCCGCTGTCGACCTATCTCGCCGAGCAGGTGCGCGGCATGCTGGCCGACAGCGACCGCTGGCAGGCGCTGCCCGAGCAGGTTGCCGACTGGCTCAGGCTGCAGAAGGAAAAGTCGGTGTTGCCCAAGCGCGGCGATCTCCTGGTCGAGACCTTTCCGCGCGGCAACCGGCATTACATGGTCGCCTATCCGTTCGAGGGCAGGCTGGCGCACCAGACGCTAGGCATGCTTTTGACGCGCCGGCTGGAGCGGGCCAATGCCAGGCCGCTGGGTTTCGTCGCCACCGACTATTCGCTGGCCGTCTGGGCGCTCGACGACATGGCGGCCCTGTTCAAGGCGAAGAAACCCTCGCTCGGCCAACTCTTCGACGAGGACATGCTGGGCGACGATCTCGAAGCCTGGCTGAACGACAGCTGGATGCTGAAGCGCACCTTCCGCACCTGTGCCGTCATTGCCGGGCTGATCGAGAAGCGTTTCCCGGGGCAGGAAAAGAGCGGTCGCCAGGTGACGGTCTCGGCCGACCTGATCTACGACGTGCTGCGCAGCCACGAGCCCGACCATATATTGCTGCAGGCGACGCGCACCGATGCGTCGTCCGGCCTGCTCGATGTCAGCAGACTTGGCGAGATGCTCTCGCGTGTGCGTGGTCGAATCATGCATAAGCATCTCGACCAGATTTCGCCGCTGGCTCTGCCGGTCATGCTGGAGATCGGCAGGGAATCGGTCAATGGCGGCGCCAACGAGTCCCTGCTCATGGAAGCCGCCGATCTGGTCGAAGAGGCCATGGGGCCAAGGGCCGGGCCAACTGGGTTTGACGTGACATGAATTTTTCGCTGGCGCGCGCAACACTGATCGCCGAGGCCGACATGGTCGGCATCGCCGGCGAGCGTGCGGTCTGCGATCCCCGCGGCGTGCTCTATTTTCCCGATCTCAGGCTGCTCGCCGTCTCCGACCTGCATCTCGAAAAAGGCTCGTCCTTCGCGCGGCGCGGCGCGCTGATCCCGCCTTACGACACCGGCGCCACCTTGCTCAGGCTGCAGGCGGTGATCGCCGACTACCAGCCTGCGATCGTCATCAGCCTGGGCGATTCCTTCCATGATGGCGGCGGCGCCGAGCGCATGCATCAATCCTTCCGCGAGCGCCTGGAAGCGCTGATGGCCGGCCGCGACTGGTTCTGGGTCGCCGGCAACCATGACCCGGAAGCGCCGGCCGACCTGCCGGGCGAGACGGTGCGCGAACTCGCCATCGGCTCGCTGCTCTTCCGCCATGAGCCGTCCAAGGTGCGGACCGAGGGCGAAGTCGCAGGCCATCTGCATCCTTGCGCCCGCATCGTCCAGCGCGGCCGCTCGGTGCGGCGGCGCTGCTTTGCCGGCGATGGCGGCCGCATGATCATGCCGGCCTTCGGCGCCTATACCGGTTCGCTCAACGTGCTCGACCGCGCCTATGCCGGCTTGTTCCGGCGCGAGACGCTGATGGCCTACATGCTCGGGGCCGACCGCATCTTCGCCATCTCCCACGCCATGCTGCGGCCGGGCTGAGCCTACGGCAACAACACCGTTGCGCCGGTCGTCTGCCTTGCCTCGAGCCGGCGATGCGCCTCGGCCACCTCGGCGAGCGGCATGCGTGTGTGCACCGGGATTTTCACCGCACCTTTGAGCACGACGTCAAAGAGCTCCTCGCTCATGGCGACAACGTCTTCGCGTTTGGCGAGATGATGGAACAGCAGCTGCCAGGTGGCGAACAGCGATCCCTTCTGCATCAAGAGCATGATGTCGAAGGGCGGGATCGATCCCGACGCCGTGCCGAAGCTGACGAAGGTGCCGAAGGGCCGCAGGCAGTCGAGCGAGGCCGGGAAGGTCGTCTTGCCGACGCTGTCATAGACGACGTGACAGCCTTCGCCGTGGGTGATCTCTTTCACCCGCGCGGCAAAATCCTCCCTGCTGTAGTCGATGACATGGTCGCAGCCATTGGCCAGAGCGAGTTCGGCCTTTTCGGGCGAACCGACTGTGCCGATGACGGTGGCGCCGAGATACTTGGCCCATTGCGTCAGGATGAGGCCGACACCGCCTGCCGCGGCATGTACGAGGATGGTGTGGCCGGCCTCGACACGAAACGTGCGGCGCAGGAGATACTGCGCCGTCAGCCCTTTCAACATCATCGCCGCACCGGTCTCGAAATCGATGGCGTCGGGCAGATGCACGACGAAATGCGCCGGCACGATGCGTTCCTCGGCATAGGCGCCGAGCGTCTCGACATAGGCGATGCGATCGCCGGGGGCGAAGCCGCTGACGCCTTCGCAGACGGCGACAATCTCGCCGGCGCCTTCATTGCCTGGGATGAACGGCAAAGTCGGTGGCGCGTACTCGCCGGTGCGGAAATAGATGTCGACGAAGTTGAGGCCGACCGCCCGGTTGCGCACGCGCACCTCGCCCGGTCCGGGCTGGCCGATGTCGACATCCTCGAAGGTGAGCACGTCTGGCCCGCCATGCTGGTGAACGCGGATCGCTTTCATGGTTTTCTTCCTTGCGCTGTTCTGTTGAGGGGAGATAGCGCGGGGCGCGATATCATTGTAGGCTGATATCGATGACAACAGAGTTCAAATAATATGATATCTGAGCAGATCGGCCTCGACCTTCTTCGCACCTATGTCGCGGTCTGCCGGCAAGGCAGCCTGAGCAGGGTCGCCGCACAGACCGGCAGAACCCAATCGTCGCTGAGCATGCAGATGCGCCGGCTCGAGGGCCTGCTCCAGCGGCATCTGTTCCAGCGCACCGGCCGCGGCGTCGTGCCAACCGCGGAGGGAGAGCTCTTTCTGGGCTATGCGACCCGCATCCTGGCCCTCGGCGATGAAGCGGTGGCGCGGCTGCAGCAGGCCGGCATTGGCGGTGGCGTGCGCATCGGCCTCGCCGAGGAAGTCACCACCGCAGCGCTCTCGGCCGCGCTGGGACGGCTGCACCGCACCTATCCCGACATCAGCCTCGACGCGGCCGTGGAGCACAGCGTCGCGCTGGGACGGCTGTGGAGTGAGGATGCACTGGATGTCATGATTGCCCCGACATCCGTCGTAGCAGCCGATGCCCTGACGACGTGGAACGTCGAGCTGCAATGGGTCTGCGCCCAGGACTATGTGCTGGATCAGGAACGGCCGCTCGATCTCGTCGCCTTCGGTGCAACCTGCCCTTGGCGCAGGCGCATGATTGAGGCGCTGGTTGCCGCCGGCCAGGAGCACAGGATCGTTCTGTCGTGCCAGAGCGTCACCGGCCTGCAGGCGGCGATCGAGAACGGACTGGGCGTCGGACTGCTTCCACCGGAATCGGTGCGCACTGGCTCAATGCGCGTGCTGAAGACATCGGTGCCCGAGCCGCTCATCGTGCAATACGGACTCTATGCGCACGACCGACGGACAGCGGTGGTCGATGCCGCTATCGAAATCCTGCTGAAGGACTTGCCGGCGGCGCCGGAAGCGCGGGCCGCCTGACGGCGCGCTACCGCCCGTAATAGAGGGTAACGGTGTGCTTGGCCTCGGCAAAAAACAGCCAGCGCTCGACCAGCATGCCGACGAACTGGACAATGGCCGCAAGCACCGACGGCACCGCCGCGAGCGGCCAGGGCAAAGCGAATAGAACAGCAAGCAGAAACAGAGCCGGCAAGGCAAAAGCCAGCGCTTGCGTGATCCCTCGCAGCTTGGTGGCGTGCTTGCGGGCGATGCGAAAGCCCATTTCCTTGAGCAGGTAATTCTCTTCGGTGTGCGGCCATTCCAGCGAGCGCACCATGCCTCCGGCAAGCCCTGTTGCGGTATTGGCGGTGGTCGCGATCTCCAGCCTGTCATTGTAGCGCCACGTCGCCAGCTTCCAGCCCCAGCCGAGCAAGGTCAGCAGCAAGGCGGTGGCGGCAAGGGTGGTCGAGCCGCTGGCGAAAGCCTGCAGCAGCGCGTTGAAGAGCACGCTGCCGGTCATCGCCGAGAAGATGAGGTAACCGGGCAGCGTATAGTTGCTGTGCCACTGCGCGATCGGCTTCAGCGACGCATAGATCATGCCGGTGGTACAGACGGTGACGACCGCGCCGATGGCCGCCAGCAGCCCGGCGACAGCCACCCAGCCACCGGTGCGGCCGAAGAATACCCAGCCTATGCCGAACAGACCGGCCGGGATGAAGGTCGCGACCGAGGACACGCCCTCGCGCGACAGCCAGGAACTGCGCCATTGCGAGAAGGCGCGCCAGGCGCGTTCTGGACGGCCGAGATGGCCGGTCGACGACAGAAGGCCGGCGGCGATCAGGCCGAGCGCCAGCCCCATGCCGATGAGGCCCAGCCAGAAATCGGCCGGGATGAAGCCTAGTCCGCCAAGCACACCAAGCAGCGTCAGCAAGCCGTAACCGGCGCCGGTGGCGGTGGTGAAGAAAACGACGGAAAAGGCTGGATGCATTGGTCAGTTCGAAAGCATGCGGTCGACCCAACCGAGGAAACCGCCTTCGGCCTTGACCGGCTCGAGCCTTGGCGCCGGCACCGATGCGGCACGCTCGGTGTGGGCGCGCGGCGGCAGGTACTTGTTGGTCGGCTTGTAGCCCATCTCCGGCATCAGGTCGACGCCGCCGCGCTCCGCCACCAGTTGCGACACCGCCGAGGCGGGATCGCCGAGATCGCCAAAATGCCTGGCGCTGGTCGGGCAGGCGGCGACGCAGGCCGGCACGCGGTCTTCCTCGGCCAGATTGTCATTGTAGATGCGGTCAACGCACAGCGTACATTTCTTCATCACGCCGACATCGGCATCGAATTCGCGCGCGCCATAAGGACAGGCCCAACTGCACAATTTGCAGCCGATGCATTTGCTTTCGTCGATCAGCACGATGCCGTCCGACGCCCGCTTGTAGGACGCGCCAGTCGGGCAGACGGTGACGCAGGCCGGCGTCTCGCAATGCAGGCAGGAGCGCGGGAAGTTGACCGTGCGGCCGCCTGCCTCGGTCGTGTGTTCGTAGCTGTGCACGCGGTTGAACCAGACGCCGTCGACATCGCCGCCATAGGGGTCGATGTCGGTCAGCGGCGCCATATGGCCGCCGGTGTTCCATTCCTTGCAGGCAGTGACGCAGGCCTGGCACCCGACGCAGGTGTCGAGATCGATGACGAGGCCGAGCTTCTTGTCGGTTTGAGCGGGAAGGCAGGTCATTCGGCCGGCTCCCTGCTGGCGCGGAATTCGGCGCCGTAGCGAAGGATGTCGGGCGAAGGCTCGAAACGCGGCGGTTGGCTGAAACGTTCGAATTGCGGCTCGGTGAAACCGGCTTCCTCGTCGGCGCATTTGACGATGCGCACCCTGAGGTCGAACCACGCCGCCTGTCCTGTCACCGGATCGGAATTCGAATAGCGTTTGCCGTTGGCGTCGGCCGAGGTCTGATCGCCGATAATGTGGTTGAGCAGGAAGCCGCGATTGCTCTCGGCGGCGTCATCCTTCAGCCCCCAGCTGCCACGCCTTTTGCCGATGGCGTTCCAGGTCCACACCGTATCCGCATTGACCCCGTCGACCAGCTTGGTCTGCCCCTTCACGCGGCCATTGATGCTTTCGATCCACACCCAGTCGTCATCCACGAGGCCAAGGCCGGCTGCAGTCTTGTGGTGCACGAACAGACGGTTCTGGCTGGTGATTTGCCGCAGCCACGCATTCTGCGACCCCCAGGAATGATACATGTGCATCGGCCGCTGCGTCAGCGCATGCAGCGGATATTTCTGCGGATCGACAGCGGCTTCTTCGAAAGGCGTAAACCAGAAGGGCAACGGGTCCATATAGGTCTCGATGCGGCGGCGTTCGCTCTCGGGCGGCTGGACGCGACCATGGCCGCGCGCGGCGAGGCGAAAGCGCTGCATCGGTTCGGAATAGAGCTGGAAGACGATGGGCTCGGCCTTGGGGATGAGCCCCATCTGCTCCGCAAAGTCGAGATAGGAGCGGTTGGCCATCTTGTAGTAGCGCTGGTCGGCGGCAAAATCCTGGTGCCAGAAACCGCCATTGTCGATGTAACGCTGCAACTGGTTTGGGTTGACCTCGCCCTTGCCGACAGACGTGCCGTCCTTGCCGCGCCATCCGGCAAGTGGGCCGATGCCCGGCGTGCGCTCGTGATTGACGATGTAGTCAGCATAGTCGCTGTATTTCGCCGAACCATCTTCGTTGACGAAACAGGGCAGGCCGAGCCGTGCGCCGAGTTCGATCAGCACCGACTGGAACGGCCGCACGTCACGGTCGGGCTCGACGACGGGATGACGGATGGCGTCGCCCGGGCCGTCAGCATGGCTGATTGGCCGGTCGAGCAGGCTGATACAGTCATGGCGTTCGAGATAGGTGGTGTCTGGCAGCACCAGGTCGGCGAACGGCACCGTCTCGGAATAATAGGCGTCGGAATAGATGATGAAAGGGATCTTGTAGTTGCCCGCCTCGTCATGGTCGGTGAGCATGGCAATGGTCTCGACGGTGTTCATCGAGGAGTTCCACGCCATGTTCGACATGTACATCATCAGCGTGTCGATAGGGTACGGGTCGCCGGCCCAGGCATTGCGGATGACCGTATGCATCAGCCCGTGCGCGGCCAGCGGCGCATCCCAGGAATAAGCCTTGTCGATGCGAAGCGGCGTGCCGGCCTCGTCGACCAGCAAATCGTCCGGGCCGCAGACGAAACCGAGCGGCGTCCCGTCCAGCGGCGTCATCGGCCTTACATTCTTGCCGCACGGCTTCGGTCCCGGCGGCGCCGAGCGCGGGTAGGGCGGCTTGAAACGGAAGCCGCCGGGTACGTCGATCGTGCCCAGCAGCACCTGCAGCAGGTGGATGGCGCGGCAGGAGTGAAAACCGTTGGAGTGAGCCGAGATGCCGCGCATGGCATGCATCGACACCGGCCGTCCCTTGATCGTCTCGTGTCGACGCCCGGCCCAATCGGTCCATGCCACCGGCAGTTCGATCGTCTGTTCGAAGGCGACATGGGCGAGTTCGGCGGCGATCCGGCGGATGGTGTCGGCCGGGATACCGCACTGCGCCGCGACTGCGTCGGGCCGGTAGCTCTCGCCCATATAGCGATCCGCGATGAGCTGGAACACCGGCACGCAGCGGCGGCCGCGAACCACGTAGCTGCCGGTCAGTGCCGGCTTTGCATCTGGATCGGCAGCGTTGATGGACGTTTTTGCCACCCGGTCCCAGGCCAGCGGATTGCCGTCGCCGTCGCGCAGGAAAAGCCCGTCATCGGCAGCGCCCGGTTCCTGGACAACCAGCACATGCGCATTGGTGTAGCGGATGAGGTAATCGAGGTCGACGCGGCCGGCCTTCAGCAATTCATGGATCAGCGCGAAGACGAACAGCCCGTCGGTGCCAGGCCGGATGCCAATCCAGTCATCGGCAATCGCATTGTAGCCAGTACGGCAGGGGTTAATCGACACCACCTTGGCGCCGCGCGCTTTGAGCTTGCCAAGCCCGATCTTGATCGGGTTGGAATCATGGTCCTCGGCGACGCCGAACAGCATGAAGTATCTGGTGTTGTCCCAGTCGGGCTCGCCGAACTCCCAGAACGAGCCGCCGATCGTATAGAGGCCGCCGGCCGCCATGTTGACCGAGCAGAGCCCGCCATGGGCGGCGAAGTTCGGCGTGCCGAACTGGCTCGCCCACCAGCCGGTCAGCGACTGCGACTGGTCGCGCCCGGTGAAGAAGGCGAGCTTTTTGGGATCGGTCCGGCGGATGTTCGACAGACGCTCGGTCGCGATCGAAAACGCTTCTTCCCATTCGATCTCGCGAAACTCGCCGGAGCCGCGCGGGCCGCTGCGCAGCAGCGGCTTCTTCAGCCGCGCCGGGCTGTAGTGCTGCATGATGCCGGAACTGCCCTTGCCGCAGATCACGCCACGATTGACCGGATGGTCCTTGTTGCCGTTGATGTAGCGAACCTTGCCGTCTTTGATGTGCACGTCGATGCCGCAACGGCAGGCGCACATATAGCAGGTGGTCTTGGCGATGCTGTCGGAGACATCGGGCGATGTGTCGACGCCGTCGCCTTCATCCGGCGCGCGCGTATCGGCAAGCGGCCGTTGCGACGGTGCGGAATTGGCCCCGCGCGACGCTCCGTGGTTCATGGTGCGGGAGTGCTTTTGCTACCTGAGAATTTGGCCCGCGTCTTCGGTCCGGGGCCGCGCATATAGTGTTCTTCAGGATGGTAACGGTCGCCGGCCAGCCGCCGCCTGAGGCCACGGGTCCAATGCGCAAGCAGGGATCTGAACCGCCCGATCATTTTGTTAGCCGCGATCTGTTGGCGAATTTTTTCTAACTTCGGCAGAAAAAGTAGAATAAAGCTATCGATCCGTCTAATCAGTTGTTCTTGTAAATTCGATCGGAATTGGTTCTTAATGCGCGCATGACTCTCGACCAGTTGCGCATCTTCGTCGCCGTCGCCGAACGCGGCCACATGACCAAGGCGGCAGAGCTCCTGGGCATCTCCCAGTCGGCTGCGTCGGCCGCCATCCGCGCGCTGGAAGAGCAGCACGGCGTTCATTTGTTCAACCGGGTCGGCCGCAACATCGAGCTTGCCCAGACCGGTCATCGCTTCCTGCCGGAGGCCAAGGCGGTGCTGGAGCGCGCTGCCGCTGCCCGCAATGTGCTGGAACATGTCTCGCAGACTGTTGCCGGCAGTCTGTCGATCGCCGCCAGCTTGACCATCGCCAGCTACTGGCTGCCGCGCCGGCTGGCGTCCTTCCATGAGGCCTATCCGGCGGTGCGGCTCAGCGTCAGCATCGGCAACACCAGGCAGGTGGAGGCCAATGTGCTGGATGGCACCGCCGATCTCGGCCTGGTCGAAGGGCGCACCGAGTCCGACATCCTGCGCCGCACCAAGGTCGACGTCGATAGGCTGATGCTGGTCGTCGCCGCCTCGCATCCCGAGATCGCCGAAATCGCGCCGGGCCGCCCCGAGATCAGGGGGCTGCGCTGGATAATTCGCGAGGGCGGTTCGGGCACGCGCGAGGTGCTGGAGGATCTGGCCCGCCGCGAAGGGATTTCGCTCGCCGATCTGCAGATATTTTTGGTGCTGCCAAGCAACGAGGCGGTTCGCCAGGCGGTCGAGGCCGGCGCTGGCGCCACCATCATTTCCGATCTCGTCGTCGGGCGCGCCGTGGCCGAGGGCAGCCTCCGGTCGGTGCCGCTCGAACTGCCGAAGCGCGACTTCGCCATGATCACCCATCGCGATCGCCAGGCGAGCCTGGCGCAGATGGCGCTCAAAGCGCATCTGACGGGCAAGGCGGATGCATCGCCGACGGGCTAGAGCAACTCCAGGAAAACCACTGCGCGCCATTCTGATTTTCCTGGCATCGCGGCATTTGCTGCGCGCGGCAGTGGATCCTTCTAAGAGTTACTCCTAGCCAAACGCTTCCTGGCAAGGTCTGCCACGGCTTGGATCACCTCTTCGCAATCTTGCTGCGGAAAACTCTTCGATAGAACAGAAGTGAGGATGACACCCATCAAGATTATGATGTCCGCAGTGCCGCCTCCAGCATCCCTAACGCGCTCAACGAACTTCGTCGAAAATGGTTCGCATTCGGTCTCCAAAAATTGTCGCATCATGGTGTAGGTGACGCGTTTGCGGAGCAATTTGTCGAGGCGAGGCACACCCCCTTTGACGACAGAGAAATTACGCGCATCGGCGAGTTCTTCGATGGGAATGGGTGGATCCTCTTTCAACAATCCGAGCTTTGCAAGCTCACTCCAGAATGCGTGATTGCGACTACCGGCCCATGTTGACATTGAAGCGCGGTGCGCCACCGCGCCAACAAGAACAGAGAAGTCTCCATCGCTCAACTGCATCATCATATCGATCAAACTATCGGGCGGCCATTGCTCATCCTGCATTCGAAAGGTTCCATCGGTTACTGTGCCGGGCTAGTGTTATCTCACTGCGCTCGAAAAGACATGCTACGACATCGCTGGATTGTGAGCAGAATAATATAAGACTTGATTGCGGGATTGGGCCTAATTTGTGCGAGATCTGCGGTTTGCGTTTTGGACAAGTCCGCTACGGGCTCATCGCGATATCCACGGTCTGACGTAACCATGCCGGGAAGGGGCTTGGCGCTGATATCCTTTCAGACACCCTGCGCCGCATCGCCGCCGCCTCGCAAGCATCAGCACTGCGGCGGTTCTCGTCCATGCCAAGGGGTCAAGTGATTCTACTTGGCCAGCACGGAATTCATTGGTATCCGGCCGATCGCCGCCTAACCCTGCTTCTTCCCATCGAACCGTGGGCGCGGTCTTCAGCTAGACTAGCGGATCAGCGATCCCTGTGAAAAGCTGAACGCTCTTGGAAGGCTTCAGCCGAACTTTCTTTGAGCATCCAGCGCCAGGCCAAGGCCGACCGAGCCGAACATGTCACCCTCGATGACGGCGGCCTGCGGCACCAGCGACAGGATTTCCCGCCGCGCCAGCGGGATGGCGGTCGAACCGCCGGTGAGGAACACGGCGGTAATCTCGGACGCTTTCACGCCGGCATCGGCGATCGTCTGCCGCACTGTCGCGGACACACGCTCGATGTCGGCGGTAATCGTCTCCTCCAGACCGGTTCGCGTGATCTCGGCGGTAAAATGCACATCGGGCAATGCCACCGTCACATCGGCCGAAGCCTGGTCCGTCAGTGCGATCTTGGCTCGTTCGACCAGTCCGGCCAACGCATGGCCGTAGCGATGTTCGACAATGTGGATGAAGCGCTCGACCAGGTCGGCGCGCTTGGCTTCGAAGCGGATCTGCCTGAGGTCCGTCATCGCCTTGGCGGTGTAGACCAGGTTGATGCGCTGCCACGTCGCCAGGTCGATGAAATAGCTGGCCGGCAGATTGCGCTTGCCGTCCTTGGTCGGTGTCAGATAGCCGAGCTTGGGCATGACATGGGCGGTGCTGAGCAGCCGGTCGAAGTCCGTGCCGCCAATATGGATGCCGCGATTGGCCAAAATGTCGTCCTTGCGATCGCTTGAGCGGGCGCGTTGTGGCGAAACCCGCACGATCGAAAAGTCGGACGTGCCGCCGCCCATATCGACGATCAGCGCCAGTTCCTCGCGCGCCACGCCCTGTTCGTAATCGAGTGCGGCCGCGATCGGTTCGAACTGGAAGGCGATGTGCTTGAAGCCTTGCGCGCGCGCTGCCTTTTCAAGCTCGCCCTGCGCCTTGGCATCGGCGTCCGCATCGTCGTCGACGAACTGCACGGGACGGCCGAGCACAACGCTCTCCACCGGCGCGCCGGCGTCGTCCTCGAGCCGCTTCTTCAAATGGCCGACGAACATGCCGACAATGTCGATGAAGCCTATCTGGCGCGCCTTGATGCGCGTCTTCTCATGCGCAAGCGAACTACCGAGCACGCTCTTCAGCGACCGCATCAGCCTGCCTTCGATGGCGTCTGTATAGTCGGTGATCGCGCGGCGGCCGAAATAGGTGTGGCCGTCCTCGAAGTTGAAGAACACAGCACTTGGCAATGTCGGCTGTTCCCCTTCCAGCGCCACCAATCGTGCCTGGCCGTCGCGGATCACGCCCACTGTGGAATTGGACGTGCCGAAATCGATGCCGCCAAATGCCTGATGCATTGCAGCCTCCTGTCATTGGGTCGCGGCGGCCAGCGCCGAAATGCACTGTCATCCGGATGTCCGGACCGCTTGCCGAATTGATTGTGCGTATTTGCCCGAGGGTTGGGAGGCGGCGATCTATCGCATAAACCGCGAAAGGGGAACCCTGTTTCTACGGGAAAATGGGCTTCCATTTCCCCGGGGGCGTCAATCCTTGCGGAAGATCAGCCTGCCGAGCCAGCCGGTGATCATGGCCAGCGACACGGCAAAGATGCCATAGAGGAAGGAATAATCGTGCGCGACGCGGAAGATCGACTGTTCGAAACCCGATTTGCGGATTTCGAGCTGGGCCGAGCTTTCCTTGAGGAACAACCCGCTCTTGAACAGGAACGCGCGGGCTTTATGCGTTCCGACCGGAACGTTGGGCGCCAGCCGGACCGTGGCGCGGAACAGGTTCTGCGACAGGAACTGCACGCCGCCGACATTCTCGCTGTAGAGGCCGGTCGCCGCCTTGCGCTCGCGCAGCGCCACGGTGAATTCCTCGATCGTCGCCGGGCTGTCGGTGGCGTCGGCCGGCTGCATGTAAAGGTTGGATGCCCCGAGCGACAGCTGCTTGTAGCTGTTGGGTTCGGTAATGTCCTGCAGCGGCCGCGTCGTGGCGACGGAATAGGACACCGGCACGTTCTCGAAGGTCTCGGATTCCAGATTGACCCAGACGCCGAGCACCCGGTCCTTGCGGCGCACCACCACGGGCCGCGGCGGCCCTTCGAGCACGACGATGACGTCATAGCGCCCCTGCCGCGCGACCAGCGGGTCGGGGTTTTCCAACGAACCGAAAATGGTGAGATCCGCGCCGGAAAAACCGGCGGTGATCGAGACCTTGTCGGTGGAGAGACCGATCTGGATGCCTTCCGGCAGCGGGTTCGACGTTTGTGCTGCCGCCGGCAGGGCGAGAGCGAAAAGCAAAGCGGCGGTCGAAAAAATTCTCCACCGCCGCATCAGTTCAGGCCTGCCGCGGTGAGCGAATAGAGGTTTGGCGGCGTGACGAAGAGATCGATGGCCAGCCGGATCGCCACCGCCAGCACCAGCAGCGCCAGCAGTGCCCTGAGCTGTTCGCCGCGCAGTTTCTGGCCGGCCTTGGCGCCGTATTGCGCGCCGGCGACTCCGCCCGCCATCAACAAGAAGGCAAGCATGACGTCGACCGTCTGGTTGGTGGTGGCGTGCACCAGCGTGGTGTAGGCCGAGGTGAAGATGATCTGGAACAGCGAGGTGCCGATAACGACGTTGGTCGGCACTTTCAGCAGGTAGATCAGTGCCGGCACCATGATGAAGCCGCCGCCGACACCCATGATAGACGACAGGAAGCCGATGCCGGCGCCGAGACCCAGGACCGGAATGACGCTGACGAACAGTTTCGAGGCCCGGAAGCGCATCTTCAGCGGCAGCCGGTGGATCCAGTTGTGCTGGCCGGACTTCTTCAGGACCGGGGCGGCGCCGCTGCGCGTGGCGCGTAGCGCATTGACGCTCTCGACCAGCATCAGCCCGCCGACGGTGCCGAGCAGCACGACGTAGAGCAGCGAAATGAACAGATCGAGCTGGCCGAGCCGGCGCAGCAAGGCAAAGACGAATATACCGCCGGTCGAGCCGACAATGCCGCCGGCCAGCAACACCCCGCCGAGCTTGAAGTCGAGCGTGCCGCGCTTCATGTGCGACAGCGCGCCGGAGAAAGAGGAAGCGATGACCTGGTTGGCGCCGGTGGCAACGGCGATCGCCGGCGGGATGTTGTAAAAGATCAAGAGCGGTGTGATCAGAAAGCCACCGCCGACCCCGAACATGCCCGACAGAAAGCCCACCGCCGCGCCCATCGCCAGCAGGACGAAGACGTTGACGGAAATTTCCGCGATCGGGAGATAGATGCCCACCCGTCAGTCTCGATCAGTTTGCCTGTCGGCGATTGCAGCCATTCGCGGGCATTGTTGCACCGAAAAGCCAATTTTTCCTTGCGCCGACGGGGCGGTCGGGTCAAACCCCGCCGCCCTGCCGAAACAAAAAACATCTCAATCAGTTAACAGGCAAATGTGTGGCAAGGGCGTCGCGTTAGCGACGCATCTGCCGTTATTTATGCGCCAGCAGCGCCTTCACCAGCTTTTCATCGATTTCGCCGGTCGCCTGCATCTTGTTGTCGGTCTGGAAAGCCATGATCGCGGTCTTGGTCTTGCCGCCCATCACGCCATCGGCGCCGCCGGCATCGTAGCCGTTTTTGTTGAGGATAAGCTGGATGTTCTTGACCGCCTTTTTCATATCGACGCTGGCGGTCGTCTGCGGCGTGCCTTCCTGCCAGGATTCAGGAATGTCGGCCGAGTTGGACGCCGGGTCGAGCGGCTTCGGCTTCCACAGTTCGGCGGCGGCGCGCGCCCGCTCGAGCTGTTCGGGCCGCAACGCACTGGCGACTTCGTCGCGCTTGGCCTCCGCATCCTTGTCGCCGGTCTTGGCGACGAGCGCGAACCACTTGTAGGATTCTTCCAGGCTCTGCTTCATGCCGACGCCCTTGGCCGCCAGGATGCCGAGATTGAACTGGCTGTCCTTGACGCCGACATCGGCTGCTGCCTGGAACCAGTGCGCGGCCGATTCATTGTCGGTCACGCCGTCCGCGGCCATGGCGAAGAGCACGGCGAGGTTGTGCATGGCGCTGGCGTTACCTTGCGCGGCCGCGAGCTGGTAGAAGGTCTTTGCCTTCTTGATGTCGCGCGCCACACCGATGCCCTTCTCATAGAAATTGCCGATGCGGTATTCGGCCGGCGCGAAGCCGAGTTCGGCCGATTTTTCGTACCATTTGGCGGCTGCCGCCATGTCTTCTTTCACGCCGCGCGATTCGGCGTAGCGCGAACCGAGCTCGAACAGCGCCTTGGCGTCGCCGCCGGCGGCCGCGTCGCGCAGCGCCTGCGGACCGGCATCCGCCGGGATCTCGATCTTGGCGACGACAGGCGTCGCCGCGGCGTCAGCCGGCGGAACGGCGCCGGTGGTTTCCGAGGGCGCCATGACGGCAGGTGTGGCTGCCGGCTGCGCTTCCGCCGCCGGTTCCGCAATGGCGGTCGTCGGCAGCATTGCGTTTGGCGCCGGGGACGGATCGGCCAAAGCCATCGGCGCTGGCGCCGGTTCGGCTGCTGGCACATCAGGGCCAACAGAACTTGTCGAAGCAGCCACGATCGGTGCGTCATCCTTGGCGGCTGGCTGCGACTGTTCCGCCTGCCTGACGATCCGGGCCGGCGCGTCCTGCACGGCCGGCTGCGTGTCTGCCTTGGGTTGGCTGGCAGCGCTGACGGAAGCGGTCTCGACCGGCTGCGAGGCGACAATCGGCGACGTATCGTTGCTGGCGACCTCGACCGGGTCAGCGAAGAAGGCCTTGCCCAACTGCAGGCCGGCAAGTGCCAACATGATCGCGATCGCGCCCATCAGGATCGGCTTGCGCCGCGCCTTGAGCAGGTCGCCGATCCGCAGCGCTTTCACCGGGCCCTTCATCGTGGACTGGCGCTTCAGCGCGTCGGCCTCGGCGGCCGCTGCCTGCGCCGCGCGCCGGGCGGCTGCGATGAAGTCGGACTTCGACGCATCGCCGCTGCTTTGACGCGCCGGCGGGCCACGCTCATCGCGCACGCGCTTCATGATGGCGTTGAGGTCAGGCGCGCCGGAGCCTGGCTCCAGCGGCCGGTTGGCGAGCTTCGGGTCGAGTGGCTCATCGAGATCGACGCTCGGCATATCGACATCGGGCGTCGAACCGGCAAGCGGCGGCATGTCCGCCTGCTTCTTGCCCCTGAAGGCGCGCGCCAATCCGCCGAACAGCGATTTCTTGGCCGTGCCTTCGCTCTTCTCGGCAATCGCATCGGAACCGAGTGCTGCCTGGGCAGCGGCCGCGGCAGCCTCGGCCGGCGAGCGCCGCACAGGCTCGCTGCGCATGACCGGGTCGCTGCGCGTACCCGGGTCGCTACGCGCACCCGGGTCGGCGCGCATATCGGGTTCGTTGCGCATGATGGCGGCGGCGCGACCGTCGAGGTCGGCCATGTCCCCGGTCAGCGGCAGCGGCTGGTCGATGTCCATCGACGGCGCGTCCTGCACCGCGATCTTGGAGGCGCGAGCCGCGCGGGCCCGCCGTGCCGGCTCGGCCGGCGTATCCAGAAGTTCGCTCACCGCCTCGACCGGTTCGCTGGTCTCCAGCGAGCCCAGGCGGTCGACGATCTTGAGCAGCGTGTCGTGAATGGCCTCGAATGTCCGTGAATTGCGCTCGTCCGAACGGCGCGTCAGCGCTTCCAGCGTCTTCAGATCCTGGGCAAGGCCGGTGACGGCCGCGGTGTTGGCGTTGGAATCGGCCAGCGAGCGCACGGCGCTCTCGGCTGCTTCGCGTGCCGCGCCCATGATCGACTCGCGGGTGCCGGCCAGCGACTTTTCGATTTCGTTGAGGCGCGGGCTGATGTCCTCGAATTCCGGCAGCGGCGTTCCGGGTTTCGACAGATGTGCCGACAGGCCGGAGACCTGAGCCTCAAGGCTGCGGATCAGCGCCGGATCGATGCCGGCGACCTGGGCGGCCGACGATTCCAGCCGGCTTGAAATGTCTTCGAGTCGGCTTTCCAGGCCGCGGATCGCCGCCTCGTTGGCAGGATCGGGAACACGCGTCTCCATGCGCTTGGCGAGCGCGGTGAAGCGGGCGTCGATGGCGTCCATGATTTCGGCGTTGTCGGCTTGCGGCTGGCGCTGGTCCAGCCGGTCGGCGACCTCGTCCAGTCGCCGCTCGAGATCGCGAAACAGCATGTTGCCCTGTTCGATGGCGTCGCCTTGCCGGCGTTCCATCATGCCGGACAGCACGTCGAAGCGCTGTTCAAGGCCCTGGAAGATATAGTCGACGTCGGGCATGGCCGGGGCGCGGTCGATCTTGTCGGCAATCATCGCGATCTGCTTGCCCAGGCGCTCCATTGCCTGTTCCGGCAGATTGGCGCGGCCCGCGAGATCGTCGACCCGGTTCGACAATGTGCCCAGCCGATCCATGACGGCGTTGCCGGGGCGATCCTGCGCCACTTCCTCGATTTGCCGGGCCAGCGAATCGATCCGCTTCTCGATGCGGTCGAAGGCCTCATGGTCGATGGAATTGGCCTGCGCGGCAACGGTCGAGGCGACGATGGCGCGCGAAATCTCGTCAAGCCGTTCGTCGATCAGGCCGAACGTGTCGCTGCCGCGGTTGTTCTGCTGGCTGACGAAATGATCGACAGCGCCGGCCAGCGTGCGGACCTTTTCTTCCATCGAGCGAAGCGACAGCGATTCCGGCAGATTGTGAACGGCATTGCTGATCTGTTCGAGCCGGTCGGTCAGCACCGACAGGCCCGGGCCGTCGGCGCGGCTGCGGTGGTCAGCGTCGACGCGGTCCTCGAATGCGCTCCAGCGCCGGTCGAAATCGTCCCAGCGGCTGTCGACCTTCTGCACGCTCTCCTCGCGCGCCAAAGTGTCGAGCGCGGTCTTCACCTGCTCGAGCTCGAGGCGCAGCATGTTGACGCTTCTGTCGTCGCTCTTTTCGGCCAGCGTCTGGATGGCGCCGGACAGGCGCTCGAATTCGAGGCCGAGTTCGGCGCTGCCCTTGCCGGTTTGGCCACCAGCCTGGCTGTTCGCCTGGAATGCCCGCTCGATATCCTTGCGCAGGGCGCCGAATTCGCGCTGCAGGCCGACCGTCATCTGGTGGCGCAATTCCTCGCGCAGGCCGCGCAATTCGCCCGCGATCTTGCCGACCACGGCGACGCTGTCTTCCTGGCCGCGCACGCGGTCGATGTCGCGGGCGATCGCCTGATAGTTCTGGTCGAAGCCGGCCGGCGCCGGGCTTTTCGGCCGCGGCGCGGGCTGCGGGTCCTCATACCAGCGCGGCTGGCCGTAGGGCTGGGCGCTGGCGTAGCGCGGCTCGACCGGTGGCCGGCGCGGGTCGATGCGCTCTCCGACGTCCTCGCGCTTGCGCTCCAGCCGCTGTTCCAGTGTTTCCAGCGAACGGTTCAATTCATCAAGCGTGGTGTTCGGCCTACGCAGCCTGCCGGCATTGAGTGTATCGAGATAGGACCGCTTGCTGTTCATCGATGCGTCCGTTTTCAGAATGGCCGGCTTGCTGCCAGTTTTCCCCAAAGTCCCTGTCGGGAACGAAGGCGGCCGCGCGACTGCTACGGCGAAAGACGAGCTTTCCGGGCCAGGCCCGCGCTCCGAAAAACCGTGAAAAATTCGCTACAGGATAAACACGGGTGACCGACATGCGCACATTTCACCCATCGTGGTAAACAAGGCGTTAACCAACCTTAAGAAGTTGCCGCATTGCTGAAATACAGGCAGCGCCCGATCGGACCCGGAACCGGGGGTGCGGCATAAGGTTTCGCAATCCCAGAACGCCCTTGCGTCATGAGGCGGCTATCGATATAGAATTGACGTAAACGTAAGAGGGGCGCTGTCCGTGCCTTTTGCGATGAATTCGTTGAAACCACGACTGGAAGCATGCCCCCGCTTCCACTCAGGCGTTGCAAGGTCCGGGACCGCAACGCCACTACAGGGGAAAGCCAGTGACCATGAAACTTGTTTCGCCCGGCGAAGCCGCGGCCAATACCAACAATATGTCTGTCGAAGCCGGCGAGGAACTCGTGCGCATCGGCGAAATGGCGAAGAAATACGGCGTGACCCTGCGCACGCTGCGTTTCTATGAAGACAAGGGCCTGCTCAATCCGAAGCGTGACGGGGCAACGCGCCTCTACACGCGTCGTGACAAGGCGCGGCTGAAGCTGATCCTGCTCGGCCGCAAGGTCGGGTTCTCGCTGCGCGACGTCAAGCAGATGATGGATCTCTACGATCCGACCGGATCCAACACCAAGCAGCTGCGGCTGGCCCTCGACAAGTCCGAGAAGCAGCTTGCCCGCCTGCAGAAGCAGCGCGCACTGATCGACGACGCCATCAACGAGCTGAGTGGCTCGATGTCGGCCGTGCGCCAGATGCTGTCCGAGCGTACCGCACCGGCCAGCGCCGCCAGCTGATTTCACGTCGCCGTCTTTCGGCACGAGCTTTGATCAAAGGGAGCCGCGCGGTCCGTCCGCGCGGCTCCTTTGTTTTGCCATCCGCCAGGGTGGAACTCCCATGCATCGCTGGCGTCCGCCACGTCGCGCCGATAGGCTGGCACAAGGAAATTTTGTCGCGGCGATAAAATTGACGTTTACGCAAACGTCAATTTTTGCTATCCCGCTTTCAACATTGGTCCGCATGCTGCCCCGACCCATGGTTGGGGCCCGATCTCGCGGCCGAAGACCCGCATGGTGGAGGAAACACATGCCGATCTACAGGGCTCCGGTCCAGGACACACTGTTCGTGCTCAATGAGGTGCTGGGCTACCAGCGCTATTCCAACCTTCCTGGATTTGCCGACGCGACGCCCGATGTGGTCGAGGCAATCCTCGCCGAAGGCGCCAAGCTCGCCGAAAACGTCATGCATCCGCTGAACCGCGTTGGCGACATGGAAGGCTGCGTGCGTCATGACGACGGCTCGGTGACGACGCCGAAAGGCTTCAAGGAGGCCTACGACCAGTATCGTGAGGGCGGCTGGATGGGGCTTGCCGCACCGGTGGAATTCGGTGGCCAGGGCCTGCCCTATGCCGTGCACACCGCGGTTGCCGAATACATGGTCTCGGCCAACATGGCGCTGATGATGTATCCCGGCCTGACGCAGGGCGCGATCGCGGCCATCATCACCCACGGCACCGACGAGCAGAAGGCGACGTGGTTGCCGAAGCTGGTCGAGGGGTCCTGGACCGGCACGATGAACCTGACCGAGCCGCATTGCGGCACCGATCTCGGCCTGCTGCGCAGCAAGGCGGTGCCGAACGGCAATGGCACCTACAAGATTTCCGGGCAGAAGATCTTCATCTCGGCCGGCGAGCACGACATGTCGGACAACATCGTCCATCTGGTGCTGGCCCGTATCGAGGGCGCGCCGGCAGGCGTGAAGGGCATCTCGCTGTTCATCGTGCCGAAGCTCAAGCTCGATGCCTCGGGTAATCCGGCCGAGAAGAACACGCTCTCTTGCGGATCGATCGAGGAGAAGATGGGCATCCACGGCAATTCGACCTGCGTCATGAACTATGACGAGGCCGAGGGCACGCTGCTCGGCGAGGAGAATGGCGGCCTGAAGGCGATGTTCACGATGATGAACGAAGCCCGCCTCGGCGTCGGCCTGCAGGGGCTGTCGCTGTCGGAAATCGCCTACCAGAACGCGGTCTCCTACGCCAAGGACCGGCTGCAGGGCCGTTCGCTGTCGGGCGCCAAGGCGCCGGACAAGAAGGCCGACCCGATCATCGTCCATCCCGACATCCGCCGCTCGCTGATGACCATGAAGGCCTTCAACGAGGCCGGCCGCGCGCTGGCGCTGTGGACGGCGATCAAGTCCGACATCGCCCACCGTTCCGCCGACGACAAGGATCGCCAGGCCGCCGACGACTATACCGGCCTGTTGACGCCGGTGATCAAGGGCGTGCTGACCGACAAGGGTTTTGATCACGCCGTCATGGCGCAGCAGGTGTTCGGCGGCCACGGCTATATCGAAGAGCACGGCATGAGCCAGTTCGTGCGCGATGCCCGCATCGCCATGATCTATGAAGGCGCAAACGGCATCCAGGCGCTCGACCTCGTCGGCCGCAAGCTCGGTCTGAACGGCGGCCGCGCCATTCAGGCGTTCTTCAAGGACGTCGGCGAATTCTGCGAGGAAAACCGTTCCGACGAGAAGCTGGCACCGTTCACCAAGGCGCTGAAGAAGGGCCTCAACGATCTGCAGGCAGCGACCATGTGGCTGCTGCAGAACGGCATGGCCAAGCCCGACAATGCCGGTGCCGCCTCGACCGACTACATGCATCTCTTCGGCCTGGTGGCGCTGGGCTATATGTGGGCGCAGATGGCCAAGGCAGCGCAGGCCAAGACCGGCGCCAACGGCACCCAATCCTTCTACGACAACAAGGTGGTGACGGCGCGCTTCTTCATGGAGCGGATCATGCCCGAGACGTCGGCACATCTCGCCCGCATTTCCAGTGGTGCGGACACGCTAATGGCGCTGCCTGCAGAAGCGTTCTAGAAATGGCCGGCGTCCCCACCTTGAGGGGAGGGTGACCCGAAGGACCGGGAGGGTCCTGCGTGAAGCGCGCCGGCCTCCCATGGAGCGCTGGCAGGGAGGAAGTTCGCAAATGCATTCGGCACGAGTGTTGAAGGATAAAGTCGAGCACGTCATCGGCGACCCCACCCGACCGCTTCGCGGCCACCCTCCCCTCGAGGGGGAGGGGGAGGGGGACGTTGGCGCGGGAGAAACGGCATGACAAATCCAGCCGAAGTGCTCTCTTTGCCGAAGCCTGCCTGGGCGGCGGACGAGGTCGGCATGCTTTACGACATGGCGCATCGCTTCATGTCGGAGGAGATCGCGCCGCGCTACGACGAGTTCGAGAAGAACGAAATGGTCGACCGCGAGAGCTGGCGCAAGGCCGGTGCGGCCGGCCTGCTTTGCGCTTCGATGCCCGAGGAATATGGCGGCTCCGGCGGCACCTTCGCACATGAGAGCGCCATCATCGAGGCGATCGGCCATGTCGGCGTCGATGGTTTCGGCATCGGCCTGCACAATGCGATCGTTGCTCCTTACATCCTTCACTACGGCTCGGAAGAGCAGAAGAAGAAGTGGCTGCCGAAGCTGGCGACCGGCGAGCTGATCGGCGCCATCGCCATGACCGAGCCGGGCGCCGGCTCCGATCTGCAAGGTGTCAAGACGCGGGCCGAGAAGGACGGCAACCAATACAAGATCAACGGCTCCAAGACCTTCATCACCAATGGCCAGCTGGCCAATTTCATCATCGTCGTCACCAAGACCGATCCGGCCAAGGGCGCCAAGGGCACCTCGCTGATCGTCGTCGAGACCGACGAGGTCGAAGGGTTTCAGCGCGGCCGCAACCTCGACAAGATCGGCTTGAAGGCCAACGACACCTCGGAATTGTTCTTCAACGATATGCGCGTGCCGACCTCCAACCTGCTCGGCCACGAAGAGGGGCAGGGCTTCATCCAGCTGATGCAGCAATTGCCGCAGGAGCGCCTGCAGATCGGCACCGGCGCCATTGCCATGATCGAACGCGCGCTGGCGCTGACCATCGACTACGTCAAGGAACGCAAGGCCTTCGGCAAGGCGATCATCGAGTTCCAGAACACCCAGTTCAAGCTCGCCGAACTCAAGACCGAGGCCACCATCGGCCGCGTCTTCTACAATGATTGCGTCACCCGCCACATCAATGACGGCCTCGATCCGGTGACGGCGTCGATGGCCAAGTACTGGCTCTCGGATCTGCAGGGAAAAGTCGTCGACGAATGCCTTCAATTGCATGGCGGCTATGGCTACATGAATGAATATCCGATCGCCCGCATGTTCCGCGACGCCCGCGTCCAGCGCATCTACGGCGGCACCAACGAGATCATGAAATTGCTGATCGGCCGCTCTCTCTGAGAGCCACGACCGGTAAACCAAGGAGCAAGAAAATGGCCGAAGCTTATGTCTATGACGCCGTGCGCACGCCGCGCGGCAAGGGCAAGAAGGATGGCTCGTTGCACGAAGTGCCGGCAGTGCGGCTCGCTGCAAAGACGCTTGAAGCGCTGCGCGACCGCAACGGGCTCGACACGGCAAACGTCGACGACATCATCTTCGGCTGCGTCGATCCGGTCGGCGAGGCCGGCTCGGTCATTCCGCGTGCCGCCGCCTTCGAGGCTGGCTACGACAACAAGGCGCCGGGCATGCAGATTTCGCGCTTCTGCGCTTCGGGCCTCGACGCCATCAATTTCGGCGCCGCCAAGATCGCGCAAGGGGCCGACGAGATCGTCATTGCCGGCGGTGTCGAATCGATGTCGCGCGTCGGCATGGGCGCATCCGGCGGCGCCTGGTTCATGGACCCGTCCGTCGGCCTGCCAGGCTGGTTCGTGCCGCAAGGCATCTCGGCCGATTTGATCGCCACCAAATACGGCTTCTCGCGCGACGACGTCGACGCCTATGCGGTCGAGAGCCAGAAGCGCGCCGGCAAGGCCTGGGCCGACGGGCGTTTCAAGAATTCCGTCATCCCGATCAAGGACCAGAACGGCCTGATCATTCTTGACCATGACGAGCATATGCGGCCGACGACCGACATGCAGTCGCTGGCCTCGCTCAACCCGTCCTTCGTCATGCCCGGCGAAATGGGCGGCTTCGACGCCGTTGCCGTTCAGAAGCATCCCGAAGTCGAAGAGGTCAACCACGTCCACCATGCCGGCAACTCGTCGGGCATCGTCGATGGCGCTGCCGCCGTGCTGCTCGGCTCGAAGAAGGCCGGCAAGACAATGGGGCTGAAGCCGCGCGCGCGCATCCGCGCCTTCGCCAATATCGGCTCCGAGCCGGTGCTGATGCTGACTGGTCCGGTCGACGTCACCGAGAAGCTTCTGAAGCGCGCCAAGATGAAGCTGTCGGATATCGACCTGTTCGAGCTCAACGAGGCCTTCGCCTCGGTGGTGCTGCGCTACATGCAGGCCTTCGACATTCCGCACGACAAGATCAACGTCAATGGCGGCGCCATCGCCATGGGCCATCCGCTCGGCGCCACCGGCGCGATGATCCTCGGCACGGTGCTGGACGAACTGGAGCGCCGTGACCTCAACACCGCGCTGGTGACGCTCTGCATCGGCGCCGGCATGGGCACCGCAACCATCATCGAACGCGTCTGATTTCGGCCGGAAGGAGAGAGACATGACCTACACAAACTTCACGGTCGACACCGACGCCGACGGCATTGCGCTGGTCACCTGGAACATGCCGGACCGTTCGATGAACGTCTTCACCGAAGAGGTGATGAACGAACTCGACAAGATCATCGACCAGGTCGTGGCCGACGCCGCCATCAAGGGCGCGGTCATCACCTCGGGCAAGGATAGCTTCTCCGGCGGCGCCGATCTGACCATGCTGCAGAAGATGCTGGCAGTCTTCGCCAAGGAGAAGAACAAGGATCCGGAGAAAGCGGCCAAGTTGCTGTTCGACAATGCCGGCCGCATGGGCGCGCTCTGGCGCAAGCTCGAGACGTCGGGCAAGCCCTGGGTTTCTGCCATCAACGGCACCTGCATGGGCGGCGCCTTCGAACTGTCGCTGGCCTGCCACGGCCGCGTGGCCGCTGACTCCGACAAGGTCAAGATGGCCTTGCCGGAAGTCAAGGTCGGCATCTTCCCCGGCGCCGGCGGCACCCAGCGCGTGCCGCGCCTGACCGACCAGCAGCAGGCGTTGCAGATGCTGACCACCGGCCAGAACCTGTCGGCGCAGAAGGCGAAAGCCATGGGCCTGATTCACGAGGTCGCCGAACCGGGTAAACTGATCGAAACCGCCAAGGCGATGATCAAGAACGGCCTGAAAGCCGTCCAGCCCTGGGACGAGAAGGGCTTCAAGCTGCCCGGCGGCCAGATCTATTCGCCCGCCGGCTTCAATCTGTGGCCGCCGGCCATCGCCATCCTGCGCCGCGAGACCTATGGCAATTATCCTGCTGCCGCTGCGATCCTGAAATGCGTCTATGAGGGCCTGCTGGTGCCGTTCGACACGGGCTTGAGGATCGAGCAGCGCTATTTCACCGAAATCATGCAGTCCAAGGAAGCAGCGGCCATGATCCGCTCGCTGTTCGTCTCGCTGCAGGAGTTGAACAAGGGCGCCCGTCGTCCGGCCGGCGTGCCGGAAACCAAGTTCAAGAAGATCGGCATTCTCGGCGCCGGCTTCATGGGCGCCGGCATCGCCTTCGTCACCGCCAAGGCCGGCATCCCGGTCGTACTGCTCGACCGCGACCTGCCGTCGGCCGAAAAGGGCAAGGCGCATTCCGACAGCCTGATCTCCGATCAGGTGAAGAAGGGCCGCGCCAAGCCCGAGGAGAAGGACAAGCTGCTGTCGCTGATCACGCCGACGGCAGACTATGCCGATCTCGCCGGCTGCGATCTGGTGGTCGAGGCGGTGTTCGAGGATTCAGCCGTCAAGAAGGCTGCGACCGAACAGGCCGAAGCCGTGCTGAAGTCGTCGGCGATCTTTGCCTCCAACACCTCGACCATCCCGATCACCGCGCTGGCCAAGAATTCGGCGCGGCCGAAGAATTTCGTCGGCATCCACTTCTTCTCGCCGGTCGACAGGATGATGCTGGTCGAGATCATTCTGGGCAAGAAGACCGGCGACAAGGCGCTTGCCACCGCGATCGACTTCGTGCGCGCCATCAAGAAGACACCGATCGTGGTCAACGACACGCGCGGCTTCTACGTCAACCGATGCGTGCTGCGCTACATGTCGGAAGCCTACAAGATGCTGATCGAGGGTGTTCCGGCGCCGATGATCGAGAACGCCGCCAAGGCCGCCGGCATGCCGGTCGGTCCGCTGGCGCTGACCGACGAGACGGCAATCGACCTAGCGCAGAAGATCATGAAGCAGACCATCAGGGACCTCGGCGACAAGGCGGTCGACCCCAAGCAGATGGCGCTGATCAACACGCTCGTCGACACCCATGGCCGCTTCGGTCGCAAGAATGGCAAGGGTTTTTACGACTATCCGGCCAAGCCCGCCAAGAAGAAGCTGTGGCCGGGCCTCAAGGATCTCTATCCGCAGCTGAAGGCCGAGAAGGTCGACTATGAGGAACTGCAGCAGCGCCTCCTGGTCACCATTGCGCTGGAAGCGGCGCGGGTGATGGAAGAGGGCATCGTCACCGACCCGCGCGAGGCCGATGTCGGCTCGATCCTCGCCTTCGGCTTCGCGCCCTTCACCGGCGGCGCACTGTCCTATATCGACGGCATCGGCGCCAAGGAGTTCGTCAGAATCGCCAAGGGCCTGCAGAAGAAATACGGCGCCGAGTTCAAGGCGCCCAAGCTGCTGCTCGACCTGGCAGAGAAGGGCGAGACGTTCTACCAGCGCTTCGATCCCTATGCGAAGGGCGAGGTGAAGAAGGCCGCCTGATCTAGCGCCCCATGTACGTCTGGGGGCGCCTGGCGCGCATGGTGGCCACGGCGTCGCGTCGTGGTCCCTATATGGTTGGCAGCGAAAGCCGCCTGGCTTTCCGCTGCCTGCCGACTGACATCGACTTCAACAGCCATCTCAACAATGCCCGCTATATGATGCTGGCCGATCTCGGCCGCATCGACATCTTCCTGCGCGTCGGCCTTATCGCGCTGGCGCGCAAGAAAGGCTGGGCGCCGATGATCGGCGGTTTGGAGTCGGTCTATGTGCGCGAGATCAGGCTGTGGCGTCGCTTCGAGGTGGCGTCCTCGATCGAAACCTGGGAGGGCACGCAGGTCATCGGCAAGCACCGCTTTGTCCTCGATAATGGCGAGACGGCCGCATTGATCATGACGACGGGTGGTGTCTACGATCGTCCCGGCCGCCGCTTTGTCGACATAGACGAGGTTGTGGCAGCACTTGGCCGTTCCGTTCAACCGCGGCCGCCGACAGAGGCCGAGCGGACTTTCATGACTTCTCACCAGGGATTGCGCAGCCTGGCCAAGGGGGTTTGAGGCCCTCATATCGTCTTCACCGCACACAGCTTTGTAGGCGATCGGCCTGCGCGTCGGTGGACAATCGGGTGGCCGCGCGTTAGAAGGAAAAGGTATTTTTTCCTGTTTTGAGGAGAGCGACTTGCTCTCGCATGACCGCGTTTGGGCCGCCATCGACGCTCTCGCCGAGCGTTATTCGCTGTCGGCCTCGGGCCTGGCCCGGCGCGCCGGCCTTGATTCGACTGCGTTCAACAAATCGAAGCGGCTGTCCTCGGATGGACGGCCGCGCTGGCCCTCGACCGAATCGCTGGCCAAGATCATCGAGGCGACGGGCGCCTCGCTCGACGAATTCACCGGGTTGGTCGAAGGCCGCGCCAATACTGGCGCCGCGACCGCACAGCGTTCAGCGGTGCCGCTGCTTGGCTTTGCCCAGGCCGGCGCCGGCGGCTTCTTCGACGATGCCGGCTATCCTTCCGGCCAGGGCTGGGATCTGGTCGAGCTTCCGGCGCGGGCGACGGAAACCTCCTATGCGCTGAAAGTGCAGGGCGATTCCATGCTGCCGCTCTACCGCAATGGCGATGTGCTGATCGTCGAGCCGGGCGCCACCACCCGCAAGGGCGACCGCGTCGTCGTCAAGACCAATGCCGGCGAGGTCATGGCCAAGGTGCTCGACCGTCAGACGACGAAATCGATCGTGCTGATCTCGCTCAATCCCGACCATCCGGACCGCGACATCGCCATGCGCGATGTCGAATGGGTGGCGCGGATCGTCTGGGCAAGCCAGTAGTGCGGCTCTTACAACTGGTTCTGGCCGTGCTGGCGGTCCCAGTCATGGTCGCTCTGATCGTCCTTGGCGGTCGCGTCCTGCAGCCCGAGCAGAGCAGCGTCGTCGTCGACCAGATCGACCAGGGCACTGACGCCGTGCCCGAGGAGCCGGCAACATCGGCCATCCCCCAGATACAACCCGCCGAGCCTCCGGTGCATTCGCCTCCGGTGCATTCGAGAGCGATCGATCCCGAGGCCATCGCGCCGCCGCCGCTTGCGCCAGACGAGCTCGAACGGGTCGAGCCGCGCGCCCCGCTGAGCGATCTGGCGCTGGCCGGACCGCCCAAACCGCGCCGGCCGAAAGCGGTCGACGACTGGGGCGGGACAAAACTGTTCCAGCCGGTCGCATCCGCCGCCGGCCTGATCGAGGCCAATGGTTATTCCGTGGCGGTCTCCGGCATCGACATCGTCAAGGAGGACGAGACCTGCACCGAGGACGGCAAGTCCTGGGCTTGCGGCGCTCGCGCGCGCACCGCGTTCCGGTCTTTCCTGCGCGGCCGGGCCGTGGCGTGCAAGGTGCCGTCAGAGGCAGACCGCGACCTGATCGCCGCCGAATGCCGCATCGGCAAGCAGGATGTCGGCCAGTGGCTGGTCGAAAACGGCTGGGCGCGCGCGGTCGCAGGCGGTCCCTATGTGGAAGCGGGCGAGAAGGCGCGCGACGCCAAAAAAGGTATCTTCGGCGCCGCGCCCGATCTCGGCGGCCTGCCACCGGCGCCAACGCCGGTTGCGGCACCGACAGCGTCGCAGCCGATCCTCGATGCTCCGGCGACAGACACGCCGCCGGCTGGGATGGAAGCTACGCCGCCAGCTGACCAGCCAGCGCCCGCTCAATGAGGGCGCGCGTCTCGGCAATGCCGTAAAGCGCCGCGAACGAGCCGAAGCGCGGGCCGCGTTCCTGGCCGATCAGCACCTGGTAGATCATCTGGAAGAAAGCGCCCGACACGCCGGGGCCGCCGTCCGGACTCTGCTTGGAATGATCCTGATAGCGTTCAATCTTGCGCGCGACGTTGAGCGAAGCGTTCTGGATCGCTTCGCCATCGGCTCCCACGGGCAGGGCGCCAAGCGCGTTGGCAAGAGCTTCCAGCGCGACGCGTTCGACGTCGTCGGCCGGCCGGAACGTCTTCGTCGGCTTCACGAAATCGTCGAAGTAGCGGATTGCAAAGCCGACCAGCTGGTCGAGTTCGGGATGCGTCGCTGGCGTCACGCCCGATGCATGGCGCGAGATGAAGCCCCACAGCACATCCTTGTTCTGCGCGTTGGAGGCGCTGACCAGGTTGAGCAGCAGCGAGAACGGCACCGGCAGGTCGATCGCCGGCGGCTTGCCGTCATGCATGTGCCAGACCGGATTGCCCAGCCTTTCCTTCCAGTCCTGGCGCGGATAGGCGCCGAGGAAGGTGTAGTACTCGTCGACGGCCCGCGGGATGACGTCGAAATAGAGTTTTTTCGCCTGCCTGGGGCGCTGATACATGTAAAGGCCGAGGCTTTCGGTCGGCGCATAGCGCAGCCACTCGTCGATGGTCAGTCCATTGCCCTTCGACTTCGAGATCTTCTGGCCGTTCTCGTCGAGGAACAGCTCGTAGACGAAATGCTCCGGCGCGCGTCCGCCGAGGATGTTGCAGATGCGGTCGTAGACCACCGCATTGGTCTGGTGGTCCTTGCCGAACATTTCGAAATCAACGCCGAGCGCTGCCCAGCGCATGCCGAAATCCGGCTTCCACTGCAGTTTCACCTTGCCGCCGGTCACCGAAAGCGTTGTCTCGGCGCCGTCATCGTCGAAGGTGATGGTGCCGGCCTTGGCGTCGACATGCTTCATCGGCACGTAGAGCACGCGGCCGCTCTTCGGCGAGATCGGCAGGAACGGGCTGTAGGTCGCCTGGCGCTCCGGCCCGAGCGTCGGCAGCATCACTTTCATGATCTGGTCGTAGCGTTCGGCGGCGCGCAGCAGCATCGCATCGAAGCGGCCGGCCTTGTAGTACTGCGTCGCGCTTGCGAACTCGTAATCGAAGCCGAACGTGTCGAGGAAGCGGCACAGCATCGCATTGTTGTGGTCGGCAAAGCTCGCATAGTCGCCGCCGAACGGATTGGGCACCGACGACAGCGGCATGTGCAGATAGGGCTCGAGCGCTGCGCGATCCGGCACATTGTCGGGGATCTTGCGCATGCCGTCCATGTCGTCGGAGAAGCACAGAAGCTTGGTCTTGACCTTGTTTTCGGTCAGCACGTGGAAGGCGTGGCGCACCATGGAGGTGCGCGCCACCTCGCCGAACGTGCCGATATGCGGCAAGCCCGACGGCCCGTAGCCGGTCTCGAACAGGACGGTCTCGGGAAAGTCGGCGCCTTTGTAGCGCTCGATGATCTTTTTGGCTTCCTCGAACGGCCACGCCTTGCTTTCGCCGGCTGCGGCAAGCATTTCGGGGTTGAGATCGGCGATGTTTGATCCCGTCATGTCAAAGTTCCAGTCATGGGCCGGCTGTGCGGCTGGTAAGATTTTTCAACCGGTCTCTAGAGCAATTCCAGGAAAAGTGTGAGCGGTTTTTCCGCGGGAATTGCGTCAAAAACCAAAGCGTGAGAGGCCGGAGCGTCAACGATAACAGCCGGTTTTCCTTGCAGCGACATCGTGGCGTCCCTACCTTCGACCCTCACCATCAAGGAGTTTTGAATGCCGTTGCCGTCCACGCATGAAGCCCTGATCTACCTGATGGTCATCACCTCGGCTTCCGACCGCGACATGACCGATATCGAACTGGCGCGCATCGGCGACGTCGTCCGCAGCTGGCCGGTGTTTGAGGATTTCAAGCAGGACAGGCTGATTGCCATAGCGCAGGACTGCCAGAAAATGCTGCACGAAAAGGATGGGCTGGAAGGCGTTCTCGAGCGTGTTGGCAAGGCATTGCCCGAGCGGTTGCACGACACTGCCTATGCCGCCGCCTTTGAGGTTGCCGCCGTCGATCTCGAAATGCGCATGGAGGAATTGCGGGTGCTGCAGCTCATCCGGCGCGAGCTCGATCTCGACACGCTGACCGCCGCAGCCATCGCGCGGGGCGCGAAAGCGCGGCTGCGGACATTGACCTGAAAGTCTCGCCGGTAGCCGCTAGAAAAAGCTGACCAGGACCGGATCAGAAAAAACTGACCGGGAAATAGCGCAGATAAAATTCGGCGAAGGTGCCCTTCACCGAGATCTCCTGCAGCGCGTAGTCCATGGCCGCTGCCAGCGCCGGATCGCCGGCCCTTGTGGCAATGGTCATGCCGGATCCCAGATATTCCGGGGCCAGGTACGGGCCACCGGCAAAGCGGCAGCAGCCTGCCGCGTCCGTGCCGCCCAGCCAGAAGGAAAAGCGCATACCGTCACCGAAGGCGGCATCGATCTTGCTGCTTTTCAAATCGCTGTAGAGGTCTTCCTGCCTGTCGAAGGGGACGATCTGCACGTTGCCGAAATAATCGCGCAGCATCTTTTCATGCGCCGAGCCGGCCAGCACGCCGACCCGCTTGCTGCGCAATTTGTCGAGGATAGGCTCGGTGAAAGCCTTGGCCTTCGGCATGATGAAGCGCGCCGGAAACTGCAGGTAGGAGCGCGAAAAACTGTATTTCGCCCGCGTTTCCGGCGTAGCCGCGATGCCGGCGATGATCGCCTCGCCTTCGCCCTTCTGCAACGCGTCGTCGAGTTCGGCCCAGGGCAGCGCCTGGATCTGGCATTTGTCGGCGATGTCGAGTTCGGCGCAAATCGCCCGCGCCAGGTCGATATGAAAGCCCGACAGCCGCCCGGCGCCATCGAGAAAGTTGAAAGGCGGAAAATCGGTTGTGGTGAGGAAACGAAGCCTCGGCAGTGCCGAGAGATCCGGTTTAGGCAGCCGTTCCTTGGCGTCCCAAAGCACCGGCACCTGCGGCTCCGCCGCCCGTGCAACGCCGGCAAAAGGCTGCGCTCCGACCAGCAGCGACAGCAAGGCGATGGCTATCCAGCGAGATGTCACGAAAGAACTCCGCCCGTCTTGGCCGTTGGCTTTTGATACGAAAACGGCGCAGGCACAATTGTTTTTGATTTCAAAGAGCAAATTTCGGGTTATGCTTTAGTGAGTTTGCAAATAGCCGCGCAGAGTCGGTCCGTGGTTGGCGGTCGCTGCGTTAGAAAAAATAAGCATGCGGCTTTGCAATCCGGGGTTGATGGTGAAGTGCGGGCCAGGCACGTAGCATCGGTCTCAAGAGCGGTAGGCAACATAGGGTAGATGTTGCGATGGGTCATTTCGATCGCACACTGGAATATATTGATCAGGTGCAGCGAGCCGGCACCGCGGCTGCGGTGTGCGAGCGCCTGCTCAGTGTCACCTCGAATTTCGGATTGACGGCTCTGATAGCGGCGACGGTGCCGCAGCCCGGCACGCCAAGCAGCCAGACGAAGGACCACGTGCTGCTCTGCGACTGGCCTGTTGATTGGCTGGAGCGTTACCTGGCGCGCAACTATGTCGACCACGATCCGGTCGTCAGCCATTTGAAGCAATTGCGGGCGCCATTCCAATGGCGCGAGGCCGTCAAGAGCATACCCGCCGACAAAAGCAGCGATGAGGTGATGCAAGACGCCCGCGCATTCAAGCTGCGTGACGGCCTCGCCTTCCCGCTGGTCACGCTTGAAGGCCAGATCGCGCTGGTTTCGCTGGGCGGTGAGGCGGTCGAGCTGTCCGACACCGAATTTGCAATGGTCTCGCTGGCGTCCACCTATGCCATCGGCCGCGCCATGCAGCTTCAAACGAGCAGCAAGGTTATCGATCATATCGAATTGACGCCGCGCGAGCGCGAGTGCCTGCAATGGGCGGCGGTCGGCAAATCCGAGTGGGAGATTTCGCAGATACTCGGCATCTCGGAGCATACCTCGGAGAAACACCTTCTCAACGCCAAGAGCAAACTGGGCGCCGCCAATCGCGTGCAGGCAGTCGCCGAGGCAATCCGACACGGCTATATCAGCTAATGCATGTCGCGCAAAAGTGACCTCGGTTTTGCGATAACGACATGCATCAAACAAAGACCCAAAGCGCGTCGTGCGACGCGCTTTAGGCCGGTTCTGGCGGCCCGCGCAATATCTTCAAAAAAGACCGCCCCTGTCGTCCTCGTGAGACGGCTAATGCTTTCTTAACGCCAAAAGCAGACTCGGCGTCGCCAACAGGGTGTACGCATCGCGGAGGCGATTAGGCGCGGCTATATTAGCCATGTCGGCTGTGGCAGCCTGGAAATCCTTGCCAACACCTTCGCGCAATTTTTTCGGGAAAGCCCGGCCGTATCTTCCTCTTAAGCCCAGGAGACGGCTATGTTATTTTCCCTTACCACTCAACAACTGATGGAGCGTCCCGACCTATGGGAGGCGGTCCATCGCCTGCGTTACAAGGTCTTCGTCGATGAGATGCGGTGGACCGATCTCGATCGCCCGGACGGCCTCGAAATCGATCAATTCGACCATGATGAGGCCGAACACCACCTTGTCATCCGCAATGGCGAGCTTGCCGGCTATCATCGGATGCTGCCGACCACACGGCCCCATCTCCTTAGCGATGTGATGCCGGAACTCTGCGAGGGAAAGCGCCCCTCGGGACCGAATGTCTGGGAACTCACCCGCTACGCGGTGGCGCCAGGCTTTCGCGATGGCAAGCGCGGCGTGTCTACGGTCGGCACCGAACTGATCGCCGGCTTCGTCGAATGGGGCCTTGCTCGCAATATCAATCAGGTCATTATCGAGGTCGAGCCGGTGTGGGTGCTGCGGACGCTGCAGTTGCACTTCCTGGCGACGCCGCTCGGTTACCAGCGCACCTACGGCAATCAGCAGGTCGTCGCCACGCTGCTGACCTTCAACGAGCATACGCTCGATGTCGTGCGTTCGCGCCGCAACCATCACGCCCCGGTGTTGGTCAGGGGCACCCCCGACATGCTCGGCATGCGGCAGGCGTCGTGAGACTGTCTTCACCCGACGCGCTTTAGACAATGGCCACAGAGCCCACCTCCGGTGGGCTCTGTATTTTCAAGCCTCTATTTCTCCGGGCCAGCCTTTACTTCTCGAGGAATGAAGGCCCTTCGCCGATGATCTTCTTGTCTTGCTTGCCGATGGCGTCGAGATCGCGCCCGTCATAGGGCAGAGACAACAGGATGCGCCGCATGACGGCCAGGCGCGCGCGCCGCTTGTCGTTCGCCCGCACGATGATCCAGGGCGCAAATTCCTTGTGCGTGCGCTCGACCATCTGGTCGCGGGCCTTGGTGTAATCGTCCCATTTGCTGATGCCGGCAATGTCGATCGGCGAGAACTTCCAGTTCTTCAGCGGAGACCAGCGGCGGTCGTGAAACCGCTCGAGCTGGGTTTCGCGGCCGATGTTGAGCCAGAATTTGAAGAAATAGATACCCTCGTTGGAGATCATCCGCTCGAAATGCGGCGTCTCGTCGAGGAACTTCTCGTGCTGTTCCGGCGTGCAGAAGCCCATCACCGGCTCGACGCCGCCGCGATTGTACCAGGAGCGGTCGAAGGTCACGAATTCGCCCGATGTCGGGAAATGGTCGACATAGCGCTGGTAGTACCATTGCCCGACTTCGGTCGGCGTCGGCTTGGTCAGCGCGACGTTGCGCGCGGTTCGAGGGTTGAGATACTGGCGCAGCACGAAGATGGTGCCGCCCTTGCCGGCGGCATCGCGTCCTTCGAACAGCGACACCACCCGCTTGCCGGTCGCCTGCAGCCATGCCTGCGCCTTGACCAGCTCGATCTGCAGCCGTTCAAGCGTCTCGTCATACTCCTCGCCCTTCATTTTCTTGTCGTAAGGATAGTCGCCGGCGGTCAGCTTGTGGTCCTCGATCCAATCCGGAAGCTCGGGATTTTCGATGTCGAACTCCCGCTCCTTGCCGCCGATCCTGATCTTCAGCGGACCTTTTGCCGGCTCTGCGGCAGGATTTTCCTTGGGTTTTTTCATCGAGACGAACCTTTCCAGCTTGCGGACTCATGCTATGGGGAGGCCACTACAGCGCCGCGCGTCCCGTTTGGACGCGCAAACGACGCTGTAGCATTTTTGATTTGCGCATGATCCTTTCCGAAAATCGATTCCGATTTTCGGGGTCATGCGGCAACCCGGTCCAGTGGAAGTTTCGGTCGACCGGTGCAGGGGCACGAGACGCGCGAATGGCCGACATCGGCGCAGAGCGGATAACCACGACGCAGGCTGTAGCCGCCCGGCTGTGGAACAGCCGCTGGCTGCTCGCTGCCGGCATCGTGGCGGTTGCGGCCGTCTATGGCTATGCCGGCATGTCCGTCTATGTCGCCCTGCTCGCCTGCGCTGTGTTGTTGGCCGCAGCCATGCTGCCGACCGGCGGCGCCAGCCGGTCCACCGAAAGCATTGCCGCGATCGAGGCGAGCGGGCTGCAGCGGCTTTCCGGCGAATATCTTGCGGCGGCCGTTGCCGATCCGCTGATCATCTTCGACCGCACCGCCACCATCGTTCATGCCAACGCCGCCGCTTTTGCCGCCTTTGGCGGGATAGCGCCCGGCCTGTCGCTGTCGTTGAAATTCCGCGCCCCTGAGATGCAGGCACTGCTGGACAGCGTGCTGTCGGGAACGGTCGCCTCGGATGCCGTCGACTACATCGAGAAACTGCCGGTCGAACGGGCCTACCGGGTCAGCGCGTCCTCGGTCGGCCACGCCACCGATCTCTTTGTGGTGGTGTTCAAGGACCAGAGCGAGACGCGCCGCATCGATCGCATGCGCGCCGACTTTATCGCCAATGCCAGCCATGAGTTGCGCACCCCTCTTGCCTCGATCTCGGGCTTCATCGAGACGTTGCGCGGCCCGGCCCGCAACGATCCGGCGGCGCGCGAGCAGTTTCTGCAGATCATGCAGAACCAGACCGGCCGCATGGCGCGCCTGATCGACGACCTGCTGTCGCTGTCGCGGCTGGAAATGAAGCCCTATCTGAAGCCTGGAACCGAGGTCGATCTGCGCCAGACCATCGACAGCGTCATCGACTCGCTCGGGCCACTCGCCAGGGAGAACAGCGTCGTCATCGAGCGCGACTATGCCGAAGGACCGCTCGAAGTGCCCGGAGACCGTGACGAGCTGTTCCAGGTGTTCGAGAACCTGTTGGAAAATGCCTGCAAATACGGTCAGCCGGGCGGACGCGTCACAGTGTCGATCGCCCGCAGCGAGGCCGGTCCCGAACCGGGCATCGACGTCACCATCAGGGACTACGGTCCAGGCATTCCCGAAGAGCACATTCCGCGCATCACCGAGCGCTTCTACCGCATCGATGTCGAGAGCAGCCGCACCCAGAAAGGCACCGGGCTTGGTCTGTCTATCGTCAAGCACATCTTGACGCGTCACAACGCCAGACTTTCGATCAAGTCGGAAGGTGGCATGGGCGCGGCGTTCACCGTCCATTTGCCGGCGGGCTGAGGCAGTACTATTTGATAACGGCCGGTTTCGTCTTTCTGTCATCCGGCTGGCGTATCAGCACAGGGTTCGAGGAAACGACTCACAAGGCCAAAGAGTCCAGGAAGGCATTTCGTCCATGCAGTCCGTACACATCGTCAGCGCCTACGACGAAGAGCTGAAATATCTGTCGAAGCGCATCGCTGCGATGGGCGGCCACGCCGAGCGCATGGTCGAGCAGGCGATTCAGGCGCTGGTCAATGCCGACCCCGGCCTCGCCCAGAAGGTCATCCATGACGACATCGTGCTCGACGAGGGCCAGCGCGAAATCGACGACAAGGCCATCGTCATCATCGCCAAGCGCCAGCCGATGGCGACGGATTTGCGCGAAATCGTCGGCGCGATCCGTATTTCCGCCGACCTCGAACGAATCGGCGACCTCGGCAAGAATGTCGCCAAGCGAGTGGTGAGCGTCATCGACGGCCGCCAGCCGACCAGCCTGTTTCGCGGTCTCGAGGCTCTCGCCGAGCTGGCGCTGATTCAACTCAAGGAAGTGCTCGACGTCTATGCCTCGCGCTCGGTCGACAGGATAGGCTTCGTGCGCGATCGCGACGACCAGATCGACGCCATGTACACCTCGCTGTTTCGCGAGCTGCTGACCTACATGATGGAAGATCCGCGCAACATCACGCCGTGCACGCATCTCTTGTTCTGCGCCAAGAACATCGAGCGTATCGGCGACCATGCCACCAACATCGCCGAGACCATCTATTACATCGTCACCGGCGACCAGATGCCGGCCGAGCGGCCGAAAGGCGACAAGACCGACAAGGTTGCCCTTCCGGCGCCGCTGCCGGTGAAGTGATCGCGCGCCCCTCGAACGCTTAATCATATTGCGCTAAACTATCGCAGCGTTAAGCTTCTCAGGTTCTGCTTCCGGAGGCTGCGATGGAATATGTCCGAGAGTTCAAGCCGGCGCCGGCATCGTCCGGCATCATCGCGTCGAGCGTCTACACCGCCGGCAAGCGCATTGCCGACATCCCGATCGAAGAGGCCGGCGAATGGGCGAGGAAATCGGGCCATGTCGTCTGGATAGGGCTGCTCGAACCCGACCGCGAGCTGTTGCTGCGCGTCAAGGCGCAGTTCCATCTGCATGAACTGGCGATCGAAGACGCAGAGCATCCGCACCAGCGGCCAAAGATCGAGCAATATGGCGATGCCCTGTTCATCGTCGCCCGCACCGCCCAGCTGATCGACGGCCGCGTCACCTTCGGCGAGACCCATCTGTTCGTCGGCTCAGGCTATATCGTCAGCGTCAGGCATGGTCCGTCGACCTCCTATGCCGCCGTGCGCCAGCACTGGGAAAGCTGCCCGCATTCGCTGGCCAAGGGGGAGGATTTCGTCCTCTATGCCATTCTCGACTTCATCGTCGACAATTACATGCCGGTGCTGGAACAGATCGAGGACGAGGTCGAGGCGATCGAAGACAAGATACTGCTGAAGCCGATGACCGGTCCCGACATAGAGCGGCTCTACATGCTGCGCCGCGATTTGTTGCGCCTGCGCAATGCCGCACTTCCCTTGGTCGAGGTCTGCCGCCGACTGACCAGCGCCGACCTGCCGCAGATCCATACCGCCATGCATCCGCTGTTTCGCGATGTCACCGACCACATCCGCACCGTCCAGGAAAAAATCGACAGTCTGCGCGAGGTTCTGGCCTTCGCCTTCGAAGCCAGTCTGCTGGTTGGCCAGAGCCAGGAAACGGCGAATACCAAGAAGCTGGCGTCATGGGCCGCCATACTGGCGGTGCCGACGGCGCTCGCCGGCATATACGGCATGAATTTCGATGACATGCCGGAACTGAAGATGGAATACGGCTACCCGGTAGTGCTGACCGCGATCGCCTGCATCTGCTTGTTTTTATACTGGCGGTTTCGCAAGAATGGATGGCTGTAGGGCAGTAGGCTAACAAGGGCAGTTCAGAGCACGTTACCCTGCTGCCTAATTCCTACTGCCTAGTCCCCAATCACCGGCTCCTGCGCCGCTCCGAAGCCGGCTGGAACGCAACCCTTGCGTGGTACTTGCAGTAAGGTCCGGTTTCGGCCGCCTCGTTGCCGCAGAAGTTGAAGTCTTCCGACAGCGGATCGCCATTCGGCCATTTGCAGGTGCGCTCGGTGAGGTCGGTGAGCTGCAGGTGCCGCGAGATCGGCACGACAACGTTCTCGACCGGGCGGATGTAGTGGCGAGCCACCGGCTCGGCGTCGAACTGCGCCTGCAGCGCGGTTGCCCCGATCGAGGTGGTGACGTGGCGCTGCGTGGTCGCGGCGCGCGACACCGACTTCTGGATCGAAGATCCCTGCGCCGTCTTCTTCTGGCGCGCCGGCGTTGCGGTCGAGCGTCCGCGGCCCGACAGCTTCAGCCGATGCACCTTGCCGATGACGGCGTTGCGGCTGACCCCGCCAAGTTGGGCGGCGATCTGGCTTGCGCTCAAGCCCTCCGACCACAGTTTTCTGAGAAGTTCGACCCGCTCGTCAGTCCAGTTCATGAGACCGCGCTCCTGCTAAGCGTGCGGCAGCCGGAATCCATTCCCGACCCGGCAACCTTTGCCGGGGCAGACACCACATATATTAGGTGATTAGGTCCGCCGCACGAAATCTAGTTATTTCCCGACTACAATTACCTCATGTGTTGACTCGGTGACAAGAGTCCCTGGTGCAACACGAATCGGTTTTTTCGGTTTTCCCCAACTTGCCCGGTCGCTTATGAGCCGGCGTCTCGTCGGGAGCTTGCCGCGCGCCTTTGCACGACGTTTTCGTTGACTTCATGGCCGAAAAACACGATAAGCCGCACAAGGCCGCCGCTTTGGCGGCTTTTTTGATTTTCCGGTACCGGAGAAGCATATAATGAGCGGTTCGGCGCTTTACGAGACCTTTGCTCGCGCACCCCTGGCCTTCGACCATGGCGAAGGCACCTGGCTGGTTACCGACAAGGGCGAGCGATATCTCGATTTTGCTGGCGGCATCGCGGTCAATTCGTTGGGCCACAGCCATCCGCATCTGGTCGCGGCGCTGACCGAACAGGCGGCCAAGCTCTGGCACGTCTCCAATCTTTACGAGATCCCGGCTCAGACCCGGTTGGGCCAGCGGCTGGTCGAGGCCACCTTCGCCGACAAGGTGTTCTTCACCAATTCCGGCGCCGAGGCGCTGGAATGCGCGATCAAGACGGCGCGGCGCTACCAGTTCGTCAAGGGCCATCCCGAGCGCTTCCACGTCATCACCTTCGAAGGCGCCTTCCATGGCCGCACGCTGGCGACCATCGCCGCCGGCGGCCAGTACAAATATCTCGAAGGTTTTGGGCCCAAGGTCGAAGGTTTCGACCAGGTCGGCTTTGACGACATCGACGCCGCCGAGAAGGCGATCACATCTGAGACCGCCGCGATCCTCATCGAGCCGGTGCAGGGCGAGGGCGGCATCCGCCCGGTGCCGACGCAATCGCTGAAGCGGCTGCGGCAGCTCTGCGACCAGCACGGGCTGCTGTTGATCTTCGACGAGGTCCAGTGCGGCATCGGCCGTACCGGCAAGTTGTTCGCGCATGAATGGACCGGCGTGACGCCCGACATCATGGCGATCGCCAAGGGCATTGGCGGCGGCTTCCCGATGGGCGCGTGCCTGGCCACCGACGAGGCTGTCGTCGGCATGACGGCAGGCGTGCATGGCACCACCTTCGGCGGCAATCCGCTGGCGATGGCCGTCGGCAATGCCGTACTCGACGTGGTGCTGGAAGACGGCTTCCTCGAAGACGTCCAGCGCAAGGCATTGCTGATGAAGCAGGGGCTGGCAGGGGTCGCGGACGAATTTCCCGATGTCATCGAAGGCATCCGGGGCACCGGCCTGATGCTCGGCCTGAAATGCGCCATGCCCAACACCAAGGTCAACATGGCGCTGCGCGACCAGCATCTGCTTGCGGTGCCGGCCGGCGATAACGTTATTCGCCTGCTGCCGCCGCTTACCGTCACCGACGCCGAGATCGGCGAGGCGCTCGATCGCATCCGTGCCGGCGCCAAAGGCCTGGCCGACGCCATCACCGCGGCCGCCGCGAAGTAACCCCGGAACCATTCCTGATGTCACTTCGCCATTTCACCGATCTTTCCGCCGTTTCCGAAGGCGATCTGCGGTTCATGCTGGACGATGCGGTGGTGCGCAAGGCGCGCCTCAAGGCCGGCGAGCGCACCAGGCCGCTCGAGGGCAAGGTGCTGGCGATGATCTTCGACAAGCCGTCGACGCGCACGCGCGTGTCCTTCGATGTCGGCATGCGCCAGCTCGGCGGCGAGACCATCATGCTTACCGGCACCGAAATGCAGCTCGGCCGCTCCGAGACCATCGCCGACACCGCCAAGGTGCTGTCGCGCTATGTCGACGCCATCATGATCCGCACGACCTCGCATGAACGGCTGCTCGAACTGACCGAGAACGCCACCATCCCGGTCATCAACGGGCTGACCGATGACACCCATCCCTGCCAGCTGATGGCCGACATCATGACCTTCGAGGAGCATCGCGGTCCGGTTGCCGGCAAGACCATCGCCTGGACCGGCGACGGCAACAATGTGCTGCATTCGCTGCTCGAAGCCTCGGCACGGTTCCGCTTCAACCTCAATGTCGCGGTGCCGGAAGGCAGCGAGCCGGCGCAGAAGCATATCGACTGGTCGAAGACCAATGGCGGCAAGCTGAGCTTTACCCGCTCGCCCGAGGAAGCCGTCGACCAGGCCGATTGCGTCGTCACCGATTGCTGGGTGTCGATGGGCCAGGAGCACCGCGCCCGCGGCCACAATGTCTTCTCGCCCTATCAGGTCAATGCGGCGCTGATGGCAAGGGCCAAGCCCGACGCCCTGTTCATGCACTGCCTGCCGGCGCATCGCGGCGAGGAGGTGACCGACGAGGTCATCGACGGCCCGCATTCGGTGGTCTTCGACGAGGCCGAGAACCGGCTCCACGCCCAGAAGGCCGTGCTCGCCTGGTGTCTTGGGGCTTGAAGTGTCTTGGTGCCTGACGTGCTTGGGCGCTTGATCTGGGGCGGCGTGATGCCTATCTGCGCCGCATCACGCAAATCAAGCGCGTTTGGACGCATGCACCCCTCCGGGCCGCATGGCCGCGCCCTGGAGCTTTGTCATGTTGGAAACGCATCAAGTGACTGAACATCACCCCAAACTCGGCGAGTTCGGCTATGCCGGCGACGATCACGTCGTGCCGTTCGAGGTCGGCCCGCTCGACGTGCGCGGCCGCACCGTGCAGCTCGGGCCGATGCTCGACGCCATCCTCAGCCGCCACGACTATCCCGAGCCGGTTGCCCGGCTGCTGGCGGAAGCCTGCGTGCTGACGGTGCTGCTCGGCACCTCGTTGAAGTTCGAGGGCAAGTTCATCCTGCAGACCCGCACCGACGGGCCGGTCGACATGCTGGTCGCGGATTTCTCCACGCCCTCGGCATTGCGAGCCTATGCCCGCTTCGACGCCGATCGGCTGGAAGCCCTGGTGGCCGCCGACGAGACCTCGCAGCAGACGCTGCTGGGTAGCGGTGTTTTGGCGCTGACCATCGACCAGGGCGCGCACACGCAGCGCTATCAGGGCATCGTCCAGCTTGACGGCGAGACGCTGGAAGACGCTGCGCGCACCTATTTCCGCCAGTCGGAACAGATCCCGACCGACCTCAGGCTTTCGGTGGCCAAGCTTCTGACGCCGGGTCCCGGCGGCGCGCGCGAACAGTGGCGCGCCGGCGGCATCCTGGCGCAGTTCCTGCCGCAGTCGCCCGAGCGCATGCGCGTGCCCGACATTTCGGGCGGCGACGGCGATCCGCGCGACGTCACGCAAGAGCCGGCCGACAATTCGTGGCGTGAGCTGGTGGCGCTGCTCGGCACCATCGAGCCGACCGAACTGATCGACCCGACCATCGGCGCCGAGCGGTTGCTCTACCGGTTGTTCCACGAACATGGCGTGCGCGTCTTCGGCGGCGTGCCGGTCACCGATCAGTGCTCGTGCTCGCGCGACAAGATCCGCGGCATCCTCGAAGGCTTCTCCGCGCAGGAGATCAAGGACTCGACCGAGGATGGCGGCATCCACGTCGCCTGCGAGTTCTGCTCGAAGCAGTATGACTTCGACCCGGCGGAGTTTGCGGCACAGTAAGGGTCAAACTCCGATTCCTCGCCCCACGAAGTGGGGAGAGGTGGCCCGGCGAAGCCGGGACGGAGAGGGGTCTTTGCTGCAGACGGGGATTCGCTGACGTTGCAGGTCTTGCGCCTGACCCTTACCGGATTCTGGCTTCGCGACGGTCGTCCCCCTCTCCGTCCCGGCTTCGCCGGGCCACCTCTCCCCCGCCTTGCGGGGGCGAGGAACCAAGCCCTCTCAATTCACCGTTCGCCGCGTCCCCGGCAGATCCAGCGAAAACGCGGGAATAGCGATGTCGAACGTCTCGCCCCTTTTGTTGCGCATCGTGTAGTGTCCGACCATGAAGCCCGACGGCGTCGAGAGCGGGCAGCCTGACGTGTATTGATAGCTGTCGCCGGGATTGAGTTCGGGCTGGTCGCCGACGACGCCGGCGCCGCGCACTTCCTCGACCCGGCCGCTGCCGTCGGTGATGTGCCAGTAGCGCGACATAAGCTGCACGAACTCGTCCGACTGGTTGTCGATCGTCACCTGATAGCCCCAGACATAACGGTTCTCCGACGGATCCGAGCGATCCTCCAGGTAGAACGGTCTGACCTGCACTTCGATGTTGCGCGTGACGGCGCGGTACATAGGCTGCTCCAAACGACACCAACGGACCTGTCGGCGCTCTTGCCGTACACCCGCATTAGGCCTCATGCGCAGGTGCCGAACAACAATGTCATTTAAGTGACACATGACAATGATGGTGTGCATGAACCGTGTCGGGCGACTCAGCGCTCTGTCGAACTGTTGAAAACGGCCATTCCTGGCCGCTTTTTTCCGGAGTGACCAGATCTGGATGGAACTGACAGTCATAGCAGCACTGCTTTCGACACTCCTGCTTCTCTCCAATCTCGCCGGCATTGTGCTCGCCTCGCTCAGCCTGAGGCGGCCGCGCCCGATTGCGCCGCCGGCCAGAAAGGCGCCGCCGGTTTCGATCGTGGTGCCATCGCGCGGGGTGGAGCCATTTACGCAGGAGACGCTGCAGCGCGCCTTCTCGCTCGGCTGGCCGCGCTACGAGCTGATCTTCTGCGTCGCTCATGCTGAAGACCCCGTGGTCAAGCTCATCAACGCCGCGATCGCCGGCCATCCCGAGATCCCGGCGCAGCTCCTCATCGGCGATGACCGGGTCAGCGCCAACCCGAAGCTCAACAACTGCGTCAAGGGCTGGCAGGCGGCGCAGCACAATTGGGTCATCCTGGCCGATTCCAACGTGCTGATGCCTGTCGACTACGTCCAGCATCTGATGGCGGCCTGGCGGCCGGACACCGGGCTTGTCTGCTCGACCCCGATCGACTCGCGGCCGGATGGTTTCTGGGCCGAGGTCGAATGCGCTTTCCTCAACACGCTGCAGGCGCGCTGGCAATATGCCGGCGAGGCGCTGGGCCTCGGCTTTGCCCAGGGCAAGAGCATGCTGTGGAACAAGCCAATGCTCGACGCCAATGGCGGCATCGAGGCGCTTGCTGCCGAGATCGCCGAGGATGCCGCCGCGACCAAGCTGGTCAATGGGCTCGGCCTGCGCGTCAATCTCGTTGCTTCGCCTTTCGAACAGCCGCTCGGCCAGCGCACGTTCGCCGAGATATGGTCGCGCCAGACGCGCTGGTCGCGGCTGCGCCGCGTCACCTTCCCGCTGTTCTACACGCCCGAAATCCTGACCGGCGTGGCGGTGCCGCTGCTGCTGGCGCTGGTGGCGGCGGCAAGCGCCGGCGTCAGCCTGCCCACCACGGCTTTGGGCGTCCTGGCCTTTGCCTATGCGCCGGAATGCCTGCTTGCCTGGGCCAAGGGCTGGTATCTGTCGCCGCGCATCGTCACCGCAATGATCGTGCGCGATGTGATGCTTCCCGCCATCTGGTCGCGCGGTTGGCTCGGCGGTGCGGTCGAATGGCGCGGCAATGCCATGACCATCCGCACCAAGGCGATGACGGAACTGGAAGAGGCCTCGTCGGGCGCCTGATCAACGCCCGGGCCTTTACCTTGCTTCCGAAGCAGGCCGCTACTTCGCCGCCTTCAGCGCCTGCGCAACGTCCTCAAGCAGATCGTCCGTATCCTCCAGACCAACCGACAGTCGGAGCGTTCCCGGTCCGATGCCGAGCTCGGCGCGTGCCTCGTCGCTGAGGTTCTTGTGCGTCGTCGTCGCCGGATGGGTGATCAGGCTCTTGGCGTCGCCGAGATTGTTGGAGATCAGCACGATGTCGAGCGCGTTCTGCAGGGCGAAGGCCGCCTGCTTGCCGCCCTTGACGTCGAGGCAGATCAGCGTCGAGCCGCCGGTCATCTGCTTCTTGACGATGTCGGCCTGCGGGTGGTCGGCGCGGCCGGGATAGATGACGCGCACGATCTGCGGCTGCCCGGCCAGGAAGTCGGCGATCTTGCCGGCACTTTCCGTCTGCTGGCGCACCCGCACCGGCAGCGTCTCCAGGCCCTTCAGCAGCGTCCAGGCGTTGAACGGCGACAGGCTCGGGCCGGTGTGGCGGAAATAGTCGTGCAGATTCTCGTCGATCCACTTCTTGTCCGACAGGATGATGCCGCCGAGACACCGTCCCTGGCCGTCAATGTGTTTGGTCGCGGAGTAGACGACGATGTGGGCGCCGAGCTGCAACGGTTTCTGCTGCAAAGGCGTGGCAAAGACATTGTCGACGATCAGCCTGGCGCCGATCGAGGTGGCGAGCGAGGCAACGGCGGCGATGTCGACCACTTCAAGCGTCGGGTTGGTCGGGCTTTCCAGGAAGAACAGCTTCGTGTTCGGCCTGACCGCCTTTTCCCAATTGGCGATGTCGGTGCCGTCGACCAGGGTCGCCTCGATGCCGTATTTCGGCGCCAGCGTTTCGACCACCCAGCGGCAGGAGCCGAACAGCGCGCGCGCAGCCACGATATGATCGCCGGCCTTTGCGCTGCACAAAAGGGCAGCCGTCACCGCGGCCATGCCGGAGGCGGTCGCGCGGGCGTCTTCGGCGCCTTCCAGCGCGCACATGCGCTTTTCGAACATGTCGACGGTCGGGTTGGCGTAGCGCGAATAGATGAAGCCCGGCTCCTCGCCCTTGAAACGGGCTTCGGCGGCCTGTGCCGTCTCATAGACATAGCCTTGGGTGAGGTACATCGCTTCCGACGTTTCGCCGAACTGGGAACGCAGTGTTCCCCCATGCACGAGTGCGGTCTGAGGCTTCCAGTTACGCTTCTTGGTGCTCATCGTTTTTGTTCCAGACACAAAAAAACCGGCCGCGAAAGTCGCAACCGGTCCATACGGCCTTGCGGCCCGACGGTCCTTTAGCGACTTGTTTAACGTGGCTGCAAGCCGACCGGCCAAATCACCACGGGATAACGACCCTTTAGACCTCAGCCATGCTTGCGTCAATTGCCGGCTTCATTAAGAGGTTTGTACCAAGGCAGGTTCCGCAAAAGTGCCCTGCGGTTTTGCGGCAAGAAACCTGCCTCATGTCACCGGCCTTGGAGTGGAGCCAGCCTTTGCGGCAGACAGGCATTCTTCCCGATCAGGACATTTCCGCGCTGTTCCAGTCCGGCGCGCTGAAGTCACCGCGCGCGCTCGACGCCGATCAGGTCCAGCCGGCCAGCCTCGATCTCAGGCTCGGCGACAAGGCTTTTCGCGTGCGCGCGTCCTTCCTGCCAGGCCCCAACCACAAGGTGTCGGAAAAGCTCGACCGGCTGAAGCTGCACGAGATCAATCTCAGCGATGGCGCGGTGCTGGAAACCGGCTGCGTCTACATCGTGCCGCTGCTCGAAAGCCTGGCGCTGCCTGCAAACGTGTCCGCCTCGGCCAATCCGAAGAGTTCGACCGGGCGGCTCGATATCTTCACCCGGGTGATGACCGACCGCGGCCACGAGTTCGACAAGATCGCCGCCGGCTATCACGGCCCGCTCTATCTCGAAGTCAGCCCGCGCACCTTTCCGATCGTCGTGCGCGCCGGCTCGCGGCTGTCGCAGATCCGCTTCCGCACCGGCAATGCTTTGCTGTCGGAGGCAGAGCTGAACGAATTGCACCGGGCCGAAATGCTGGTGGCCACCGAGCCGCCCAACATTTCCGGCGGCGGCATTGCGCTGTCCATCGACCTCGATGGCGATCAGAACGGCCTGGTCGGCTATCGCGGCAAGCATCACACCGGCCTGGTCGACGTCGACAAGCGCGCCGCGCAGGATGCCGTCGATTTCTGGGAGCCGCTCTACAAGAGCGGCGCCGGCGAACTGGTGCTCGATCCCGACGAATTCTACATTCTGGTCAGCCGTGAGGCGGTGCACGTGCCGCCGCTCTACGCCGCCGAGATGACGCCCTTCGATCCGCTGGTCGGCGAATTCCGCGTCCACTATGCCGGCTTCTTCGACCCGGGTTTTGGCCATTCAGCCGCCGGCGGCACGGGCAGCCGGGCGGTGCTCGAAGTGCGCAGCCACGAAGTGCCGTTTATCCTCGACCATGGCCAGATCGTCGGCCGGCTGGTCTACGAACACATGCTGAAGCGGCCGCAGGCGCTCTACGGGACCGATCTCGGTTCCAACTACCAGGCGCAAGGCCTGAAACTCTCCAAGCATTTCCGCACCGCCGGCTGACCTCGATCACCGGCGGGCAAAATACTTGCCTGCATTGGCTCACCATGCTTGGCTGCCTTTCGGTGACCGGCAAGAGACCGGCGCGCAAGGGGAACCAAAAATGCAGATTTCAAGATGGATCATGTCGGCAGCGAGCGCTGCCATGCTGGTGATGGCGGCCGGCTCGCTGGCGCAGGCGCAGGAGAAATTGAAGATCGGCACCGAGGGCGCCTATCCGCCCTTCAACACCATTACGTCTGACGGCAAGGTCGAAGGCTTCGACATCGACATTGCCAATGCGCTGTGCGCGCAAATGAAGGTCGAGTGCGAGATCGTCACCCAGGACTGGGACGGCATCATCCCGGCGCTGCAGGCGAAGAAGTTCGACGCCATCATCGCGTCGATGAGCATCACCGAGGAGCGCAAGAAACAGGTCGCCTTCACCAACAAATACTACACCACGCCGCTGGCGCTGGTGGCGCCGAAGGACAGCGACCTCACCTCCACCGAACCGGCAGCCCTCGCCGGCAAGACGGTGGGCGCGCAGGCCTCGACCACCCAGGCCGACTACGCCCAGAACGCCTACGGCAAGGCCGGTGCGGAGGCAAAACTTTACCCGACCCAGGAAGAGGCGATCACCGACCTGCAGAATGGCCGCCTCGATGCGGTGATTTCGGACAAGTTCGTGCTGATGGACTGGCTGAAGAAGGCGAGCGACGGCTGCTGCAAGCTGGTCGGCGACGTTAAGGGCACCGAGACGCAGGCCGGCATTGCCGTGCGCCTGGAAGACACGGCGCTACGCGACAAGCTCAACGCGGCGATCGACGCGATTGTTGCCGACGGCACGTACAAGAAGATCCAGGCGAAGTATTTCGATTTTGATATTTATTGAGCTTGGAGAGCGCCTCTTCCTTCCCCCCTTGTGGGGGAAGGTGGCCTCGCGAAGCGAGGTCGGATGAGGGGTGTTCCAGCGGAGTGAGACGTTGGCGTTCCTTGGAACACCCCTCATCCGTCTCGGCGCTAACGCGCCGATCCACCTTCTCCCACAAGGGGAGAAGGTAAGGGCGCTACAACGCCTTCACCGCCACCTTCACCGGCTGCTCGATCTCCAGCGGGTTGCGCAGCGGCAATCCAAAATCCCCGGCTTCGATCTCGAAGACGTCGCCGGCCTGCGTCCTGATCCCATCGGCAAACGACAGCGTCGCCGTGCCGAACATGTGCACATGCACGTCGCCCGGCTGGCGGAAGGCCGAATATTTGAAGTGGTGGTGCTCGAGATTGGCGATGGTGTGCGACATGTTCGCTTCGCCCGACAGGAACGGCTTTTCCCATAGCAGATTGCCATCACGCAGGATTCGCGACGAACCCCTGATGTCGGCCGGCAGGTCGCCGATCAGGATCTCCGGCCCAAACGAGGCGTTGCGCAGCTTGGAATGCGCCAGGAACAGGTAATTCACCCGCTCGGTGACGTGGTCGGAAAACTCGTTGGACAGCGTGAAGCCGACGCGGAACGGCGCGCCGTCGTCGCCGATGACATAGATGCCGGCGATCTCCGGCTCTTCGCCGGCGTCCTGCGCAAAGGCTGGCGACATCAGCGCCGCTCCCGGCGCCACCGCCATGGTGCCATTGCCCTTGTAGAACCATTCCGGCTGCACGCCGGTCTGGCCCTTGGCCGGCTTGCCGCCTTCCAGTCCCATGCGGAACATCTTCATGGAATCCGTGAGCTGTTCCTCACCGCCATCGCTGAGCTTCTTGTGCATGGAATCGCGCGTTGCAGCCGAGCCGAGATGGGTCAGGCCGGTGCCGGTCAGATGCAGATGCGCGGGATCGGGATGGTTGATCGGAGACACCAGCCGGCCCTTCTTGTAGGCGGCGTCGAGGTCCACGGCCTCACCGTATCCCTTGCGCTCGATCAGTGCGGCGAGACCGGTGCCGGTGCGCGCGGCCTCCATCGCCAGCGAATAGACGCTGCGGGCGCCGTTGATGATCCGGGTCTTGCCGCCATTGCGGGCGACGACGCGGATCGTCTCAGCGTCGTCGAGGATCTGGGAGATCAGCATGATGAACCCTCTCTCAATTGTCTTGGCTCGGTTGCCGCTTTGACAAACCTTACCGGCGCGGCGCGGACCTATCCGTGCCACGGGTTAAAACTCTTCGTCCGGATTGCGCTCGCGATCCTGGTCCTTCAGGGGACTTCTTGCACTGCCCGGCAGCGCCGCGATGTGACCCGTATGCCGTCCTGGTTCCGCTCCCGGTCTAACCTTTGTTTTTGTTGTAGACGTCGAAGACCACTGCGCCGAGCAGCACCAGGCCTTTGACCACCTGCTGCCAGTCGACATTGACGCCCATGATCGACATGCCGTTGTTCATCACACCCATGATGAAGCCGCCGACCACCGCGCCGATCACCTGGCCAACGCCGCCCATCGCCGAAGCGCCGCCGATGAAGACGGCCGCGATGACGTCGAGCTCTGACCCGAGACCTGCCGCCGGCACTGCCTGGCCAAGGCGAGCTGCAATGATCAGGCCGCCCAGCGCCGACAGCACGCCCATATTGATGAACACCATCAGGGTCAGCCGCTCGGTCTTGATGCCCGACAGTTGCGCCGCCTTGGCATTGCCGCCCATGGCGTAGATGCGGCGGCCGATCGTCATGCGTTTTGTGACGAAGACGAACAGCGCGATCAGTGCGCCCATCACCATGAGTACAATCGGCAGGCCCCTGTAGCTGGCAAATTGGTAGACCAGGAACAGCGCCAGCGCGCTGGTCACCAGGGTCTTGATGACGAACAGCGTGAAAGGCTCGGCTTGGTAGCCGTGCGCTTCGCGGGTACGCCGTGCCTTGAGCCCGAAATAGGCATAGGCGAGCACGGCGACCAGGCCCAGCACGATCGTCGTCATGTGCAGGGTCATGCCGCTACCTACAATGGTCTTGCCGGCCGCATTTACCGTCGGTGGGATCAGCGTCAAGGGGCCGATGACATCCGGGATGAAGCCTGAACTAAGCGCCTTGAAGCCGGCTGGAAGCGGCCCCACCGAAGACCCGCCACCCAGCAGCGCCTGGCAGATGCCGCGGAAGATCAGCATTCCCGCCAGCGTGACGATGAAGCTCGGTATTCGGTGATAGGCAATCCAGTAGCCCTGTGCCGCGCCGATGAGGCCGCCGACGATCAGGCAGACGATCGAAACCACCAGCGGATTGCTGAATGGTCCAAGGGGCCAGATGACCATCATCATAGCCGCCAGCGCGCCGATGAAGCCGGCGACGGAGCCGACGCTGAGGTCGATATGGCCGGAGACGATGACCAGAAGCATGCCCAGCGCCATCACGATGATGAACGAGTTCTGCTGCACCAGGTTGCTCAGGTTCACCGGCTTGAACAGCGTGCCGGAGGTGGTGAACTGGAAGAACACCATGATGGCGATCAGCGCCAGGATCAGGCCGTAGTCGCGCAAATTGGTGATCAGCGCCGAGACGGCAACGCGCGGCCCCTGTTGCACATCTTCGGCGACGCCGCTTTTCGGCGCGGGACCGCTTTCGGTGGTCATGATGGCTTTCCTTCTCCCCGAACGATGGCGCGCATGATCTTTTCCTGGCTGGCGTCGCTCGCCGCCATTTCTCCAACCATGCGCCCTTCATTCATGACGTAGATGCGGTCGGTGATGCCGAGCAGTTCAGGCATCTCCGACGAGATGACGATGATCGCCTTACCTTCGGAGGCGAGGCGGGCGATGATGGTGTAGATTTCGTACTTGGCACCGACGTCGATGCCGCGCGTCGGCTCATCGAGGATGAGCACTTCCGGATTGGCGAACAGCCATTTCGACAGCACCACCTTCTGCTGGTTGCCGCCCGACAGATTGCCGGTCATCTGATAGACGCTGGACGAGCGGATGTTGGTCTTGGCCTTGTAGTCGTTGGCGACGGCGAGTTCCCGCAAATCGTCGATGACGGCGTGGCGCGACACGCCGCCAAGGTTGGCCAGCGTGATGTTGTGCTTGATATGATCGATCAGGTTGAGACCATAGGTCTTGCGGTCCTCGGTGACATAGGCAATGCCATGGTCAACCGCCCTGCTGACCGAGGAGACATCGATCGGCTTGCCCTTGAGCAGCACTTCACCGGTGATACGGCGGCCATAGGAGCGGCCGAACAGGCTCATCGCGAATTCGGTGCGTCCGGCACCCATCAACCCGGCAATACCCACCACCTCGCCCTTGCGGACGTTGATATCGATGCCCTTGATCACTTGCCGCTCGGCATGGATCGGATGATAGACAGACCAGTTCTTCACCTGCAGCACAACCTCGCCGATCTTTGGCTCACGTGGCGGGTAACGATCGTCGAGCGAGCGCCCGACCATCGAGGTGATGATGCGGTCTTCCGAAATGTCTTTCTTGGAAAGTGTTTCGATGGTGCGCCCGTCGCGGATGACCGTGACCTTGTCGGCGACCCGGTTCACTTCGTTGAGCTTGTGCGAGATCAGGATAGAGGTCATGCCTTGCCGCTTGAACTCGAGCAGCAGGTCGAGCAGCGCCTGGCTGTCCTTTTCGGACAGGCTCGCCGTCGGCTCGTCCAGGATCAGCAGCTTGACTTCCTTGCTCAGCGCCTTGGCGATCTCGACCAGCTGCTGCTTGCCGACGCCGATATTGGTGATCAGCGTCTTGGGGTCCTCCTTGAGGCCCACCTTCTTCAGCAGGGCGCTGGTGCGTGTCTCGTTGGCATTCCAGTCGATGACGCCGAATTTGGCGTGTTCATTGCCAAGGAAAATGTTTTCGGCGATCGACAGCATCGGCACCAGCGCAAGTTCCTGGTGGATGATGACGATGCCCTTGTGTTCGCTGTCGTGAATGCCCTTGAAATGGCATTCCTCGCCACGGTAGACGATCGCGCCGTCATAGGTGCCGGATGCATAAACGCCGGAGAGAACCTTCATCAGCGTCGATTTGCCGGCGCCGTTCTCGCCGACAACGGCATGGATCTCGCCTTCCTCGACGCTGAGGTTGACGTTCGACAGCGCCTTCACGCCGGGGAACGTCTTGGTGATGTCGCGCATCTCCAAAATCGTCGAGGCCATGGGAACTACCGCTCCTTGAGAGGTCGGCAAACACTGCCGGCGAGGTCGGCAACAATACCGGGCTCGCTGGTGAACGAAAAGGGGCCCTGCGGTGCGCAGGACCCCTGATTTTACAACCGAATTTACTTCAGCTCGTCGGCCTTGATGTAGCCGGAGTCGACCACCAGCGCCTGGTAGTTCGACTTGTCGACATCATGCGGCGTCAAAAGGATCGAAGGAACGACCTTGACGTCGTTGTTGTAGGTCTTTTCATCGAGGCCTTCCGGCTTGCCGCCCGAGAGCACCTTGTCGACGAGTTCGACAGTGGCCTTGGCCAGTTCACGGGTGTCCTTGAACACGGTCGAGTACTGCTCGCCGGAGATGATCAGCTTGACCGAGGCGGTCTCGGCGTCCTGGCCGGTCACGATCGGCCAGGGCTGGGCGTCCGTGCCATAGCCGACAGCGCGCAGCGAGGCGGTGATGCCGCGCGACAGGCCGTCATAGGGCGACAGAACGCCATCGACGCGGCTGCCGTCCGAGTAGTTGGCCGACAGGAGGTTGTCCATGCGGGCCTGGGCGGTGGCGGCGAGCCAACGCAGCGTACCGACCTTGTCCATGCCGGTCTGGCCGGACTTGATCTTGATCGAGCCGTCATCGATCAGCGGCTGCAGGACGGAGATGGCGCCATTGTAGAAGAAGAAGGCGTTGTTGTCGTCCGGCGAGCCGCCGAACAGTTCGACGTTCCACGGCTTGGTGTTCGGGAAGCGCTCCTTGAGACCCTTGACCAGCGAGTTCGCCTGGATCACGCCGACGCCGAAATTGTCGAAGGTGGTGTAGTAGTCGACATTGGCGGTCTTCTTGATCAGGCGGTCATAAGCGACGACGACGACGCCGGCGTCAGCGGCCTTCTGCAGCGCATCCGACAGCGTGGTGCCGTCGATCGAGGCGATGATCAGCGCCTTCGGGCCTTTGGTGATTTCATTTTCAAGCTGGCTGAGCTGGTTGGGGATGTCGTCCTGCGCGTACTGCAGGTCGACCGTGTAGCCGAGAGCCTCGAGCTGGGACTTGACGGCGTCGCCGTCATTGATCCAGCGCTGCGAGGTCTTGGTCGGCATCAGCACGCCGACGAGACCCTTGTCGGCTGCATGCGCCGAGTAGGTCATGGCAGCGATGCCGAGGGCCGCGACGGCGGCCAGTGTCTTGATGATTTTCACTTAACTCTCCCTGGTTGATGGACGCGGCACCCCGGGGCTTCGCGGGCCGCGCAGTCGAACGGAAGCGAAACGCGCCACCGCCGGCATGTCGATCTCTGGTATTCCTCCCAATAATCTCGAGAGACTGATTTCGATCGATACGATTTTGCTCGTCAAACGACCGTCAAGTCTCAAGACGCGCTCAGGGTGTGTCCCTTTGCCATAACTGTCAAATGCGATCTTTGATAGTTGCTATATCGAAACTGATATATATTAGGAGCGGATAAAGGCCTGGTCGGATTGCCGGCCGATCACGCGCGGGAGCAGGAGAAAATCATGGCGGCGCTGCGCAATTCCTCAGGAATTTCAAGTGGTTACGACGAGGTCCCGGGCGGCAGCGAAACCCTTTTGCGCAGCGGCCTCAGCCTGCGCCATATGCGCATGATCGTCGCCCTCGACGACCACGGCCGTGTGAGTGCCGCGGCGCAGGTGATGAACATCTCGCAGCCGGCGGCGTCACGCATGATCGCCGAGATGGAAGCCGTGCTCGACGTCAAGCTGTGCGAAAGGCTGCCGCGCGGCATCACGCTGACCCCTTACGGCAAGGCGCTGGCCAGGCGCGCGCGCTCCATCCTGCTCGAGATGCGCGAGGCCGACCGCGAGATTTCAGAACTCAAGGCCGGCAAGGGCGGCTCGGTGTTCCTCGGCGCGGTGACGGCTCCGGCGATCGAATTGGCGGTGCCGGCGATCCGCGAAATCCGCCGCCTCTATCCGCGCATCGAGATCACCATGCAGGTCGAAACCTCCAACGTCTTGGCGCGCGAGCTGATCGCCACACGTCATGATTTCATCATCGCCCGCATCCCCGACGACCTCAATCCGCGGCTGTTCGAATCGCGCGTCATCGGCGTCGAGAAGGCCTGCTTGATCGTGCGCCGCGGCCATCCGCTGAGCAATGGCAAGGCGGTGCGGCTCGAGGACACCGCCGCCTATGACTGGGTCTTCCAGTCGGGCGGTTCGCCGCTGCGCCAGGCCATGGAAAGCAACTTTTTGAACCGCAATATCGCGCTGCCGGACCGCATTCTCAACACCTCCTCGCTCCTGCTTACCCTTGTCATGGTGGCACAATCCGACGCCATCGCTCCGGTGTCGATCCAGGTGGCGAAATTCATCCAGAACCCCGACGGTCTCGCCGGCGCCATCGACGTCGTCCAGACCGAGTTCGACATCGAGGTCCGCCCCTACAGCCTGATCACGGTCAAGAACCGCGCCCTGTCCCCGGCCGCCAAGATGCTGCACGATTTCATTTTGCGGGAGGTGGGATAGCGGCCGGGAACTCCCTCCTTGCGCGGAACGGGACTATAGCCGGACCTGGTGCGGCCACACGGATGGCGGCATTGGCGTGGTCCGCCAATGTGGTCCTTTGCGGCCCCAAGAAAATTGGACAACGGGTCACGCGCCCAGCCCTGCGCCGCAGGTTGGAGCGGGTGGAGGGGATCTCGCTCGCGCCAGTGTGACAGACTGATCGGAAGATTGATGAGCGCTGCCTAATGTTAACCATCTTGATGCTAGCGTTGGCGTCGCGAAACAAACGCGAGGCCACAGGATGCACACTGAACTGCCGCTTGCAAAGCTTGGATGGACGTTGAAGACCATGGCGATTGGGCTCTTCGCCGCCACCCTGATGACGGCGCTGCCCGCGAACGCGGAGACGGTGAGCGGCAATCCCGGTGGCCAGATCGTGACCTTCGCTTTGCACATCGCCAAACTGCGCGCCGCCGACGAGCCAGTGCACTTTGACGGGGAGTGCGACAGCGCTTGCACGCTCTATCTGTCTCTGCCCGTCGAGCAGCTCTGCGTTACCCCGCGTGCTTCCTTCGGCTTCCATCTGCCGTACGGCGTCGGCGCTCATCAGAACGCCGTCGCTGCCAACTACCTTCTCTCGCAATATCCCGATTGGGTGCGGCAGTGGATCGACGAGCACGGCGGCCTGTCGCACACCCTGATGCGGATGGAAGCCGATGAGGTTGCAGAGCACCTTCCCATATGCGCCGAGGTGCAGGCATGAACAATGTCGCAATGCGCAGGCCTGCGGCAGGCGCCGGCAAACTCCGTCTAAATCATTGATTCTTGCTGGAGCGGGTAGCGGGAATCGAACCCGCGCGTTCAGCTTGGGAAGCTGACAAGCTACCATTACATCATACCCGCTTCGGCCTCTCGATATCATGCGAGCCGCCGTCCGGGCAATCGCCAAAACTGGCCGGCGCGTGCCATGTTGCAATGCATCGGCATTTCTGCTCCTGATCTGGCCGGGAAATGGGGGGATTTCATGAGAATATTACTTGCTGCCGCCTTGGTGTGCGGTTTCGTCACTACGGCTCAGGCTGGCATGTCGGTTTCTGTCGACTGGGGGCCAACCAAGAAGTGCTTCGACAGCAAGTCACCACCGATGACGCTTGCCGGTGTTCCGGCGGGCACCGTCAAACTGGACATTCGCATGTCTGATCTGGACGCGCCGGATTTTTCGCATGGCGGCGGCAAGGTGGCTTATTCCGGAGCTTCATTGCCTTATGGGGCGTTTTCATACCGGGGGCCGTGCCCTCCGTCGCCACACACGTACCAGTTCACCGTCAAGGCACTCGATGCCGCTGGCAAAACGATCGGCACGGCAAAGGCAAGGAAGCGATTCCCCTGAGGCAGCGGACGAGGTCTGCGTTTCGTTGCCAGCATCAGTGGCGCACTGGTAGCTCCATGCGCACGCGCGCGCCGCGCCAGGAACCGTCCAGAATCCGGATCGTCCCGTCATGCAGGCCGGCGATCTGGCGGGCGAGGTTGAGGCCGAGGCCGGCGCCGCGCGATTGCGGCTGCAGGCGGTAGAACGGCTCGAAGATGTTCTCGTGCTCCGCCGCTGGAATGCCGGGACCTTCATCGCGCACTTCAAGGCCGCCCGTCGCGTCGGCCGCGATGGTGATCATGCCGGCGCCGCCGCCATGGTCGATGGCGTTGCGCACCAGATTGGCCAGCGCGCGTTCGATCTGCAGCGCATTGGCCTCGACCTCGACCTTGCAGGGCGGCGGCTCAAAAGCGAGATCGTAGCCGGCCTCGATGGCGAGCGGGGCGAAGTCGGCGGCGACGCGGCTGGCCAACTCGGCGAGATCGACGATCCGGCGCTCGTCTGCGGGGCGTTCGAGCATCTGATGGTCGAGCAACTGTTGCGCCAGATGCGACAGGCGCTCGATATCCCTGAGCATTCGCTCGCTTTGCGGCTCCTTCGTCAACAGTTCGGCGCGCGTGCGCAAAATCGCGATCGGCGTGCGCAGCTCGTGCGCGGCGTCGGTAAGGAAACGGTTGTGGCGGTCATAGCCCTGGGCCAGCCGCGTCAGCGTCTGGTTGAAGGCCCGGACCAGCGGCGCGATCTCCTGCGGCACCAGGGCAACGGCGAGCTGCGTTGCCCTGGTGCCGATGTCGATTGCCGCCGCCTGCCGGGCGGTGTCGACAAGGCCGGCAAAAGACCGGCGAATGACCGCGGGCGTTGTCACCAGCGTGGCGATGCCCATGACGACGACGATCGGCAGCACCAATGTGGCGATGATCAGCGCCAGCGCCGGCAAAGCGCGCTGCCAGTTGCGGCTGCCGTCGGGATTGTGGGCGACGTCGACCGTCGCCGAGATGTTGATCTCAAGCCCGTCGGTCTGCTCGCGCGAGGAGCGCGTCGAGGTGACGATCTGCACCGGCCCTGCCTTGCTGGCGACGTTCTCGACATAGGCTTCAGGGCGAATATCGTCGCGGGAAAGATCGAGCGATGCGTGCTCGACCGAATCCAACAGCGCACCCGGCGTGGCGGCATAGACCTCCGGTATGTCGCCGGAGCGGACACTCTGGCCGGTCTTGTCGCGGATGATGTACCAGACATGCGGAAAGCTCTCGCGAAACTGCCGCAGCGCTTCCGTTTCGCGCACCACCAGCCGGCCATCGGGCTCGCGCTCGACGGCATTCCTGAGCGCCGTCGCGGCGGCTTCATTGTCGGCCAGCAATGTCGGGTTGGCGATCCACAGAGCTGCGGCGCACAGCGCTATGAAAACGGCGAGCATCGCCGCCTGCAGCAGGATCAGCCGCCGCACCAGCAGCCATTGCAGCGAGCGTGCGCGCGGCTCTCTCATGGCACCGCCCGCAAGAGATAGCCGATGTTGCGGATCGCCCGGATTTCGATGCCGGCGGCGACGTCGTCGAGCTTGCGGCGCAGCCGCGAAATATGCGCGTCGAGTGCATTGGAGCCGATCTCGTCATCCAGCGCATAGACGGCTTCTTCCAGCGCGCTGCGCATGATGGCTCGGCCGGGCCGGCGGATCAGCGTCTCGAGCACCAGGCGTTCGCGCCTGGGCAGTTCCAGCGCCTGGTCCTCGACCAGCGCTTCGCGATGGCGGAAATCATAGGTCAGGCGGCCGACCACCGCCTGCTCGGCCCTGACCGTAAACTGGCGCCGCTGCAGCGCGCGCAGCCGTGCCACCAATTCCTCGATGGCGAAGGGCTTGACCATATAGTCGTCGGCGCCGGCATTGAGCCCGCTGACGCGGTCGTCGAGACCGCTCATCGCCGTCAGCGCGATCACCGGTGCATCGACATGCAAAGCTCGCAGGCGCGGGATGAGGCTGAGGCCGTCGCCGTCGGGCAGGCGGCGGTCGAGCACAACGGCGTCGAATGTCCCCAGCCTTGCCATGGCCTCGGCGTCGGCCAGCGTCGACACGTGATCGACGACAAGATCCTGGCGCTCCAGCGCGGTTTTCAGCACCGACGCCATCTCCGGCTCGTCCTCGATCAAAAGGATGCGCATGCCTGATGTCCTTCACTCATGCCGGGATGCCATTGCTGGCGCCTGCGGCAGGCGATCATGGCGGTAGACAGTTCCCGCCCCCGCCACAAGAGCCAGCCAAGCAATCCCTCTCACTCACATTCCAGCTTCGGCTGGCGGAAATTGGTGATGAACCAGCGGCCGCCCGATGAGCGGGCATAGAAGGTGTAGAAACACTCCTGGCGTTCGATATAGCCCGGCGTCTCGGTCGTCTCATATTTGGTGCCGTGCTTGGTGCGGCGGACCTCGCCGCTGGTCGAGCCGGCAACGACATTGGTCGAGATCTTGCGCCACTGATAGGCGCGCTCGCCCGAGCCGAGATCGACGATTGCCGTCGGCGGACCATAGTCGAGCACCACCGTTTCGACCGGCTGTCCGATATAGTTTTTCATGATGTCGGACGCGCAGGCGGAGATCGTCAGCAATGCCGCCGCGAGCAAGACTTTCGGGACCCATTTGCGGCCCGTTATCGACATGGACATGAGTGTGGTTCCTGCGCTGAAAGACGAGCTGCAGCTAGGCCTTGAAAATTGCTTCGACATTACGCGGCCAGCCTTGAATGGCTCCGCAAAGGTCGACGGAGAAAAGCAGTTTCCCGCGGTGGAGATCGGTGGGGGCCGCCACGGAAAACTGCTCTCCGTCAGCCAGGTCTTTTTCCTGACGCGTGTCGTTATCCCGGAACCGTGGCGCACGTCCGGGCGACATGCATCAGAACCGGTAGTTGAGACCGGCCTTCAGCTCCTGGCTGCCTATACCGGTCTTCGCTGTGCCGAAGGCCGATCTCGTCTCCACATTGGGCGTGCGGATGTAGTTGTATTCGATCTTGGCGGAAAGGCCGCCGGCGAAAGCCTGCTCGACGCCGCCGCCGACGAGATAGCCGAGCTTGCGGCTGTCGGTGTCGCGCACGCCGCCGCCCTTTTCGAATGTCGTCATGGCGACGCCGGCGGTGCCGAAAACCAGCGTCTGGTCGAAAGCGAGGCCGGCCTTGGCCTTGGCGGCGGCGCGCCATTTCTCCTTGATCTTGCCGCCTTCCACCCCGTGCTCGGCGCCGCCGAGATAGGAGCCTTCGAGCTCGGCGCCGAACACGGCCGGTCCAGTCTGGATGTTGTAGCCGGCCTGGACGCCGCCGCTCCAGCCATTGCGGCCGGCAAACGGGTTCGGCATTTTGGTGAAGGCCGTCCCGCCATGGACGCCGACATAGGCGCCGCTCCACTGGAAGGCCGGCGGATCGGCATAGGCAGGCGTGAGATCGGCGGCCATCGCCGGTGCGCCAACGCAGATGGCAACGCTCGCCGCCGCCATGAGAATTCTGGTTCGAGTAAACACTGCAACACTCCAACGCATGCGCAACGAGACACCGCTGCGCGGATTGACCGTGGAGCCGGCCCTTGGGATGGCCGCGCTCCGGCTAGATGTCTCTCGCGGGCAACAGAAATCCGTGCCGGCAAGGCGCTGCCTTGCGGTTGAAAATGTCGGCACGGCGTTTCGCTCTAAAAGACGCTGCCTATCTGGCAGGCGAAAATTGCGCGCACATTGCGCGGATCGCAGTGGTGAAGATTTTTCTATTTATTTTCAGTAATTTATAGCTGACATGTTTACCAATCTTTTACGATTGCGCCGGTCCGGCTGCCTTGATACGGGCGCAGCAAGTGCGTATTCGTGGCCTGCAACCCGAATCCGGGGCACACGAATTTGGAGGCAGGCTCTTGTCCGCAGTGACGCGCTTTCTCGGTGACTCGCCCGTCCGGGTGATCGTCAAGCTGCTGGTCGTGTCGTTCCTCGTCGGCCTGGTGATGAACGCGTTTGGCTGGACGCCTATGGACGTCTTCTACCGCATCCAGGCCTTCTTCATCGATCTGTGGAATCTCGGCTTCAACGCCGTCTATCGCTTCTTCGGCTATGTCGTGCTCGGCGCGGCGATCGTCGTGCCGGTCTTCATCCTGCTCAGGGTCGCCAACTTTCGGAAGTGAGGCGGAGCATGATCCCGAAAAGTGGAGACCGGTTTTCGGAAAAGATCATGCTCAAACTAAAGATTTCTCACGCGAAGCCTGCGGCCACCTCGAACAGGATGGCGTGGCGTGCTGCCAGGGATGCCACGTCCGTCGAATAGCCGCCGCCGATGACGCCGCAGACCGGAACGCCCAGCGCGCGGAAATGGCCGATCACCATCGCGTCGCGGGCGCGCAAGCCGGCATCGCTGAGCGACAGCCGGCCGAGCCGGTCCTCATCATGGATGTCGACGCCGGCATTGTAGAAGACGATGTCCCAGCGCGCCTTGGCCGAGAGCTCCGGCAGGATGCCGCCCAGCCGCTCGAGATAGGCAGCATCGCCGGTGCCGTCCGGCAGCGCGATGTCGAGATCGGAGGCGATCTTGCGCACGGGATAATTGCGCTCGCCATGCATGGAGAATGTGAAGGCGCGTGGTCTTTCAGAATGTCAGCTGTGCCGTCACCCTGGTGCACGTCGAGATCGACGACCAGGATGTTTTGGGCGGCACCTTCGGCGAGCAGCACCAGCGAAGCGACGGCGACGTCGTTGAAGGTGCAGAACCCCGCGCCTTGCGCGCGCCGCGCATGATGGCTGCCGCCGGCGGTGTTGCAGGCAATGCCGTCGACAAGCGCCAGCCGTGCCGCCAGAACCGTGCCGCCGGCGGCGAGTTGTGCCCTCAGCGAAACACGTGGCCCCACCGGAAAGCCGATCTCGCGCTCGATCTTTTCAGGCACCGCACAAGCGATGACCTGATCGACATAATCAGCCGCATGGGCAAGCTTCAGCCAGGAGGCCGGCGCCGGCTCGGGCATCGACAGCGCCTCGGCCTGGATCAGACCCCTGATGTGCAAGGCCTGCATCAGCAGCGGATATTTGCTCATCGGAAAGCGATGATTGACGGCGAAGCCAGCGTCGTAATCGGGGTGGTGGACGATCTGCAGGGGCATGCACTGGATCCGACGAACTCGCCAGACCGGGATTTCGGTTGGCCGTCACGGCAAAGGTGATTGCGCGGTGGCTGGAAAATGGGGCACATCGGCTATTCGATCAAGCCGCAATCAGCAAGGCAGCAATCCACTGGACACGGGTGCAACACCAGCCGGCGCGAAGCCCTTCGCCGTCACCAACCGTTCGGTGCTTGCTATCGCCGTGCCGATGACGCTCGCCTATCTGACGACGCCCCTGCTCGGCATCGTCGACACGGCAGTGGTCGGGCAGTTTGGCGACGCCGCCCTGCTCGGCGGCCTGGCGGCCGGTGCACTGGTCTTCGACGTCGTCTTCAACACCTTCAATTTCCTGCGCTCCGGCACCACCGGCCTCGTCGCCCAGGCTTTCGGAGCCGGCGACGAACTGGAAGAGCAGGCGGTGTTCTGGCGCGCCGTGCTGATCGCGGTCGCCGCCGGCATCGCGCTTGTCGCCCTTGCCCCGCTGATCGCCGTCGCCGGCCAGAAATTCATCGGCGGCGAACCGCGCGTCAGCGAGGCGATGGGCGTCTATATCAGGATCAGGATGCTCGCCGCGCCCTTCGCGCTGATCAACTACGCCATCCTCGGCTATGTGCTGGGGCGCGGCGAGGGCGGGCTTGGGCTGATGCTGCAGGCGGTGCTCAACGGCATCAACATCGTGCTCTGCATCCTGCTCGGCCTGAAGCTCGGCTGGGGCGTCGCCGGCGTCGCCTGGGCGACCGTCACTGGCGAATTGCTGGCCATGTTGCTGGGCCTCGCCATCATCGTCTGGCGGTTCCGGGCCGCACCCAGCCTGCCGCGGCATCGCTTGCTCGACATGGCCGCCTTCCTGCGCATGCTGTCGCTCAACCGCGACATCATGATCCGCTCGTTCTCGCTGCTTGCCGCCTTCGCGCTGTTCACCCGCCAGGGCGCGCAGTTCGGCACGCTGATGCTGGCCGCCAATGCCGTGCTGATGAACTTCTTCCTTGTCGCCGGCTATTTCCTCGACGGTTTTGCCACCGCGGCGGAACAACTGGCGGGACGCGCCATTGGCGCGCGCGCCGAAACCTCGTTCCACCGGGCGGTGCGCCTGACCCTGTTCTGGGGTTTCGGCCTGGCGGGAACCGCGACGCTGATCTTCTGGCTCGGTGGCGCCGGCCTGGTCGCCCTGATCACCACGTCGCAGGACGTTCGCGACGTCGCGGATGTCTATCTGCCATGGGCGGCGCTGACGCCGCTCAGCGGTGTGCTGGCCTTCCAGATGGACGGCGTCTTCATAGGTGCGACCTGGTCGCGCGACATGCGCAACATGATGCTCTTGTCTTTCCTGGCCTTCAGCGCCGCATTGTTTACCTTGGCGCCGTCGCTGGGCAATCACGGCCTGTGGGCGGCGCTGCACGTCTTCCTGCTGGTGCGCGGCTTCAGCCTGCTGGCGATTTTGCGGGTGAGAATGCGCACGGCATTTTAGAGCGGCCTGGCAGCCCACTGATCGAGCTTGGCGTCGCGCAGTTCGCGCAACGACTTCAGCCTTTCCTTGTCTGCGAAGCGCACCATTCCGGCAAGGATGCGGCCGGGCAGGGCGGGGCCGGCATAGATCATGCCGGTATACAGCTGGACGAGGTCGGCTCCGGCGCGGATTTTCTCCAGCGCGGTCTCAGCGGAATCGACGCCGCCGACGCCGATGATGGCGTGCTCCGGCCCGAGCAGCTTGCGCATCTTGGCCAGCACGATGGTCGAACGCTCGAACAGCGGTTTGCCCGAGAGACCACCGGTTTCGCCCGCTACGGTCGTGCTGCGCAATCCTGTTCGCGCCAGCGTCGTGTTGGAGACGATGACGCCGTCGATCTGCTTTTCGCTCACTTCGGCGGCGATGTCCTCCAGTTCGGCTTCGACCAGATCCGGCGCGATCTTGAGGAAGATTGGCGGCTGCGCCGAGGCTGCTGCACGCGCCGACATGACCCGAGACAACAGCTCGCCGAGTTGTTCGCGCGCCTGCATGTTGCGCAGGCCCGGCGTGTTGGGCGACGAGACGTTGACGGTGAGATAGCTGGCGTATTTCGCAAAGCGGGAGACGCCCAATTCATAGTCACTGACACGATCGGCGCTGTCCTTGTTGGCGCCGATGTTGACGCCGACAATGCCGCCGCGTCCCTGGCGCGCGGCAAGGCGTTTTTCCGCCGCCTCGTGGCCCTCATTGTTGAAGCCCAGGCGGTTGATCACCGCGTCATCCGCGGTCAACCGGAAGATGCGCGGCTTCGGATTTCCGGCCTGCGGCAGCGGCGTCACCGTGCCAATTTCGGCAAAGCCGAAGCCAAGGCCAAGCAATGCGTCGGGCACTTCGGCGTTCTTGTCATAGCCGGCGGCCATGCCGAGCGGATTGGGAAAGGCGAGGCCGCACAGGTTGACCTTCAGCCTCTCGTCGCGCACCGTCCGCGCGCCGACCGGCAGGCCGCAGCGCAGCGCGGCGATCGACATGCCATGCGCCGTTTCCGGATCGAAGCTGAACAGCAGTTTCTGGCCGATGCGGTCGAGCACGCTCATTCGGCCTCCATTTGCGGGAACTGGTGTGCCCCGTCGGGGCCGAGCGGCAATGGTTTCACCCACAGCACGGCGCTCATGTCGAGCGCGCCGTAGAGATGCGGAAACAGCGCGCCGCCACGCGAGACCTCGTATTTCAGCGCATCACCAAGCCGCGCCCCGTCGATAGCGACCAGCACCAGATCCGTCTGGCCGGCGAAATGCTTTGCCGCCGTTTCCTTGGCCTGGCTGGCAGTGGAGAAATGGATGAAGCCGTCGGCGATGTCGATCGCAGCGCCGGTGAAGCGGCCGTTTTTCTCGGCCTCGCGCCAAAGCGCTTCGGGCGCGATCTTGTAGATAATCTGAGACATTGTTGCGCTATAATCTGGATGGCTCGTGCGGGGAAGGGCAACTCTTCCGCATTTACGGCGCAAAGCTGTGATAGGTTCTCGTACACTGGCTCGTGGAGGATGGAACATGCGTCTGCAGCACATATTGATCCCCGCCGCAGTGGTCTCGCTGGTCGCGGCATCGGCCTGGTCCGAGGAGACCGATCGCTACCGGCTGGAAAAATCGGCCAACGGTTACGTCCGCATGGACACTCAGACCGGCGCTATGTCGATCTGCGAGGAACGCTCCGGCCAGCTCGTCTGTAAAATGGCGGCCGACGAGCGCGCCGCCTTCCAGGATGAGGTCGACCGTTTGCAGGCCTCGATGAAGGCCATGGACGAGCGCGTCACCAAGTTGGAGAACTCGCTGTCCGCCCGGCTCGAATCGAAATTGCCGAGCGAGGAGGATTTCGACAAGACGATGACCTACATGGAGCGCATGCTGCGTGGCTTCATGGGCATCGTCAAGGAGATGGACAAGGATAGTGGCGACGGCACCAAGCTCAATTCGCAAAAGACCTGAACTGCCCCGGCGGGGAAATGCCCCGTCCGGCATTGCCGCTTGAAAACAGAACGCTTCGCCGCATAATCGTCCGGTCCCGTAGAAGCCGATAATCAACAACGGGATTTGGGGAGGAATATTTGCCGTCGGGCTACACCTTCGTCATCGCCGACGACCATCCGCTTTTCCGCGGCGCGCTGAAAGAGGCGCTTGCCGGCGTCGGCGATGTCGCCGCCATCCACGAGGCCGGCGATTTCGAAAGCGCCAAGGCGCTGGTCGTGGCCCATGAGGATGTCGACCTCGTGCTGCTCGACCTTTCGATGCCGGGCGCCAGCGGCCTGTCCGGCCTGATCTCGTTGCGCGGCATCCACCCGGCGGTGCCGCTGGTGGTGGTGTCGGCGCATGATGACCCGGTTACGATCAGGCGTGCGCTCGATCTCGGCGCGTCGGGCTTCATCTCCAAATCGGCCAGCATGGAGGAGATCCGCACGGCCGTGCAGACGGTGCTGGCCGGCGACATCGCCGCACCCGTCGGCATCGATCTCGGCGTCGAGCGCGACCCCGAAATATCGGACCTGATCAAGCGGCTGCAGGCGCTGACGCCGCAGCAGACGCGTGTGCTCGGCATGCTGGCCGAAGGCCTGCTCAACAAGCAGATCGCCTATGAGCTCAGCGTCTCCGAAGCGACGGTCAAGGCGCATGTCTCGGCGATCTTGCAAAAACTCGGCGTCGACAGCCGCACCCAGGCGGTGATCCAGCTGTCCAAGATCGGCAGCGACCCGCTGCAGCCGGTGAGCTGAGTCGGCTCCGGCGAGCAGTTTCGCATAGGGCGCCGCCCCTCTCCGTCTCGGCTTCGCCGAGCCACCTCTCCCCCGCTGCCGCGGGGGCGAGGAAACGCTAATTGCATAGGTCGCCGCCTCTCCAAGCTTGGGTTCCTCGCCCCCACAAAGTGGGGGAGAGGTGGCCGCGCAGCGGACGGAGAGGGGGCCAGCGCTGTCCTATACGATTGCCCTGGGCTGCTCGAGGTCCAAGGGATTGCGCGTTGTTGACGTAAACGCCTACGGCCTTAGCTCAACCGCACCGACAGTTCGACGTCGTCGCCGAAGGGCGTCGACATGTAGCCCGATGCCGGGGAACGCACATGCGCCAGATAGTCCGGGCTGAAATCGGCGTTGTCGGCGATCACCAGCGCGCCAGGCCTGAGCCGGCTTTCGACCAGGCTCAGTATCTCCGGGTAGATCGCCTTGGCACCGTCGAGCAGCAGGAGATCGATCATCTCGGGAAGGTCGGCGCTCAGCGTCAGCAGCGCATCGCCCTCGCGGACTTCCACCAGATCGATGAGGCCGCCCTCGGTCAGATTGGCCTTGGCCCGCATCACCTTGGACGGCTCGAACTCGGTGGTGATGAGACGGCCGCCGCCATTGTCCCTCAGCGCTGCCGCGAGATAGAGCGTCGAGATGCCGAAAGAGGTGCCGAATTCGATGATGACGCGGGCGCCGCTGCTGCGCGCCAGCATGTAGAGCAGCGTGCCTGTCTCCGGCGAAACCGTGAGCCAGAGGTCCTTCAGCCGTCCATAGAAGTCGACATATTCGGTCTTGCTGCGCAGCAGGCGTTCCCGCTCATCAGCCGAGAAGCTGGCCGCTGCTGGGCTCGTCGCTGCTTCCGCCTCCTTGAACAGACGGGCGAGCAAGGGGGTAAGCGAGGTGAGGGTGGTCATCGAAGTCTCCAGGCGAAAATTCACTGCGTTCTTGTGTCGTGCTGAAAATACGAATAATCCTTCAGGTTTCCAATTCGCATTGCCGGGCAGCACCATGACTGAGCGTCCAACTCCTTCTATTTCCTCGCGAAAACAGCCCAAGCAGGCGCGTGCGGTCGAGCTCATCTCGGCGATTTTGGAAGCTGCTGTTCAGGTTTTGGCGAGCGAAGGCGCGCAGCGTTTCACCACCACGCGCGTCGCCGAAAAGGCCGGCGTCAGCGTCGGCTCGCTCTACCAGTATTTCCCCAACAAGGCGGCCCTGCTGTTTCGGCTGCAAAGCGACGAATGGCAGCAGACGGGCGGCCTGCTGCGCACCATACTCGAGGACGGCGAGCGTCCGCCGCTCGAACGGCTGCGCAGGCTGGTCCACGCCTTCATCCGGTCGGAGTGCGAGGAGGCTGCCGTGCGCGGGGCGCTCAGCGACGCCGCTCCGCTTTATCGCGACGCACCCGAGGCGCATGAGGCAAGGGACGCTGGCGAGCGCACCATTCAGAACTTCCTGCGTGAAGCCTTGCCCGAAACTCCGGAAACCGTTCGTACGCTGGCCGGGGGTCTGATCGGCGCGACGCTGAGCGCGGTTGGAAAGGATTTTTCAGGAAGCCCCCGCACCGATGCGGAGATCGAGGCCTATGCCGAGGCCATGGCCGATATGTTCTGCGCCTACCTTATAAGCCTAGGCCATCGCTGAGACGGGCCGGCGCGGCTATTCCGCCGCCGACGCCAACGGCCTGACCCTGGCCATCATCGAGCGCAGCACCGCCGGCTTCAGCGGCTTGTTGATCACCGGCACGTCGAGGGCGGCGGCAGTGGCACGGACCTCCGTGGAGCGGTCGGCGGTGACCAGCACGGCCGGCAGGTCCCGGCCATGGATGTCCCGCAGTCTGGCGATCACATCAAGGCCGGTCCTGCCGTTCAGATGATAGTCGGCAAGCACGATGTCGGGGCGATGGATGTCGGCCCTGGTAAAATCCTCCGAACCGGAAAACGTGCCGACGCTGCAGCCCCAGCCTTCGAGCAAAAGCCGCATGCCGTCGAGGATGCGGGCGTCGTTGTCGATGCACATGACGCGCAATCCGGCCAGCGAGTTTGCGGTGCGCGGAGGCACTTTGGGCTCGACCTCGCGCCGCGGCGCCTCAACCGCTGCAACCGGCAGGATAACGGAAAAGCGGGTGCCTTTGCCGGGGTTGGAAAAGATCCGGATTTCGAGGCGGAGAACGCGGGCGATGCGGTCGACGATGGAGAGGCCGAGGCCGAGGCCTTCGGCCTCGCGCACGCCTTCGTCGAGCCGGGTGAACTCGTTGAAGACCGTGTTCAGCTTGTCGCCGGCAATGCCGATGCCGGTGTCGATCACCTGGATTTCGGCGAACTCGCCACGCCGCCGCACGCCGACGAGTATGCGGCCATGGCGCGTGTATTTGATGGCGTTGGAGACCAGGTTCTGGATCAGCCGGCGTAAGAGGTTGCGGTCCGTCATGACGCTGAGCGATGAGGCCATGATCGTCAGATCGAGTTTCTTTTCGGCGGCGAGCGGCTGGAAGTCGTTGCCAATCTGGCGCAGCAGCCCGTCCAGGCGGAAGGCGGAAACGTCAGGCTTCATCGCGCCGGCGTCGAGGCGGGAAATGTCGAGCACGGCGCCCAAAATGGTCTCGACCGATTCCAGCGAGGATTCGATGTTGACAGCGGCCTTGCCCGCCGGACCTTTGCCGGCCTTCTCGATCAGCGACGAACAGTAGAGACGGGCCGCGTTCAGCGGCTGCAGGATGTCGTGGCCTGCAGCGGCGAGAAAGCGCGTCTTGCCGAGGTTGGCCTCCTCGGCCAGCATCTGCGCCTGCGCCAGTTCCTCATTGACGCGCGTCAGTTCGATGGTGCGCGTCTTGACCCGCTGCTCCAGCGATTCATTGGCCCGCTTCAGCGCCAGATCCTGTTCGACCCGTCCCGAAATGTCGGCATAGGTGGCGACGATGCCACCGTCCGGCATCGGGTTGGAGCGCAATTCCAGGATGCGGCCGCTGGTCTTCAATTCCATCTGCCATGGGCTGACGAAACTGGTCAGACGGTTGAGCATCGCTACGCGCTGGTCGGCCGGAATATCGCCGCGCTCGGCCAGGTGGCGCAAGATACGGTCGAGCGAGACGCCGACCTGACCCATCTCGTCGGGCAGGTCGAACAGCGCCCGGTATTGGCGGTTCCAGCAGATCAGTCGGAAATCGCGGTCGAAGACGGTGATGCCCTGCTCCATCTGGTCGAGCGCGATCTGCAGCAGGTCGCGATTGTGCTGCAACGCCTCGGTGGCGTCGTCGAGCAGGCGGAAGGCGTCCTTGGACTCGCGGTCGTTGCGGCGAAACAAAAGCGACAGGATCAGCCGCGCCGACGAGGAGCCGACCGCGCTCGCCAGCAGCTGCTCGGAAAAGCGGATGACGTCCATGCTCGCCTGCTCATTGCCGTAGAGCGAGACGCCATTGGTCTTTTCGAAGGACTGGAAGGAGCGCTCGGTGCGCTCGACACCGAGATAGCGCGATATGGTGTCCTTCAGCACGTTGACGGTGATGGCGGTGCGGAAGCGGCGCAGGCTCGGCATCGGGCTGGCCTCGCGCGGCACGAAGATCGACGCCTGGATCCGTTCCAGCGGCACCGATGCGCGCGACAGCGAGCCAAGCACGAAGAACAGCGTGTTGACGGACAGGCTCCACAGCACGCCGTGGTTCAGCGGCTCGGCGACGGTGCCGAACAAAGCCTGCGGCCGTAGCGCCTCGAAGCCGAACAGGCCTTGCACGACGATGTCGGCGTCGGGTGCCGAGAGCGAAGGCAAAAGCAGTGTGTAACCCCAGACGAGGATGCCGGCGACCATGCCGAGTGCTGCACCGCGGCCATTGGCGCCGCGCCAGATCAGCCCGCCGATCAGCGCCGGCGCGAACTGGGCGATGGCCGCAAACGACATCAGGCCGATCGACGACAGCCGCGCCGAATTGGTGCTCTCGCGGTAGTAGAGGAAGGCGATGAACAAAAGGATGAAGATCGCGCCGCGCCTGACATTGAGGATCAGCGTCGACCAGTCCTCATTCTCCGAGGTTGTGGTCTTGAGCAGGCGGCGCACGAACAGCGGGATGACGAGATCGTTGGAGATCATGATCGACAGCGCCACGCTTTCGACGATCACCATGGCGGTCGCCGCCGACAGGCCGCCGATGAAGGCCGCCATGGCCAGCACGTCATGGCCGCTGAACAGTGGCAGCGACAGCACGTAGAGGTCGCTGCTGGTCCTTGAGCCGACCAGCGCCAGGCCGGCGAAGGCAATCGGCAGCACGAACAGGTTGATCGCCACCAGATAGAGCGGAAACACCCAGGTCGCGGTGCGCAGTTCGGCCTCGCCGCGGTTCTCCACGATGGTGACGTAGAACTGGCGCGGCAGCATGATGATGGCAAAGCCGCTCAGGCAGGTCAGCACCAGCCAGGTGGCGAGCGAGGTGTTGTAGCCCATGGCTTGCCGCACCTGGCCGTTTTCGGCCAGCTTGTCGATCATGTCGCCCGGCCCGCCGAAGATCAGGAAGGTGACCATCAGGCCGATCGCCAGGAAGGCGGCGAGCTTGACCACGGTTTCGACCGCCACCGCCAGCACCAGCCCGTCCTGATGCTCGGTGGCGTCGGCGTGGCGAGTGCCGAACAGTACCGCAAACAGTGCCAGAAGCATGGCCACGACCAGCGAGATGTCGCTGACGAACGGATCGAAGGATGGCGGCGATCCCGTATAGTGCTCGACCATCAGGCCGACCGAGCCGGAGATCGCTTTCAGCTGCAGGGCGATATACGGCACCGCGCCGATGGTGGCGATCAGCGTGGCGATCGCCGAGACGGCAAAGCTCTTGCCATAGCGGGCGCCGAGGAAGTCGGCGATCGAGGTGATCTTCTCGCTCTTGGCCAGCCGCACGATGCGGTTGAGCAAGGGAAAGCCGAACACGAACACCAATATCGGGCCGGTATAGATGCCCAAAAATTCGAGGCCGCGCTCGGAGGACAGGCCGACCGAGCCGAAGAAGGTCCAGGAGGTGCAGTAGATGGCGAGGCTGAGCGCGTAGATGAAGGGCCGGGCACGGCCAGGCCCGGAAGCCGTTGAACGCCGGTCGCCAAGACTGGCGATGACGAACAGCAGCGTCACATAGGCGACGGCAATGATGACGATGAACCAGCCCTGCACGGTCCGAAAATCCCTCCGTGGCCGCTTTTATCCTTTGGCCGTCACGACGCAATCACAGCTTGAAGCCCGAGTCCATCGCGGCTTTCGGCTGATATGTCCTTGATGACGTTGCGTAAACACAAAGCGGTGCTTGGGCTCCTTTTCCGGTTTTGCAACCGGGGGTTTTTGTTATTGTGGGTCGGGGCCGGCGCCGTAGGACGGCGGCAGCGCGGCCTGCCATGACAAGGAGGGTCGAATGCTGAAAGAATTCCAGGAATTCATTTCCAAGGGCAATGTGATGGACTTGGCAGTCGGCGTCATCATCGGCGCTGCCTTCGGCAAGATTGTCACTTCGCTGGTCGACGACGTCATCATGCCGATCGTCGGCGCGATCTTTGGCGGACTGGATTTCAACAACTATTTCCTGGGGCTTTCCTCGACCGTCAACGCGCCGACGCTGGATGCGGCCAAGGGCCAGGGCGCGGTCCTGGCCTATGGCAGCTTCATCACCGCGACGCTGAACTTCCTCATCCTCGCTTTCATCATCTTCCTGATGGTCAAGGCCGTGAACAATCTGCGCAAGCGGCTTGAGCGCGAGAAGCCCGCTGCCCCGGCCGCTCCGCCACCGGCTGACGTCGCCCTGCTCACCGAGATTCGCGACCTCCTCGCCAGGAAATAGCGCCGAGGCAGGTCCTTGGACCAAAACCCCGGTCGTTCGCGGCCGGGGTTTTCTGTTCTGGCATCTGCTAAGAGCGGTCGCTCGACTTTAGAACGGACCAGTCCATGACCCTGATCGATAGCTTGCGCGCCGAGGCCGTGGCTGCACCCGAAAGCGGCATTGTCGCCGTCGTCAATTACGGCCGTACGCGCGAGGGCATGATCCCGCTCTGGGCCGGTGAAGGCGATTTGCCGACGCCTGCCTTCATCTCCGAAGCCGCCGCCAAGGGGCTCGCCAATGGCGAGACCTTCTACACCTGGCAGAAGGGCATTCCGGAGCTCAGGCAAGCGCTTTCCCGCTACTATGCCAGGCATTTCGGCAAGACCTTCGCCGAAGAGGAATTCATCGCCACCGGTTCCGGCATGCACGCCATCCAGCTGGCGTTGGCAGCAGTCGCGGGCGGTGGCGACGAGGTCGTCTATCTGTCGCCTGCCTGGCCGAATTTCGCTGCCGCCGCCGGTGTCTCCGGCGCCACTCCCGTTGCGGTCACGCTCGACCAGTCCGGCAATGGCTGGTCCTGCGATGTCGACAAAATCGCTGCCGCGGTGACGCCGCGTACCAAGGCGCTGTTCGTCAACACGCCCTCCAATCCGACCGGCTGGACCGCCGACAGGGAAACGCTGCAGGCGATCCTGAACCTTGCCCGCGAAAAGGGGCTGTGGATCATCGCCGACGAGATCTATGCGCTGTTCCACTACGGCCATGGCCGCGCGCCGTCCTTCCTCGACATTTCGACCGCGGAAGACCGCATCCTGTTCGTCAACTCCTTTTCCAAGAATTGGGCGATGACCGGCTGGCGCATCGGCTGGATCAAGACCCATCCCGACCTGCAGCAGGTGTTCGAGAACCTGATCCAGTATTCGACCTCGGGTGTCGCCCAGTTCATGCAGCGCGGCGCGGTCGCCGCCCTCGACCACGGCGATGGCTTTATCGTCGAGCAGGTGGAGCGCGCGCACGCGGCGCGCGACCTGGTCTGCGACATAATCGGCGCCACCGGCAAGGCGCGCTTCACCGTGCCGCAAGGTGCGTTCTATCTGTTCTTCACGGTCGACGGCCTCACCGATCCGCGCCGGGCCGCCTTCGACATCGTCGACAAGGCCAATGTCGGCCTGGCCCCCGGCACCGCCTTCGGCCCCGGCGGTGAAGCGTTTTTGCGGCTGTGTTTCCACCGCCGCCTCGATCAACTCGAGGAAGCGGCACACCGGCTGGCGAAGTGGATGAAGACGGTTTGATCAGGCGGCGGCCCTTGGCCGTCCGCCATCAGCCGCCGGACTTGGGGACGAGGAGCGGAACGATCCGGTCGCTCTTGGCCACTGTGGGCCGCCCGGCAGAGCCGTAGGGAATGCCGAGCGCATCCCATGTCTCGACCAGCGCGTCCTGCAGTCCCGCAATCAGTGCATCGGTATGGAACGGCGTGGGCGTGATGCGCAGCCGCTCGGTGCCGCGCGGCACGGTCGGGTAGTTGATCGGCTGGATGTAGATGCCGTGCACGCCGAGCAGGCGGTCGCTGGCCATCTTGCAGAGTTCGGGGTCACCGACCAGCACTGGCACGATGTGGGTGGGCGACTCCATCACCGGCAGGCCGGCGGCGCTGAGGACTTCCTTGGTCCGCGACGCTTGGCGCTGCTGCGCATCGCGTTCGGCCTGTGAGCGCTTCAGGTGGCGGATCGAGGTGGTGGCGGCGGCGGCGATCGCCGGCGGCAGCGCCGTGGTGAAGATGAAGCCCGGCGCGTAGGAGCGCACCGCATCGATGATAGCGCTGTTGCCGGCGATATAACCGCCCAGCGTGCCGAACGCCTTGGCGAGCGTGCCTTCGATGATATCGATGCGGTCGGCCAGCCCTTCGCGCTCGGTGATGCCGCCGCCGCGCGGTCCGTACATGCCGACGGCGTGGACCTCGTCGACATAGGTCATGGCATTGTAGCGTTCTGCCAGTTCGACGATCTGTTTGATCGGCGCAATGTCTCCGTCCATCGAATAGACGCTCTCGAAGACGATCAGTTTGGCGCGCTCGCGACCCGCCGCCTGCAACAGGCTTTCGAGATGCGCGACGTCATTGTGGCGGAAAATCTTCTTTTCGGCGCCCGAGCGGCGCACGCCCTCGATCATCGAAGCGTGGTTCAACTCGTCCGAGATGATCAGGCAGTTGGGCAAAAGCCGCGCAATGGTCGAGATCGAGGCTTCGTTGGAGACGAAGCCGGAGGTGAAGACCAGGGCAGCTTCCTTGTCGTGCAGGTCGGCCAGTTCCACTTCGAGCTCGACCAGCGGGTTGCTGGTGCCGGAAATGTTGCGGGTGCCTCCGGCGCCCGAGCCCATCTTGCCGGCCGCGTTCTGAAACGCGGCGATGACATCGGGGTTCTGGCCCATGCCGAGATAGTCGTTGGAACACCAGACGGTGATTTCCTCGGCGCGGCCATTGGAACGCCAGATCGCGCGGGGAAATTTACCCACGATCCGCTCGAGATCGGCGAAGACACGGTAGCGCCGCTCGGCATGGAGCTGGTCGATCGCTTCCTCGAAGAACCGCTGATAGTTCATGTCGCCTTCCCAGTTTTGCGCCGGATCATAATCATTGGCCCATTCGTCGTCCACCGGGCCTGTTTGGTCAAAATGCCACGCCCCGCCACTGTTCCTAACGATCCTAGATCGTGCCCTATTCCCTTGATGTGCATCAACTTTGTTTCACTACGATGCCTTGGACCGCTGGGACTGTTACGGACTTAACATACCGGTCTTGTATAGCCCTGCGGCGGTCTTTCCAGTAAGGCGGCATTTGAGACAGTTTCCGATAAATCTTGAATAGCGAGGATACGGAATGACAGTTTTGGTGACAGGCGGCGCCGGCTATATCGGCAGCCACATGGTCTGGGAACTGCTGGATGCCGGCGAGAGTGTCGTCGTGCTCGACCGGCTTTCCACCGGCTTCGAATGGGCTGTGGCGCCGGAAGCCAAGCTGGTTGTCGGCGATGTCGCCGACCGGGAACTGGTCGGCCAGATCATCCGGGACAATCATGTCGACGCGATCATCCATTTCGCCGGTTCCATCGTGGTTCCCGAATCGGTTGCCGATCCGCTCGCCTATTACGAGAACAACACCTCCAAGACCCGCACGCTGATCGAAACCGCAGTACGAGAGGGCGTGCCCAATTTCATCTTCTCCTCCACGGCAGCGGTCTATGGCGGCGCAGGCCTTGAGCCGGTGCGCGAAGATGCCCGCCTGGCCCCGGAATCGCCCTATGGCCTGTCCAAGCTGATGAGCGAATGGATGCTGCGCGATGCGTCGCTTGCGCATCCCTTGCGCTACACGGCATTGCGCTATTTCAACGTCGCCGGCGCCGATCCCAAGGGCCGCACCGGCCAGTCGACCCCGGGCGCCACGCATCTGATCAAGGTCGCTTGCGAGACCGCGCTCGGCAAGCGCCCTTTCATGCAGGTGTTCGGCACAGACTATCCGACGCCGGACGGCACCTGCATGCGCGATTACATCCACGTCAGCGATCTCGCCGCGGCGCATCGCCTGGCGCTGGAGCGGCTGCGCGCCGGCGGCGACAGCCTCGTCGCCAATTGCGGCTACAGCCATGGCTATTCGGTGCTCGAGGTCATCGAAAGCGTGCGCCGCGCCTTCGGCCGGGATTTCGAGGTCAAGATGGGCGACCGGCGTCCCGGCGATGCAGCCGCCATCGTCGCCAACTCGGATCTTGCGCGCGCCGAACTCGGCTGGACCCCGCAACGCGACGATCTTGACCAGATCGTCGCCGATGCACTCGCCTGGGAGCGGATCTTGACCAGCAAGAACTCCGCCCGGGGCTGAGCCGGGCACTCCCAAGGGCTCGCAAGGCGCGCGGCGAAGCGCTATTGAAGGCGTTCGTCGCAGAGCGTGGAGGCGCTGCCACGAAGAGCTTTGGGGGGTGGCATGAGGATAACGGTGCTTGGAGCCGGCGTTGTCGGGACCGCGGCTGCCTATTATCTGGCCGCCGACGGCCACGAGGTCACGGTCATCGAGCGCCATCCGGCCCCGGCACGCGGCACCAGCCAGTCGAATGCCGGCCTGGTCTCGCCGGGCGACGCCACCGCCTGGGCCTCGCCGGCGGCGCTGAAGACTTTCCTGCGCGCGCTCTGGAACCACGATCTCGGCATCAAGGTCAGGCTGCGCTTCGATCCCTATTTCCTCGCCTGGAGCTTGCGCTTCCTGCGCCAGTGCACGGTGGCGCGCCTGCGCGCCAACAGCCGGGTCAAATTGCGCCTCGCGCTTTATTCGCGCGACTGCATCAACGCCATCTCCGCCGACACCGGCATCCATTACGACGAGCGCAAGAAGGGCATCCTCTATTTCTTTCGTTCCCAGCACAGCCTCGACACCGGCACCGACAATTACCGCTATCTCGCAGAGCATGGCCTGCCGATCGAGATCGTCGGCCGAGACCGGCTGGTCGAGCTGGAACCGGGACTCGCCGGGGTCAAGGAAAAGATCGCCGGCGGGGTCTATTCGCCGATCGACCAGACCGGCGATTCCAGGCTGTTTGTCGACAGTCTCGCCGCCTATGCCAGCGAAAAACTCGGCGTCAAATTCCTGTTCGACACCACGGTCGAAGGGCTCGACATCGACGGCGACCGGGTGCGCGCGGTGATGACCTCGGCGGGTCCGGTCACCGGCGACGCGGTGGTCATTTCGATGGGGCCGGAGAGCGGCCTGCTCGGCCGCCGATACGGCATCGACCTGCCGGTCTATCCGGTGAAGGGCTACACCGCGACCATTCCGCTCGAGGACGAGAACAAGGGTCCGACCATGGGCGGCGCCGATGAGGACCAGCTGATGGCCTATTCGCGCCTTGGCAACCGCTTGCGGCTGGCCTCGACCGCGGAATTCACCGGCTTCGACCGCACCCACAAGCCCAGCGACTTTGCCACCATGTTCAGGACCGGCAAGGATCTGTTTCCCGGCGCCTTCGACGAGAAGAAGGCCGTGCTCTGGGCGGGACTGCGGCCGATGATGCCGAACTCCGTGCCGGTCATCGGCCAGGCCAAATATCGCAACCTCTACCTCGACACCGGCCACGGGCATGTCGGCTGGACCATGGCCTGTGGTTCCGGCAAATTCCTGGCCGATCTCGTCGCCGGCCGCAAGCCGGAGATCGACCCGCAAGGGCTGGTCTACAGGGGCTGAGCGATGTCGGGACCGCAAGTCGCCATCGACCTTGGCCGCATCGAGCGCAACGCCCGCACCATCGTCGAACGCTGTGCGCTGTCCGGCATCAAGGTGTTCGGCGTCACCAAGGGCACCTGCGGCATGCCGCAAGTGGCGCGCGCCATGCTGCGCGGCGGCGTTTCAGGCATTGCCGAATCGCGCTTCGAAAACATCCGCCGGCTGCGCGACAGCGGTATCAATGCGCCCATCATGCTGCTGCGCAGCCCGCCCATGGCGCGCGTCGAGGAGGTGGTGCGCACCGTCGACATCAGCCTGCAGTCGGAGCTGACCACGATCCGCGAGATATCGCGCATCGCCGAGCGCATGGGCCGCGTCCACGACATCATGCTGATGATCGATCTGGGCGACCTCCGAGAGGGTATCTGGCCGAGCGACCTGATCCCGACCGTCGAGCAAATCCTGGCGTTCAAGGGCGTGCGCATTGCTGGCATCGGCACCAATCTCGGCTGCTTCGGCGCCATCATGCCGACGCAGGAAAATCTCGGCCAGCTTGTCGCCCATGCCTACAAGACCGAGCGCCTGTCCGGCAAAAGCCTCGACTTCATTTCCGGTGGCGCCTCGTCGTCGCTGACGCTGCTGCTTGAAGGCAAGCTTCCTGCCGGCATCAACAATCTCCGGGTCGGCGAGGCGATCCTGCAAGGCGGCATCGAGACCTTCCGCGACGTGCCGTGGCCGGAACTTGAGCCCGATGCCTGCCGGCTGACCAGCGACATCATCGAGGTCAAGCTCAAGCCGTCACGGCCGATCGGTGAATCCGGCTACGACGCTTTCGGCAATCAGCCGGTCTTCCCCGACGAGGGCGACCGGCTGCGCGCCATAGCCAATATCGGCCGCGAGGATGTGCTGGTCGAAGGGCTGACGCCGATCGCCAAGGGGGTGAGGGTGCTCGGCGCTTCCAGCGATCATCTGCTGCTCGACGTGCAGGACGCCGATCCACGCCCCGCCGTCGGTGACCGCGTCGCCTTCCGCATGAACTATGGCGCCATGCTTTTGGCGATGACCTCGGAATATGTCGAGAAGGCGCCGATGCACGACGTAGCGGATTTCTCCGGCCGCAAGATGGTGTCGATCTCGGCCGAACAAGAAGCCGCCGGCATCCTTGCGCGAGAGGGAACCGGCGCGCGGCTGGAGGCGATGAACTTCGATGTGGTGGAACTCGCCGATGTCGAGCGCCCGCCATCGGGCTTGATCCGGCTCGCTGCCGGCGCCGACCGCCGTATCGCCCACAAGGCACTGACCGCGACGGCGCGCGCGACGCATTCCTTCGGCCTGATCTGGATCGATTCCATCGCCGCGCTGATGCCCGAGGACGAAGACGCCACTGCTATGCCGGAAGCCTCGGTGCTGGCGCGCACGCTCGGCCTCGATCACAAGGCCGGCGCTTTGCAGCCGCAACTGTCGCCGGAAAATGTCGTCATCATCGGCCTGCGCCACGCCGATCCGGCCGAAGCGAGGGTGCTGAAGGATTCGCGCGTTTCGGCCTTCACGATGACCGACATCGACGCCATGGGCATGCGCGACCTGATGCATGAGGCGATCCGCATCGCGACGTCAGGCACGCAAGGCTTTCACGTCAGCTATTCGCCAACGGCCACCGAATTCGCGGGCTGGGCGGCAGGCTCCGGCGGGCTGACGGTGCGCGAGACGCACCAGGCGATGGAAGCGATCGCGCTCTCCGGCGGGCTACTGTCGATGGATGTTTCCGGGCTGACCGCGGAACTGGAGCCCAGGATCGCCACCGACGCCGTCAACTTCGTCATGTCGGCCTTCGGCAAGCGGATCCTCTGATCAGCTCCGCGCGTCGACGGCCGCGCGCCAGGCGCTGACATAGGCCGCCCAGATCGGGTCCGACTGCGGTTCTATTCTCTCGCCCTTGCCATGCACCGGCTTCTCCTGAGATGCCAGCAGTGCTGCGCCGATGCTGGTGCCTGTGGCCGCCTCGGAGGCAATGACGGTGCGCGCGGTCGCTGCGGCCAGCATGCCGACAAACAGGCGGTTGCGGGCAAATGGTCCTTCCACGGTGGTCGGACCGTCGGCGCCGATCAGCTCAAGACAGGTGGCCGTCATCAGCGCCAGATAGAACGAGATGGCGACGAAGCGCTCGCTTTTGCTGATGCCGTCGGCATCAAGCCATTCCGCGGCATGCTGCGGAAAAGGCCCCGATCCCTGCTGCGTCGACGGCAAAAGCAGCATTTTTCTTGTCAGAACAGCCAGCACATCGCTGCCGCTGCAATCCTGCGGTTTGTCCTTGGTCAGCAGGGAAAATTCACGACCACCCATGAAGCGCGCCGAGGGTACGGGAGCACCGAGCGCGCTGACATTGACCAGCGTGTCGCGCGCCGCGTCGAGCACAATCTCTCTGCCGCCGACCGCCATCGACACCACCCAGGTGCCGGTCGAGACCACCGAGAAGGGCGGCGCGTCGGACAGGAGATGCGGCAGCAGCGAGGCGTTGGAATCGTGGAGGCCGCAGAAGACTGGCGTCTGCGGATCGAGCCCTGTTCGTGCCGCAAGCGCCGGCAGCATCGCGCCGAGCCGGTCCCTGGCCGGCCGCACCGGCGCCATCAGCCTGCGCCATTTCACGCTGTCGACCATCGAGGAAAAATCCGCTTTCCACGGGTCCCACAGATCGGTGTGACAGCCGAGCGAGGTCACCTCATTGGCAGCGACGCCCGTCAGGCGCAGCGCCCAGTATTGCGGGTACATCAGCATCGCAGCGGCCTTGGCGAATTCGGCTGGAAAACGCTTTTGCTGCCAGAAGAACTGTGCGCCGAGATTGAGGCCGAGCGGCAGGCGCGGCGTGCCGGTTTCAGTGAAGGGCGGACGGAGCACGTCATACTCCGAAGCCAGCCTGTCGGGTCCATCGAATTCATAGTCGAGCACCGGCAGCACCAATTCGCCCGCGGCATCGACCAGCGCGCCCGTCGCGCCATGGGTGGTGATCGAAATCGCGTCTATGTGTTGTTCGCGGTTGAGGCTGGCCAGGCTGTTGAGGATGAATGTCCACAGCGCCTCGACATCGTGATGCGGGTACGGTGGCTGCCGCACCGGCGCATTGGCCATGCGGCGCAGCGCCACCTCGCTCAGCGTCGTGAGATCGACGAGCGCCACCTTGGCGTTGGTCTTGCCGATGTCGATGACGGCGATATGGCGAAGCGCACTCATGCCATATGGAACACGGTTTCCAACGGGATGGCCACCGGCTCGTTGTCCGGCTTCGTCTCCATGATGTCGGCCATATGGGCCCACCAGCGCTGCATCACCGGATGGCTCGGCAGGTCGGCCATGCCATGGTCGTCGCGCCGCCACAGCACGCCGAACAATATGTTGGTCTCTTCATCGAGATGGATGGAATAGTCGGAGACGCCGGCCTCTCTCAGCAGCGCCACCAGCGACGGCCAGATCTCGTCATGGCGCTCCCTGTACTCGGCCTTCATGCCGGGCTTCAGCTGCATCTTGAACGCATATTTCTCCGGCATCAGCGGCTACCCCGCAGCCGCCGCCAGACGATCGGCAGCGCGATGACAACGATCAACAGCAAGCCGATGAAGATCGACATCACGATGCCGGGCACGTTGAGCAGGCCGAGACCGAAGGTCACCAGCCCCATGATGAATGCGGCGAGCACGACGCCTAAAATGCTGCCCGAGCCGCCCAGGATCGAGACGCCGCCGAGCACCACCATGGTGATGACTTCGAGCTCATAGCCCTGTGCGATCGACGGCCGCGTCGAGCCGAGCCGCGAGGTGATCAGCACCGAGGCGATGCCCGCCATCAGTCCGGTCAGACAAAACAGGATGAATTTGGTGCGGCCGACGCGCACGCCGGAAAACTGCGCGGCGACTGGATTGTTACCGATGGCAAAGACACGGCGGCCGAAACTGGTGCGGTGCAGCAGCAACCAGTAGACGACGGCCGCTATGAGGAACAGCACCAGTTCGAACGACACCACCCACCAGACGTAGCCCTGGCCGAAGAAGGCGAAGCTTTCGGGATAGCCCTTGTAGGCCTGGTCGCCGAGGATGATGAAGGCGATGCCGCGAAACAGGCTCATCGTGCCGATGGTGACGACGATCGAAGGCAGGCCCAACCTTGTCACCAGGAGCCCATTGAAGGCGCCGCAACCGAGCCCGACGACGATGCCGATCGCCACCAGCGCCGGCGTGTCGGCGCCGGCCTGCACCGCCATGCCCATCATGGTCGAGGCGAGCGCGATGATGGCGGCGACCGACAGGTCGATCTCGCCGGAAATGATCAGCATCGCCATGGCAAAGGCGATCAGGCCCTTCTCGGTGAAATTGAAGGTCAGGTCCGACAGCGAATAGGCGTCGAGGAAATAGGGCGAGGCGAAGCTGTTGATGGCGAAGATGGCGACCGCCACCACCACCAGCAGCGCTTCCCAGGAAAAGATCGCCGAGGAGAGCGGCTTGTCGAGCCGGTCGGGGATGTGGCGCGGTGCCGGAACGTCGCTCATGCCGCCTCCGCCTTTCTGAGGATGATGCGGCCCTGCTGGCGTTCGCCGCGCGCGTTGAGCACGACGGCCAGGATGATGGCGCTGCCCGAAATCGCCATCTGCCAGAACGGCGAGATGTTGATGACCGGCAGTGCGTTGGAGATGATGCCGAGAAACAGCGCGCCCAGCACCGCGCCGCCGACCGAGCCGATGCCGCCGGCGATCGAAATGCCGCCGATGACGCAGGCGGCGATGATGTTGAGCTCATAGCCGTTGGCGACCTCGACCGAGGCGATGACATAGCGCGAGATCCAGAGATAGCCGGCGAGCCCGCCGATCATGCCGGAGATGCAGAAGACAATGAATTTGGTCCGGCCGACGTCGATGCCGGCATAGACCGACGCCGTTGGGTTGACGCCGATGGCGTAGATCGAACGGCCGAGCGCCGTGCGGGTCATCACGACGAAGAACAGGGCGATGACCAGGATGGCAATCCACGACAGGACCGGAATGCCGAGGAAGGCGGCGCGCTGGAAGTCGATGAAATCGGGGCTCATCTTGTCGGCATTGACCCAGGCGCCGCCGGACAGAACGAAGGTGGCGCCGCGATAGATGGTGAGCGTGCCCAGCGTCACCACGATCGATGGGATGTTGAGCCGCCACACCAGCAGGCCATTGATGGCGCCGAGCACCAGCCCGACAACGAGTGCAATGACGATCAGCAGCGGGATCGGAATTGCCGGATGCGCGGCGTTCAGCATCGCCACCACCATGCCGGTGAAGCAGAGGTTGGACGCCATCGACAGGTCGATGGAGCGCGTCAGGATCACCACCATCTGCCCCAGCGCCAGGATCATCAGGATCGAGGTGTCGTTGAACACCTGGGCCAGATTGCCGGGGTCGGCGAAGGCCGGAAAGCGTGTCGAGATCAGGCCGATCAAAACGACGATGGCCGCAGCCAGCCAGATCTCGCGGTATTTCAGCAAAGCCTTCATGCCGCGATCCCCGCTGCGGTGCGGACCAACGTTTCGGCGTCGAGGTCTTTGTTGTCGTAGACCGCGGCGACGAGGCCTTCGCGCATGACGACGACGCGGTCGGACATGCCGAGAATCTCCGGCAGTTCCGACGACACCATGATCACCGACAGGCCTTGCGCGACGAGCTCGGCCATGAAGCCGTGTACGGCGGCCTTGGAGCCGATGTCGATGCCTTTGGTCGGCTCGTCGAGGATGATCACCTTGGGCGCGGTCGCCAGCCATTTGGCGATGACGATCTTCTGCTGGTTGCCGCCCGACAGCGTGCCGACATCCTGGCTGAGTGAGGCCGCCCTGAGGTCCAGTCGCTCGGTGTAAGAGCGGGCGAGCGAGAACTCTTCCGCCAGCCGCAGCAGGCCGGATTTGGAGGTGCGCTTCAGCGAAGGCAGCGAAACATTCTGGAAGATAGGCAGGCCGATCACCACGCCTTGCTTGCCACGCTCTTCCGACACGTAGACGATGCCGGCCTCGATCGAATCCGCCGCAGATTTCGGCGCGATTATCTTGCCTTCCAGTGTGATCGTGCCGGCTGAGGTTCGGGTGATGCCCGATATCGCCTGCATCACCTCTGAGCGCCCGGCGCCGACAAGGCCGTAGAAGCCGAGGATCTCACCCTTGTGCAACTCGAAGCCGATATCATTGAATTCGGTCGGGTGCGACAGGCCCGAGACGGAAAGCACCGGCGCGCCGATCTCCGCCTTGCGCTGCGGAAAAATGTGGTCGACGGAGCGGCCGACCATCATGCGCACGATCTGACTCTGGCCGGCTTCCTTGATCAGACCTTCGCCGACCATCTCGCCGTCGCGAAACACCGTGTAGCGGTCGGCAATGCGGTAGATCTCGTCGAACTTGTGGCTGATGAACAGGATCGCCTTGCCTTCCTCCTTGAGGAATTCGATGAGCAGAAAGAGCTCCTCGATCTCCTTCATCGAAAGGGCGGCGGTCGGCTCATCCATGATGACGATCTGCGCGTCGATCGACATCGCGCGAGCAACCGCTACAAGGTGCTTGTTGGCGATGCCGAGGTCTTTCAGCCGTGTGTCGGCGTCGATATGGCCGGCATGCATGGTGTCCAGCACCTCGCGTGCATTCTTGCGCATCATGCGCCAGTCGATTGTGCCTAGCCGTGTGCGCGGTGCATGACCAAGGAAGATGTTCTCGGCAACGCTCAAATCGTCGAACAGCACGGTTTCCTGATGGATTGCGGTGACGCCGTGGCCGAAGGCGGCATGCGCGCTGGGCAAAGTGACGGCCTGGCCGTCAATGCTGATCGTGCCCGCGTCGGGCTGGTAGATGCCGGTCATGATCTTGACCAGCGTCGACTTGCCGGCGCCGTTCTCGCCGATCAGTGCCGTCACCTGGCCGGGGTAAAGCGACAGGCTGACATTGTGCAGCGCGCGCACACCGGGAAAGCTCTTGGAGACGCCGGACAGCGTCAGGCGCGGGGCGGCTTTACCCTCCCCCTTGTGGGGAGGGTCGCGAACAACGTGAGCGGGGTGGGGGTCTACTAGCATATCAAGGTCCTGGCACATGGAGATGTCGCCACCCCCACCCCGTCTCGCCGGTTTTGCTTCGCAAGACCGCCTCGCCGACCCTCCCCACAAGGGGGAGGGTACTAACGCTCCAGATCAATAGATCTTGGAGAACTTCTCGATGTTGGTCTTGTCAAACTGGAAGGGCGGAGCCATCGCAGCCGAGTTCGTATCGTCGAGCGTGACCTTGCCGACGCGGCCGATCGAAAGCGTGGCACCGGGCTTGGCCTCCTCCTTCTTCACCGCCAGGTCATGGGCGAGGTAGACGGCGGAGTAACCGAGGTCGATCGGGTTCCACAGCGCGACCGCCTGGCTGGAGCCATTGTCGATGAACTTCTTGAACTCGGACGGCAGCGCCAGACCGGTGACATTGACCTTGCCGATCAGGTTCGCATCGGTGACGACCTGGGCGGCGGCGACGACGCCGACGGTGGTCGGCGCGATGATCGCCTTGAGGTTCGGGTAGGACTTCAAGAGGCCCTTGGCCTCGTCGGTGCTCTTGGCCGAATCGTCATCGCCATAGACAGTGGCGACGAGTTTGATCTTGGGGAACTTCTCCGGCAGAATTTTCTTGGCCGCGTCGATCCAGGCATTCTGGTTGGTCGCGGTCGACGATGCCGACAAGATGGCGACTTCGCCGCCTTCCGGCAGATAGTCGGCGGCGAGCTTGATGATGGTCTCGCCGATCAGGCCGGTGTCGGACGGATTGAGGTGCAACTGGCGACCTTCCTTGGCGACGCCCGAATCCCACGAGATGACGGTGATGCCGCGCTCCATCGCCTTCTTCAGCACCGGCACCAGCGCGTCGGCGTCATTGGCGGAGATAGCGATTGCGTTGACCTTCTGCGCGATCAGCGAATTGACCACTTCGATCTGCGCTTCGGCGGTCGCCTTGGTCGGGCCGGTGTAGATGATGTCGACATCGCCGAGTTCTTTGGCCGCCTCTTCGGCGCCCTTGTTGGCGGCATCGAAGAAGCCGTTGCCGAGCGACTTCACCACCAGCGCGATCTTGACATTCTCCGCATAGGCGGCGTTCACGAACATGGCGGCCGAGAATGCTGCCGTCACCATCAGTTTTTTCAAAAAGCTCATCTGTCGTTCCTCCCTAGAGTTGTTGCATTCCATCGTCGCTGCGGGCGTGAGGTCGGCCTCAGGCCTGCAGCGAAGATTCTTCCTTTGCCGACTTGCGGGCGACGATCAGTGTCACACCCGCGGTTTCCAGCATGTTGGCTTCGCGATCCTCGATGCCGTCATCGGTGATGACGGTGGCTATGCGCTTCAGCCCGCACAGGATCAGGCTGGAGCGCTGGCGGAATTTCGAGGAGTCGACCAGCACCACCAGCTCGTCGGCCTGGTCGATCAGTTTCTGCTCCGCCTGGATCAGCAGCGGATCGCCTTCCATCAGGCCGAGCGGGCCGAGCCCCTGCGCGCCCATGAACATGCGGCGCGCATAGAAATTGCGCGTCACGTCATTGTCGAAGGGCGACAGGATGATGTTCTGCTCGCGGTAGATCGTGCCGCCCGACAGCATCACCGTGTTCTTGGAGTGCTTGAGCAGATGCTCGGCGATCGGGAACGAATTGGTGAAGATCGGCATGCGGCGTCCCGTCAGGAAATGCACCATCTGGAACGTGGTGGTGCCGCCGTTGATGATGATCGGCTCGCCGTCCTTGCAGAGCTCAACTGCTTCGCGGGCTATGGCGCGCTTTTGCGAAGCATTGAGCGTTTCGTTGACGGAAAAGGGCCGGCCGGCGAGACCGATGAATTGCGGTGGCGAGATCGCCTCGGCGCCGCCGCGCACCCGGCGCAGCCGCTTTTGCACATGGAGAGCCGCAATGTCGCGCCGGATCGTCGCCTCGGAAGAGTCCGTCAGGTCGACCATCTCCTGCACCGTCACCACAGGCTTTTCCTGGACGGCGGACAGAATGATCCTGTGGCGCTCTTTTTCGTGCATGGTTCCTCCCTGCACGCTCATGAGGCACTAGAAAACAACCAGTGTCAATCATTTCCGATCATATAATTTCATTGTGCAGTGCAATATGATCGATATTGATCGTTTGTGATTGACAACCGACCTGCTTGCGTAGACATTCCCGGCAAAATGGACTGCGCCTTTTTGCGTCCCAGGGAGGATAATCATGCTCGACAAGCGCTCCGGCTCGCGCCTTGCCAATCTGTGGGACGACGCGAAGGCCAAGGGGCTGAGTGAGCCTGAGCTTCTGGTCTATCGTTCGAACACGCTGGGTTCAGACAAGCGCGTCACCAACTATGGCGGCGGCAACACTTCGTCCAAGATCTGGCAGAAAGATCCGCTCACCGGCGCTGAGGTCGAAGTGCTCTGGGTCAAGGGCTCGGGCGGCGACAGCGCCTCGATCAAGCTTGACGGGTTCGCCACGCTCTACATGGACAAGCTGCGGGCGCTGAAGGGCCTCTATCGCGGTGTCGCGCATGAGGACGAGATGGTGGGCTATCTGCCCCACTGCACCTTCAACCTCAACCCGCGCGCGGCCTCGATCGATACGCCGCTGCACGCCTATGTGCCGAAGCCTTTTGTCGACCACATGCATCCCGATGCAATCATTGCGATTGCGGCTGCGAAGGATTCCAGGGCGCTGACCAAGGAGATCTTCGGCGACGCCATCGGCTGGCTGCCGTGGAAACGTCCGGGCTTCGAACTCGGCCTGTGGCTGGAGAAATTCTGCGTCGAAAACGCTGAGGCCAAGGGCGTCATCCTGGAAAGCCACGGCCTGTTCACCTGGGGCGACACCCCCAAGGAATGCTACGAGACGACGATCTCGGTCATCAACCAGGCGATCGAGTGGTTCGAGCGCCGCTCCGAGGGTCTCGCCATTTTCGGCGGCGAAGTGGTGAAATCGCTCGACGCCGCCGAGCGCCGCGCGATTGCAGCAAGACTGATGCCGAGGATACGTGGCCTGATCTCGGAAAAGAGCCACAAGCTCGGCCATTTCGACGATTCCGCCGCCGTGCTCGAATTCGTCAATTCAAGGGATTTGCGCCCGCTGGCCGCACTCGGCACCTCATGCCCGGATCACTTTCTGCGCACAAAAATCCGGCCGCTGGTGATCGAGTTCGATCCGGCAAAGCCCGATGTCGATGCCGTCATTGCGCGGCTCGCCGACGACATTGCCGAATACCGTGTCGGCTACCAGGCCTACTACGACGGCTGCAAACACCCGGACTCGCCCGCCATCCGCGATCCCAATGCCGTGGTCTATCTGATGCCTGGCGTCGGCATGTTCACGTTTGCCGGCGACAAGGCGACGGCGCGCATTTCGGGCGAATTCTACGTCAACGCCATCAATGTCATGCGCGGCGCCTCGACCGTCTCGTCCTATGTCGGCTTGCCCGCGCAGGAGGCCTTCGACATCGAATACTGGCTGCTCGAGGATTTGAAGCTGCAGCGCATGCCGAAACCGAAATCGCTCGCCGGCCAGATCGCACTGGTCACCGGCGGGGCCGGCGGCATTGGCCGCGCCACCGCCAACCGCCTGCTGCGCGAAGGTGCCTGCGTGGTGCTGGCCGACATCGATGAGACAGCCCTTGCCGGCGCCAATGACGAACTGGCGAAAGCCTATGGCAAGGACTTCGTCCGGCCGGTTCTGATCAACGTCACCGCGGAGGAGCAGGTCGTCTCCGGCTTCGCCGAGACAGCGGTCGAGTTCGGCGGCATAGACATTCTGGTGTCCAACGCCGGCCTGGCGTCCTCGGCGCCGATCGAGGAAACGACGCTGGCGCTGTGGAACAAGAACATGGACATCTTGTCGACCGGCTATTTCCTGGTTTCCAGGGAAGCTTTCCGGCTGTTCCGCGCCCAGAAAATCGGCGGCAACGTCGTCTTCGTCGCCTCCAAGAACGGCCTTGCCGCATCGCCCAACGCTGCCGCCTATTGCACCGCCAAGGCCGCCGAAATCCATCTCGCCCGCTGTCTGGCGCTGGAAGGCGCGGAAGCGCAGATCAGGGTCAATGTCGTCAATCCGGACGCGGTGCTGCGCGGCTCGAAAATCTGGACCGGCGAGTGGAAGGAACAGCGCGCCGCCGCCTACAAAATGTCGACCGACGACCTCGAAGAGCACTACCGCTCGCGCTCTATGCTGAAGCGCTCGGTATTTCCGGAAGACATCGCCGAAGCGATCTACTTCTTCGCCTCCGACATGTCGGCCAAATCCACCGGCAACATCATCAACGTCGACGCCGGCAACGCGCAGAGCTTTACGCGCTGAGCCTCCCTTCTCCCCGTCACTATACGGGGAGAAGGTGCCGGCAGGCGGATGAGGGGCAGCGCTGCCCGAACGCATTCTTGGGAGGAATTGCATTGTCCGAAACCATCATTTCCGCCGACGTCGTCGACAAGGATAACGCCCGGCGCAAATCCGACCTCCAGCGCGACTACGCCTCACTCGGCGAACGCCTCGACCGCCGCGGCATCGCCATCGACACGATCCGCGACAAGGTCGAGAAATTCGCCGTCGCCATTCCGTCCTGGGGTGTCGGCACCGGCGGCACGCGCTTTGCCCGCTTTCCCGGCGCGGGCGAACCGCGCGATATCCTTGACAAGATCGAGGATTGCGCCGTCATCAGCCAGTTGACGCAGGCGACACCGACCGTCTCGCTGCATATTCCGTGGGACAAGGCTGATCCGAACCGGCTGAAGCAGGCGGCCTCGCGTTTCGGCCTCAGCTTCGACGCCATGAACTCCAACACTTTTTCCGATGCGAGAGACCAGAAGCTTTCCTACAAATTCGGCTCACTGTCGCATGCCGACGCCGGCACCCGTCGGCAAGCGGTCGAGCACAATCTCGAATGCATCGAGATTGGCAAGACGCTGGGATCCAAGGCGCTGACGGTGTGGATCGGCGACGGCTCGAACTTTCCCGGCCAGGTCAATTTCGCGAAGGCCTTCGAACGCTATCTCGACGCCATGAAGGAGATCTATGCCGGGCTGCCGGCGGACTGGAAGCTGTTCACCGAGCACAAGATGTATGAGCCGGCCTTCTATTCCACGGTCGTGCAGGACTGGGGCACCAATTACATGATCGCCAAGGAACTGGGCGACAAGGCGTTCTGCCTGGTCGACCTTGGCCACCACGCGCCCAACGTCAACATCGAGATGATCGTGTCGCGGCTGATCCAGTTCAAAAAACTCGGCGGCTTCCACTTCAACGATTCCAAATATGGCGACGACGATCTCGACGCCGGGTCGATCGACCCCTACCGGCTGTTCCTGGTCTTCAATGAACTGGTCGATGCCGAGCTTTCGGGCGCCGAAGGCTTCGACCCCGCCCATATGCTCGATCAGAGCCACAACGTCACGGACCCGATCGAAAGCCTGATGCTCTCGGCGGTCGAGGTGCAGCGCGCCTATGCGCAGGCATTGCTGGTCGATCGCAAGGCGCTCGAAGGTTTCCAGGACGGCAATGACGCGCTGATGGCGACGCAGACGCTGAAAGTGGCGTATCGCACCGATGTCGAGCCGATCCTGGCCATGGCGAGGTTGAAGACCGGCGGCGCCATCGATCCGGTCGCTGCTTACCGTGCGGCGGGCTACCGCGCCAAGGTCGCGGCCGAACGGCCGGCGGTTGCTGGCGGCAGCGGCGGCATCGTCTGACAGGCAGACATCCTAATTGATCTGGTCCAGCGCCATTGGCGGTGGACTTGGCGGCTTTGAGGGTCTTTCCTAGGCGCACCCAACGCCAGGAGCACCGCCATGCCGTTGACCCGCCGAACGCTGATTGGCGTCGCCCTTTCCCTCGCAATAGCACTGTCGCCAACCGCGACCGTCTTCGCTGCCTCGCCGCAACCGGCCAAGGGCGAGCACGGTATGGTGGTCACCGCCCAGCATTTCGCGTCGGAAGTCGGCGTCGAGGTGCTGAAGAAGGGCGGCAATGCGGTCGATGCGGCGGTCGCCGTGGGCTATGCGCTCGCGGTCCTCTACCCCAATGCCGGCAATATCGGCGGCGGGGGCTTCATGACCATCCGCTTCAAGGACGGCAAATCGACCTTCCTCGACTTTCGCGAGCGCGCGCCGCTGGCGGCAACCAAGACCATGTATCTCGACAAGGACGGCAAGCCGGTGAAGGGCGCCAGCCTCGATGGCTATCTCGCGGTCGGCGTGCCGGGTTCCGTGGCAGGTTTCGAGATGGCGCGCGAAAAATACGGCACGCTGCAACGCCAGGATTTGATGGCGCCGGCAATTGCCTATGCCAAGGATGGCTTCATTCTCGACCAGGGCGACGCTGCTTCATTCGCAAACAATGCCGCTAGGCTGGCGAAGGACCCTGCCGCGGCCGCCATCTTCCTGAAGCCCAACGGCAAGCCCTATGGCGCCGGCGAGCGTCTCCTCCAGCCCGACCTTGCAGCCTCGCTCGCCGCCATTTCCGAAAAAGGCACTGACGCCTTCTACAAAGGCGCGATCGCCGATGCCATCGTCAAGGCGAGTGGCGCCAAGGGCGGCATTCTGGCCAAGGCCGATTTCGAGCAGTACGCCGTGCGCGAACTGAAGCCGGTGACCTGCACCTATCGCGGCTATGAGATCACATCCTCGCCGCCGCCGAGCTCCGGCGGCGTCATCATCTGCGAAATCCTCAATGTGCTGGAGGGCTATCCGCTGTCCTATCTCGGTGCTGGTTCAGCGGAGACGGTGCAGGTCATGGTTGAGGCGATGCGCCATGCCTATGTCGACCGCAACTCGGCCCTTGGCGATCCCGATTTCGTCGACAACCCGGTCTCGAAACTGCTCGACAAGGCCTACGCCAAGGACATCCGCGACAAGATCGACCCGTTCCGGGCGGGGGTCTCTCAGGACCTGATGCCGAAAGGGTTTGGTGAGTCGAAGGAGACGACGCACTATTCGATCATCGACAATGACGGCAACGCGGTCGCGGTCACCTATACGCTGAACGGCTCGTTCGGCGCCGGCGTGGTCGCCGACGGCACGGGCATCCTGCTCAACAACGAGATGGACGATTTTACCCAGAAGCCCGGCGTGCCCAACCTCTACGGTCTGGTCCAGGGCGAGGCCAACGCCATCCAGCCGAAGAAGACGCCGCTGTCATCGATGAGCCCGACCATCGTGGCCAAGGACGGCAAGCCGTTCATGGTCATCGGCAGCCCGGGTGGCTCGCGCATCATCACCATCACGCTGGAGGCGATTATCAACGTCATCGACCACGGCATGAACATCCAGGAGGCGATCGACGCGCCGCGCATCCACCACCAATGGCTGCCCGATACCGTCTATGTCGAACCGTTCGGCCTGTCGCCCGACACCGAAAAACTGCTGGCCGGTATGGGCTATCACCTCGATCTCGCTGATTCGACCTGGGGTCAGGCGGCCGGCATCCTGGTCGGCGGCAAGAGCTTGGCGGAAATCGAGAAGGGCGGCGGCGCCCGCTACAACGGCGCCATCGACAGCCGCGCCGCATCCGGCGAGGCGCTGGGGTACTAGATCAAAGCAAAAGGATCGATCAGAGGACGAGCGTCAGGGTCGAGCCAACCAGCATCAGCGCCGCGATCGCGACGAACGCCGCATAGATGCGCGGCCGGTCGAGCAGCAGTGCATTGCCCGATATCCAAGCGGCGGTCGCGCCGCCAAGCGCGAACAGGAAGCCGTTGCGATGGCCGAAGGTCATCGCAGCCGCCATCAGCCCGCCAATGATCAACGCGCCGAACACGATGATCACGGCAACCGCATATTTTTCGAAATCGTTGCCGCCACCCATGGTCGGACCGATCGCGTTCAAATTCGGCAGATCGTCCGGATCGAAGGGATTGGTCGACCCATACTCATCTTGACCGACAGGTTCTCGCATCACTCATTCTCCGCTGACCGGCAACAAATCATCAACATCTGCCGAGCGCAACCGGGTCGCGCCTTGCTGAAGGCGGCCGATGCGGTGTTCAACACCTTCTGATGCCGACTTGCCACGGTTTTTTCGGACAGAGTCGCAAAATCCGCCACGCTTCGGGTTCACACCCCTGATTTACCTCGAAAAATCGCTGCGCACGATGCCGTGCCGCTGCAGCTTGTCGTAGAAGGTCTTGCGCGGGATGCCGAGCGCCTCGATCGTGCGCCGGACGTCGCCGTCATTGCGGCCAAGTGTCTCGCGGATCACATCGGCCTCATAGCGTTCCAGCCGTTCCGGCAGCGAGTTGGCCTCATCCGACTCCACCGCGGCGGATGGCGACGCATGACCCACCTCCTCAAGTCCGAGCACGAAACGCTCGGCGAAATGCGCGAGTTCGCGGACATTGCCCGGCCAGTCATGCTGGCTGAGATAACGGTGCACCGAAGCAGGCACGGCCGGCATTTGACGGCGGAAGCGGGCGGCAGCGCGCTCGGCGAAGTAGAAGAACAAAAGCGCCACGTCGTCGCGGCGTTCGCGCAGCGGCGGGATCGAGATCGTCACCACATTGAGCCGGTAATAGAGGTCCTCGCGGAAGGCGCCGCGCTGGGCGGGATCGCCGAGATCGACCTTGGCGGCGGCGACGACGCGCAGATCCACCGGCCGAATTTCGTTGGTGCCGAGCGGCGTCACCTCGCGCATTTCCAGCACCCTGAGCATCTGCACCTGGGTCGAGGCCGGCATGCTTTCGATCTCGTCGAGGAACAAAGTTCCGCCGCTCGAATGCTCGATGCGGCCGATCCGCTTTTTCTGCGCGCCGGTGAAGGCGCCGGCCTCGTGGCCGAACAGTTCGCTTTCGATCACCGTATCCGGCAGCGTGCCGCAATTCAGCGCCACGAAATTGCCTTTGGCGCGGCGGCTCCAGCGGTGCAGGAGACTCGCCACCACCTCCTTGCCGGAACCGGTCTCACCGGTCACCAGCACGTCGACATCGGTGTCGGCGATTTGCCTGAGCGTGCGGCGCAGCCGCTCCATGGCCGGCGTCTGGCCGATCAGCGGCAGCCCGTCCTGCGCCTGCTCGGCGCTTTCGCGCAAAGCCCGGTTCTCCATCACCAGCCGGCGCTTTTCCGCCGCCCGAGCCACACTTTGCGCCAGCCGATCGGCGGCGAAAGGCTTGGTGATGAAGTCGTAGGCGCCGTCCTTGATCGCCTTGACCGCAACCGCGATGTCGCCATGCCCGGTGACCAGGATGACCGGAATGTCAGGATCGAGCTGCAAGACGCGGTCGAAGAGCTGCAGGCCGTCAATGCCGGGCATGCGGATGTCGGACACCACCACGCCGGGAAAATTGGTGTCGAGCCCGGCCAGTGCCTCGGCGGCAGTCGCAAAGGCCGACACCGAAAAACCGGCCAGTTCCAGCGTCTGCCGCGTGGCTCTCAGCAATTCGCTATCGTCGTCGATCAGGATGACCGTGTCCATCATTGAGCCTTGGCGAGGTGAACGGTGAAACGCGTGCCGTCTCTGCCGCTCGCCACCTCGATGCGTCCGCCATAATCGGCGACGATGTCCTGCGAGATGACGAGGCCGAGCCCGAGGCCTTTTTCCTTCGACGTGTTGAACGGCGTGAACAGCGATTTCAGGATAGCGGGCGAAATGCCCGGTCCATTGTCGGCAACGGCAAGCGCCACGCCGTCGGCCGTTTCCTCCGCCGACACCTGCACCCTGGCGCCGTCGCGGCCGTCCAGCGCCTCCAGCGCATTCTGGAAAAGATTGATCAGGACCTGTTCGAGCCGCAGCCGGTTGCCCATCACCTTGAGCGTCGGCGCTGGCAGCGTGATGTCAAGCGCGTCCAGCCGGCCGGCAAAGCGGCTCCTGAGCAGCACCACGGCGCCCTCGATGACGCCGCGCAATTCGACCGGTTCGGCTGCCGTGCGGCCCTTACGGGCGAAGACCTTCAACTCCTCGGTAATGCCGCCTATACGCTCCGTCAGCGCGGCAATCGCGCCAAGGTTCTCCTCGGCCGACGCCGTCTGCTTGCGCTCCAGGAACACACGCGCATTGTCGGCATAGGCGCGGATCGTCGCCACCGGCTGGTTGATCTCATGCGCGACGCCGGCGGCAACCTGGCCGAGGGTGGCGAGACGGTTGGCCTGCACCAGCTCCTGCTGCATCACCTGCAGCTTGGCCTCGGTGCTGCGGTGATCGGTAATCTCGGCCTGCAGCCGGTCGCGCGCGAGGCTGAGGTCATGCGTGCGTTCGACGACGCGGCGTTCGAGCTCGATGCGCGCCGCCTGTTCGGCGGCAATGCGCATCTGCGCCGACTGCCGGCGCCACAGGAGATAGCCGGCCAGCGCAAGCAGCGGCACCACCACGCCCAGCGCCAAGAGCCGCATTTCACGCACGGCGGCGGCGATCGGCGCTTCGGCCGGGACGAGATAGTCGAGCCGCCATGGCGTCGATTGGACCAGTGTCGAAAGCCTCAGATATTCGGCATCACTGCCGCCCGGCGTTATCGCATGGACCATCGATATGTCGGGGCTCAATGCCTCGGGGCGGGTGATCGGCAAGGGGATCAGCGGCGCGTTGCCGAATTGCTGGCTGCTCCGGATGGCGGCAGCCAGCGGGCCGGCCAGCGGCGCGGTGGTCATGAAGCGCCAGGACGGCACGCTTGTGATCAGCACGACACCATGGTCATCGCTGACATAGGCCGGCCGGTTGGCCTCGTGCCAGTCGGCCTCTAGCTGGTCGAACTCCATCTTGACGACGACGACGCCGAGCGGTGCGGCCGCATTGCCGACACGCCGTGAAATGTAGAGGCCCGGGCGCTTGCTGGTGTTGCCGAGGGCGAAATACTCGGCGGTCCCGGATTGCATGGCGCCGGAGAAATAGGCACGGAAACCATAGTCGTTGCCGACGAAGCTGGTTGCCTCGCGCCAGTTGCTGGAAGCGATTGCGAACCCGTCGACGCCGGTGACGTAAAGCACCGAAGCCTTGGTGCCGGAGACCAGCCCCTCGAGTTTGCGGTTGAGCACGTCGATCGCGACTGCGCCTTTGTTCTGCAGGGCGTCGTGGACCTGCTGGTCCTCCGACAAAAGCAACGGCAGCGCCCGCGGGCTTTCCAGAACCGCGCGCAGCAGCGCCACCTTCAGATTGGCATCGGTGCGGCCTTGCGCCGCCAGCGTTGCGACCTCGGCACGGCGCGCATAGAGGCCGGCGCCGGTAAGCGCCGTCGCCACGATCACGAGCGCTATTGTCGCAAACAGCAGCCAGGCATGGCGCGCACGTTTGCCGAGTTGCTCGGGCGTCGGCGACAGGACCGCGGCAGGACGTTGCAGCATCGCCTATTTGTGCATGATTTCGCACAAAACACAATTCGCTCATGCGGATGTCCGCACTTCCGCTCAGACGCTGTCGAGCTCAGTGTCGAAAAATAGTCAACAAAATCAATGGTGTTTGGCTTGCCGCTCAGTCTGGCACGGCAGTTGCAGTGACCTGCTCAGCAGTCGCGAGGCTGCTGGAGGTCAAAACAACTTGCCCCGGGAGGTCGAGCTTTCGATCGGGGCGCCATGGAGGACGTCATGCAGCCAGCATTCGCTGCCGCCGAACCGCGCGGCAAGGTACCCTTTTACCGGCATCTTTACGTGCAGGTCCTGACGGCGATCGCCGCCGGCGTTCTGCTCGGTCATTTCTATCCCGAGCTCGGCGCTTCGCTGAAGCCGCTCGGCGATGCCTTCATCAAGCTGGTCAAGATGGTGATCGCGCCGGTCATCTTCCTGACGGTGACGACCGGCATTGCCGGGGTCTCCGACCTGAAAAAGGTCGGCCGCGTCGCCGGCAAGGCGATGATCTATTTCCTGGTGTTCTCGACCCTGGCGCTGATTGTCGGCCTGGTCGTTTCCAACGTCGTCCAGCCGGGCGCGGGCATGCACATCAATGCCGCGACGCTCGACCCCTCGAAGGTCGCGACCTTCACCGAGAAGGCGCATGACACCACCATCGTCGGCTTCCTCCTCAACATCATCCCCGACACCATCACCGGCGCCTTTGCGCAGGGCGACATCCTGCAGGTGCTGTTCTTCTCGGTGCTGTTCGGCATCTCGCTCGCTCTGGTTGGTGACCGCGGCCGCCCGGTCGTCGATTTTCTGCAGGCGCTGACCTCGCCGATCTTCCGCCTGGTCGCCATCCTGATGAAGGCCGCTCCCATCGGCGCCTTCGGCGCCATGGCTTTCACCGTCGGCAAATACGGCATCGGCGCCATCGCCAACCTCGCCTTTCTGATCGGCACTTTCTACCTGACGTCGCTGCTCTTCGTGCTGGTCGTCCTTGGCGCTGTCGCCTGGTACAACGGCTTCTCGATCCTCGCCTTGATCCGCTACATCAAGGAAGAGTTGCTGCTCGTTCTCGGCACCTCGTCGTCGGAAGCCGCTCTTCCCGGCCTGATGGCCAAGATGGAGCGCGCCGGCTGCAACCGTTCGGTGGTCGGCCTGGTCATTCCGACCGGCTACTCCTTCAACCTCGACGGCACCAACATCTACATGACGCTGGCTGCCCTGTTCATCGCCCAGGCGACCGACACGCCGCTCACCTATGGCGACCAGATCCTGTTGCTGGCTGTCGCCATGCTGAGCTCCAAGGGTGCCGCCGGTATCACCGGCGCCGGCTTCATCACGCTGGCCGCAACGCTCTCGGTGGTGCCTACGGTGCCGGTCGCCGGCATGGCGCTGATCCTCGGCGTCGACCGCTTCATGTCGGAATGCCGGGCGCTCACCAACTTCGTCGGCAATGCGGTGGCGACCATCGTCGTTGCCCGCTGGGAAGGTGAGCTTGACCAGACCAAGTTCGCCGCCGCCATGGCCGGCACATTGTCCGAGGAAGCTGACCTCGCCCTGTCGGGCGACCTCCAGGCCGCCTGATCTCCCAAGGCGTGCGACCTCAAGGCCGCAGCCGGTTCGCCGGTTGCGGCTTTGTTTCGTCACAGCTGGTGCTCGGCGCGACTGGTGCAGGCTACGCCTTCCCGGCTAGGGTGTGGGTGTTTCTCCAAACCTGAAAGGCCGGTGCATGAGCAGTCCGTATCCCGAAATCTATCTGGTCCGTCACGGCGAGACCGAATGGAGCGCGTCGGGCAAGCACACCGGCCGCACCGACATACCGCTGACGGCGGCGGGCGAGGCCGCCGCCCGCGGCGTAGCCGACCGGCTCAAGGGCCTGTCCTTCAAGGCTGTATGGTCGAGCCCGTCGCAGCGCGCCTTCAACACCTGCACGCTGGCCGGCTTCGGCGCTTCCGCCGTGAAGAAGGACGACCTGCAGGAATGGGACTACGGCACCTATGAGGGCGTGAAGACCAAAGAGATTCTGGCCGAACGCCCCGGCTGGCAATTGTTCCGCGACGGCTGTCCCGGCGGCGAGTCTGCCGCCGATGTCGGCGCCAGGGCCGACAAAATCATCGCCGGGCTGCGCGCCATCGAGGGCAGCGTGCTGGTGTTTTCGAGCTCGCATTTCCTCAGGGTACTGGCAGCACGCTGGCTCGGCCTGCCGCCTGAGGGCGGCGCGCACTTCGTACTCGACACCGCCAGCATCAGCATCCTCGGCTACGAGCACGATTTGAGCGAGCCAGTCCTGCGCAGGTGGAACCAGAAGTAGCTTTCTTCTTTCCGGCAGAGCCAAAGCCCCCTCATCCGGCCGCTTCGCGGCCACCTTCTCCCCGTTGGGGAGAAGAGGAGAGCGCCGGCGGTTGCCACCTCCTCTCCCATCAGGGAGAGGTCGGATTGCCCCGAATTGCCCTTCGCAATTCGGTTGGCAATCCGGGTGAGGGGGCTACCGCACGTCTGTAGCCGCCAGCAGCGCCAGTTCCTCTCCCGTCAGATGCCGTGCCTGACCCTTGGCGAGCTCGCCTAGCAGCAAGCCGCCGATGGCCACCCTGACCAGCCGCAGCACCTCGATATCGAAGGCGCCGAGCAGGCGGCGGATCTGGCGGTTGCGGCCCTCGTCGAGCACGATTTCCAGCCACGCGGTGCGGCCGCCGCTGCGCAGCATCTCGATCGATTGCGCTGTCAGCAACTCGCCATCGACATCAGCGCCGTCGCGAAACCGCGCCAGCATCGCCGCGTCGGGCGCAGCACCGATCTGTACGTGATAGGTCTTGGCGACATGTGATGCCGGATCAAGCAGGCCATTCGCCCAGCGCGTATCGTTGGTCATCAGCAACAGGCCTTCGCTGGCCTTGTCGAGGCGCCCGACCGGCGACACGAAAGGCAGGTCGAGTCCGGCAAGGCAGTCATAGACGGTACCGCGCCGCTGCGGGTCGTCGCGGGTGGTGACCAGCCCGCGCGGCTTGTTGACCATCAGGTAGACCTTGGCCTCGGCAACGACATTCTCGCCATCGACGCTGATGCGATCACGGTTGAGGTCGACGCGCAGCGACGGATCGCGCGCCACCTTGCCGCCGACACGCACGCGCCCCTCGGCGATCAACAGTTCGGCCTGCTTGCGCGAACACAGGCCAAGCTTGGAAAGCGCCCGGTTCAGGCTGACGCCTGCTCCCGGGGCCGGTTGTCGGGCATTGTTGGGCGACTGCGCCATAATCCTTTTTGCATCACAATGAGCGGCAGCGACAGATGCCACACGGCGCGATGGTGGCGCAACATGCCGCTGCACAAACACCAAGGGTTCGCCGGAGCGAAAGGTCAAAAGCGATGTGTCCGGGCGTCCGGCTCAACGGCCCGTCATGGAACGCGGCTTCGCGAAAGACGTTGTTGCCGGCGAGCGATCTGTCGCGAAAGGCACCGCCATGAAGAAAATCTATGAAAGACCGACGCTCGTGAAGCAAGGCAGGCTCACCAGCGTGACGGCCCAGATTGTCGCCTCCGGGATCATTCTGGGGCAGTAGCCCCAGAGCAATTCCAGTGAGCGGTTTTCGTGACGGCATCCCTGGGTGCGCAGCCTATGCGGCACGCACCGATTGCGCTGCCCGGTCCGGCGGCAATTCGAACACAGTGGCGCCGTTCTCCTGGCCGCTTTCGACATAACCGATGACGCGGAACCATTTGGCGACGTCGGCCCGCTGCAGCCAGCTGCGCGAGTGGATGGGAAGGTTGCCGGCGAGCGCCTGGATATGGCGGATGTGATGACGACAGAAGCGGACCGTCGCGGCGCTGAAAAAACCATCCTGCGCGGCAAACAGCGTGTCGGCGGCGTCGCTGTTCTCATGCCAGGCGATGATCGCCACCGTCTTGTCGCCCTCGACCAGCGCGTGCGCGCGGCCTTCCTTCAAATTCATCATCAGATTGTCGTAGGCGGCCTTGCTGTCCTTGCCGGCCGCCACATACTCGTCCGACATCCGCCTGGACAAATCCCGGAAAACACCTTCGAGATCGCCGATCGTAGCTGCGCGTGCTCTCATTTCTCCTCCTGCAGCCCCGGCAGGTAGTTTGCCCTAGGAAGCGGGGATCACCAAGCAAATCAAATCCGCCAAACGGCCGATGCGCGCAAAGTGATTTCGGCCCGCGGGACCCGGTGGAACCGAACTGGCTCCCCCGAATTGACTCGAGGTCACATTCGGGAGGAAAAGCATGCAAGACCAGCATTTCGATGAGCCGGTTCGCGTCGCGCTCGGCAGGTCCAAAAACACCATCTACAAGGTGGAGCGTGTCGCCCAGGCCGCCGACATCCTCATGAACCGCTGGCCCGTGAAGACGGGCCGGTACCATGTTGCCGCCCGCAAAGCCTGCCTTGGCGTTCTCGAAGGCCTGAAAGAGGCGCACTACGCCCGCGCCGCCTTCGTCAATGCGGCGATAGAGGCCGATATCCTGGTTGAGCGTGACCGTCAGGGTTGAGCGCCCACCACTTTTCATAGCCTCTTCATTTGCCGTAGACTGCCACCCCGGCCTGGAGCCTTCCATGTGCAACGATTATGAGCAGCATATTCTCTGGGCTGAATATTGCCGGATGCTGGAGTCGTTGGCACTCGAGATCCCGACCCACCAAACCGAACTTGACCTGCCGCAGGCGGACGACATCCACATCAACGATCCGGCCCCGATCATGCGCGCCGCCGACGACACCGGCGTTGTTGAACTCACGTCGATGACGTTCGGATTTCCACCGGCCGGACCAAAAGGCGGACCAGTGTTCAACTTCCGCTCCGAGGGCCGGCAATTCGCAAGCAGCAAACGCTGCCTCGTTCCGGCGTCCGCCTTCTTCGAGTTCACCGGCACCAAATATCCGAAGGCGAAGCATCGCTTCACCCTCAACGGCTCTCCGTTCATGGCCATCGCAGGGCTCTGGCGTGAAGCCGCCGGCAACAAGCCACCAACTTTCACCATGCTGACGACCGAGCCTGGACCGGATATCGCGCCCTATCACAATCGCCAGGTCGTGGTGCTCCAGCCAGAGAACTGGTCCGCCTGGCTCAATCTGACGAAGTCCGAAGGCGAACTGCTGCAGCCGCTTCCGGCAGGCTCGCTGGGCGTGGAGACAGTGCGCGCCGAGAAACTTGCCTCATCCTGATATTTGGACACGTCAATGCCATGCACCACCGGTGCGTTGGCGCTGAGATCGACGAAGCCTCCCGGCTCAATGCCTTCAATTCAATCCAAACAAGTCAATTTCCTTTAGCGGGTATTAGTGCAGTAATGCCCACAGAGCCCCTTGATGCCTGCGAGGGCGCGGCGGCAACCGGCTGGACCTCGGTCAGGAAAGACAGCACGGCTGGGGGTAGCGCTGCGGATTTGGGCGCATAGATGCCGCAACGCGATATAAGACTTCTCTTGTTGACGCGTTTCCCCAGATAATGCCAGACAGTGCGGGTGGCGTAGGGCAGATTGTTGGCTCGCCACGATATGCCCATAGTGACGCCCCGCAGGTAACGCCGCTGGTACGTTTCGAACGGCATGAGGATCGTCTGTCCAAAGGTTGGGGCCTCGCCGCGCGTCAGTTCCGTCAGGAAAATGCGCTCGTGGCGATACGCCGCAAGCCCGACGTACCGTGAACGCTGCAAGATGCCGTTTTCGGTATCTTCGATTCGCTCAAGCGTCGAAACCAGAACTTGTCCGCCATTTTCTCGCAGGTGAGCGCAGGCGCAGACGATCCGACCAGGCCAGGACAGCGATGTGTGCCACGCTTGGTAGAATCCGAGGTAGGGTTCGAGTGCATGCAGGTCGCCCGGGAAAGCATCGGCTAGCGGGCCTGTAAGGTCGGCGTGTCGGCGCCGCTCGCCCAATTTGCTGCGGAACACGCCCGGAGGAAGGTCGAAATCGGCTGGTTCGAGGCCAAAGGCTGCCGCGATCGTCAGGAGATTATGGGCGGAAGGAAGGGTTCCTGCATTGAGGTAGCGATTGAACTGCTGCCGGTTGATACCGATGGTGCGGCATAGATCGGATACCGATCTGTGCGTGCTGCTGGCGAGTTTCAGGTTGCTGCTGAAATTGGCCCATGGCTTGCTCATGGCGACAGTATAAACTCGCTTAAAAACGCTTCAAGCGACGAAATTGCGTTGCCGCGGGCTCTGCCTAGTATCGGCCACAAGGCTTCAGTCCAAAAGGGGAACCCAATGAGCGCTTCCAGCAGGTTATCGAGTCTCTCACGCCGTGATCTTCTTCAAGCGGGGGTGACTCTAGGCCTTGTCGCAGCGGCAGGCTCGCTGGCGTCACCGGCCGCGGCGCAAACGCCAGTGCGCGGCGGACAGTTGCGGCTGGGGCTCGATGGCGGCGCCTCCGCCGACACGCTCGACCCGGCCCTGGCGTCCGCCAGCGTCAATTTTGTGATCGCGCATTGCTGGGGCGATACACTGGTCGAATCCGATCCCAAGACGGGCGCGGCGGTTCCCTCGCTGGCCGAATCCTGGTCCCCGTCGGCCGACGCCAAGGAGTGGACCTTCAAGATACGCAACGACGTTCGTTTCCACGATGGCAAGGCATTTACTGTTAGCGATGCAGTCGAGACGTTGCGTCGCCACGCCGGGAAGAAATCGCAATCGGGCGCACTCGGCCTGCTGTCCGGGATAGACCGCATCGAGGAACGGTCGGGCGACATGGTGGTGACGCTGAGGGAGGCCAATGCTGACTTGCCGCTGATATTTACGGATTATCATCTTCAGATCCAGCCGGGCGGCGGCGTGGAAAAACCTGCGGCAGCGATCGGCACCGGTCCCTACAAGCTGGCTGCATTCGAGCCGGGCATTCGCGCTGCTTTCGAAAAAAACACCGACGACTGGCGCCAGGACCGGGGTTACGTCGACAGCGTCCTTATTACCGTGATGAACGACCTGACTGCGCGGACCAGCGCCTTGCGGTCCGGTCAGGTCGATTTTATCAGCACCGTCGAACCCAAGATCGTGCCGTTGCTGAAGCGGGTTCCGGGCGTGGAGATCCTGCGCACCTCCGGCAAGGGTTTCTATTCCTTCCTGATGCATTGCGATACCGCGCCCTTCGACAACAATGATCTGCGTCTGGCGCTCAAATATGCGATAGACCGCGAGGCTATCCTCAAGGGGGTTCTGGGCGGGTTCGGCACCATTGGCAATGATTACCCGATCAACGCCAACTATGCGCTCGCGCCTGCCGATATAGAGCAGCGCAATTACGATCCCGACAAGGCTGCATTCCACTTCAAGAAGTCCGGCCTTCAAAATCCAATTCTGCTGCGCACCTCGGAAGCGGCGTTCCCCGGCGCAGTCGATGCGGCCCAGCTTTTCCAATTGAGCGCGGAAAAGGCCGGGATCAAGATCAATGTGCAGCGCGAGCCGAGTGACGGCTACTGGTCGGAAGTCTGGAACGTCAAGCCGTTCTGCACCTCCTTTTGGGGTGGTCGTCCGACGCAGGATGCCCGCTATTCCACTTCCTACGTTTCCAACGCGGAGTGGAACGACACCCGCTTCAAGCGGCCCGACTTCGACAAGATGGTGGTGCAGGCGCGCGGTGAACTGGATGAGACCAAGCGGCGCGTACTTTACCGTGACATGGCGCTGATGGTGCGAGATGAGGGCGGCCTGATACTGCCGGTGTTCAACGACTTCATCAACGCCTGCACGAGCCATCTCAAGGGTTTTGTTCCCGATATTGGCAATGACTTTTCCAATGGCCGCATCGCCAGCCGGGTCTGGCTGGAGGCTTGAACCGGGAAATGATCGTGCCTTTCCGGCGGCGGGATAGTGTGCTTGCCACCGCGTGGAGCTTTTGTGGTTGATCGCATGACGAACAGGAATTTCCGTGTCATTGAAAATGAGTGGATCGTCCTGAAAGACGACACCCGACTCGCCGCGCGCATCTGGATGCCCGAAACGGTTCCTGGCGGGGTGCCGGCGGTGCTCGAATTCCTGCCTTATCGCAAACGCAACGGCACCGCCGCGCGTGACGAGTCCACCTATCCGGTCTTCGCGGCGGCCGGCATCGCCGGCGTGCGTGTCGACATTCGCGGTTGCGGAGAATCCGACGGCGTGATCGATGGCGAATATACCGCGCGCGAGCTTGCCGATGCCGTCGAGGTTATCGAATGGATCGCTGCGCAGGACTGGTCGAACGGCAATGTCGGCATGATGGGAATTTCCTGGGGCGGGTTCAATGCGCTTCAGGTCGCGGCTCTCAAACCACCAGCTCTCAAGGCCGTGATTTCTCTGTCGTCCACCGTCGACCGCTACAATGACGACATCCACTACAAGAATGGCGCGCATCTGTCGGCGCAACTGTCATGCGCGGCGACGATGACTGCCTTCCAGTCGCGGTCCCCCGATCCCGATCTCGTCGGAGAACGCTGGCGCGACATGTGGCTCGAGCGCCTGGAAGGCGAGCCGTTCTTTATGGAGGAGTGGCTGTCCCACCAACGCCGCGACGACTTCTGGCGTCACGGTTCGATCTGCGAGGACTTTGACGGTTTTTCCGTTCCCGCACTGGTGATTGCTGGATGGGCCGACGGCTACCGCAACACGCCCTTGAAGGCGGTCGCCGGGATGCCGGAAATGGCCTGGGGCCTGATCGGTCCATGGGTTCACAAGTATCCGCATTTCGCCTATCCGAAGCCCCGCGTCGATTTTCATGCCGAGGCAATTTCATGGTGGCGGCATTGGCTGTGCGCAGAAGACAACAAGGTGGAGCATACGCCGAGGCTGCGTGCCTATATCCTGGACGGGCCGCGATCCGGCCGCCGGCGCGAGGCCGACCCGGGCTATTGGGTTGCCATGGACAGATGGGACGTTCCCGACACCCTCGCCCTTACCTTGGACGCTTCGGGCAGGCTCGCTCGGTGCAATTCATCGCATGCTGAAGGGAAAGCCCTTCTGCACTCTCCTCAGGATACGGGCACCGCTGCGGGAGAGTTCTTTCCGCGCAGGCCGGATTCGGAAATGGCCGGCGACCAGCGTGTTGACGATGCTGGATCGCTCACCTTCGAGAGTGCCGTCCTTGCCGAGGAATGCGTCGTGTTTGGCCAGCCGCTCGCAAAGCTGTCGCTTTCCAGTGATGTCAACTTTGCCAACCTTGCCGTCAGGCTCGTCGACGTCCATCCCGACGGTGTGGCGACGCGCGTCAGCTACGGCGTGCTCAATCTAGCGCATCGCAGCGGCAATGCCGCCCCGCAGCCTCTGAGACCGAGCGAGACGGTCGAGATTGAGTTGATGCTCGATGCGTGCGGCTACCGTTTTGCGCCCGGCCACCGTTTGCGTCTGTCCTTGTCGAGCGCCTATTGGCCGACGATCCTGCCCCAGCCCTGCGACGCAACGCTGACGATCGACCTTGCCACTCTGCGATTGGAACTGCCGCTGCTTGGCGAGCATCGCAGGGTCGAAATCCCGCAGCCATCCAATCCCGATCCTCTGCCCCGTTACGAAGTCCTGACAGACGGATCGTCGGGCCGCTCTGTCGAACGCGATCTGCAAAATGGCGTGACGCTCTATCGGGTGCACGAGGATACAGGTCTCAGCCGCCATCCGGGCAACGGCTTGTGCACGCGCGACATCGGGCAGGAGGTATGGTCGATAGCGCCCGATGACCCGCTGTCGCTGACGGCGGAGATCCGCTGGACGTGCTTTGCCGAGCGGGAAGGCTGGCGAACGCAGAGCCATTGCACCACGCATCTCTCCTGCACCGCGAGCGAATGGGTGGTTTCGCAACGAATCGAAGCACTGGATGACGGCCGCAAGGTGTTCGAGCGCGAGCGCAATTCCCGCATTCCGCGTGACCATATGTGATAGATCGCCTATCGCTGCGGCAATTCCGTGCAATTCAGCTGGGTATTTCGCCAGCACACCGGCATCACCGGCTCATGTAAGGCACCCGAACCGATGCGCAAGCGTGAAATAATGCGTGACGTGAATTCGTAACCGGATGGAGCTGCGCCAAGTCCGAGTTCTGTTCGATACTCCCGAAATTCGAAATGCTGCTATATTCCTAAGCCAGGAATTAATCTCGTTCATCGTCCTCAGGTTCGCTAGACCATACGAGAGTACTCGCAGATCTCTCTGAAACGCGCCTTACTGCGCCGTTGTCTACGAAAAGATCAGCAATTTCAGAGATTTGCAGCGACAGAAGCGTATAAGCTTCGGCAAAAGGGACTGTCGGGAAGAGGTGATGGTGCCCAGAGGCGGATTCGAACCACCGACACGCGGATTTTCAGTCCGCTGCTCTACCAACTGAGCTATCTGGGCCTCGCCGGCAAACGAGATATCGCTAGCCGGATTTCAGGAACGCGCCGTGGGCGCCCCTTGAAAGCGGGTGGGTTATAGCACGGGAATCCGGCCTGTCCAGCGCCTAAGCACCGATTTTCCGGGGCAATTGTCGCGGATACGTGACGGGGTTCGATCGGCGTCGGCAAAGCAGCAATTGCGCCGGTCGGCAAAGTGAAATTGTCGCGGTCGGAGCCGCCCTGCATCCGCCTGCCGGCCGCAATGCCGCCGCCCAAATCCCTATTTCGGCTCGTCGCTGTCGTCCTCGTCATCCCTTGCGGTGATGACATAGGCGCCTTTCAGCCAGCGGTTGAGGTCGATGTCCTTGCAGCGCTTCGAGCAGAAGGGATAGGTCTCGCGCGCCGATGGCTTGCCGCATTCGGGGCAGGGGCGCTTCGGGCGCAGCGGCGTGACCTTGTCGTCCAGGCTCATGGCCGCGCGGTGTGCCAGTTGGTGTGGATCTTGAAGCCTTCGCCCGAAAGCAGCGCCACCGTCTCGTAGAGCGGCAGGCCGACGATGTTGGTGTAGGAGCCGACCAGCTTGACGACGAAGGAGCCGGCGAGACCCTGTACGGCATAGCCGCCGGCCTTGCCACGCCATTCGCCCGAGGCGACATAGGCGTCGATCTCCTCGCGCGGCAGCCGCTTGAAGCGAACCCGGCTCTCCACCAGCCTTTGGCGCAGTTTGCCGCCCGGTGTGATCAGGCAGATGCCGGAATAGACCCGGTGCGAACGGCCGGACAGGAGCCCAAGGCAATTTGCGGCGTCGTCCAGCGTCTCGGCCTTGGGCAGGATGCGGCGCCCGACGGCAACCACCGTGTCGGCGGCCAGCACGAAGCCCGGCGCATAGTCTTCCTCGCTCTTCAACGAGGCGAACGCCTTCTCGGCTTTTTCCTTCGACAGCCGCTTGGCCAGCGAGCGCGGATGTTCGGCGCGCAGCGGCGTCTCGTCGACATCGGCCGGCAAGATGCGATCGGGCTCGATGCCGGCCTGCTGCAACAGCTCGATCCGGCGCGGCGAACCCGAGGCAAGCACCAGCTTCTGCAAACTGCTCATCTCTGGTTCCGGCAGGCTGTTACTTGAAACGGTAGGTGATGCGGCCCTTGGTCAGGTCATAGGGCGTCATCTCGACCAGGACCTTGTCGCCGGTCAAAACGCGGATGCGGTTCTTGCGCATGCGGCCGGCCGTATGGGCGATGATCTCGTGTTCGTTTTCGAGCTTCACCCGGAACATCGCGTTGGGCAACAATTCCGTCACGATACCCGGAAACTCGAGGACTTCTTCCTTCGGCATTCGATACCTTTGCTTGGATTGCAGTTCCGGCGTCCTGGAGCGCCCAGGCCGGAATTTCGGCGGAACCTATATGATAATCGTGCGCTTGTGAACACGCTTAGATCGCGTCATATGCGACGCGATCTAAGCTTTTGTTTATGCATGTCGTTGTCTCAAAACCGAGACCACATTTGAGCGACATGCATTAATCCGCCGCGTTTTTTGCTTCTGGAAGCAAAAAACGTCTCGATATCCGCGCTTTCAGCCGTTCGCGCACGTCGCGATAGCTGGCCATGATCTGCTCGCGCCGGCCGCCGGCGTTGGTCGGGTCGGGCATCGGCCAGTATTCGACCTCGACGGCAAGCGAGCGGGTGAGTTCGAGCGCGGCATGGTGGGCTTCGGGCGCCAGCGTGACGATCAGGTCGAAATAGTCGTCCTCGAGATCGTCCATGGCGCGCGGCTGGCGCTCGCCCAGCGTCAGCCCTTCTTCGGCCAGCACCGCATCGACGAACGGGTCGCGCTCGCCTTTGTGCACGCCGGCCGAGGCGACGAAGGTGGCCGGCGGCAGCATGCGCCGCGCCAGTTGTTCGGCCATCGGCGAGCGCACGGCGTTCATACCGCACAAAAACAGGATCGAATGCGGCGCCGAAGCCACTAGAGCATGATCCCGCAAAGTGGAAACCGGTTTGCTCGGACAAAACGAAAATAGTTTTGTCCTGAGATCATGCTCCCACAAAGAGTCAGATCGGGATGGCGATTCAACGAAGCGTCATCCCGATCTAACCCCGCCAGTGCAGCACGCAGACCAGCGTGAACAGCCGTCGCGCCGTGTCGAAGTCAATGTCGATCTTGCCGGCCAGCCGGTCCATCAGCGTCTGCGAGCCTTCATTGTGCAGGCCGCGCCGGCCCATGTCGATCGCCTCGATATGGCTCGGCGTCGAGGAGCGGATGGCGTCGTAGTAGCTTTCGCAGATCAGATAGTAGTCCTTGACGATGCGCCTGAGCGGCGTCAGCGACAGGATGTGGGTGACGACGGCCGCGCCATCCTCGCGGGCGACCGCAAACACCAGCCGGGATTCGGCCAGCGACAGCTTGAGCCGGTAGGGCCCAATGCCGTCATCATTGACCGGCTGAAAACTGTTTTCCTCGATCAGGTCGAAGATCGCCACCGCGCGCTCATGTTCGACGTCGGGCGTCGAACGGCCGATCGATTCGTCGAGTTCGACGTCGATCAGTCTTGCGCGGGTTGGATCGCCGTCCGCCATCGCCGCCTACATGTTCAGCCGGATGGCGACGGAGCGACCATGCGCGTCGAGCCCTTCCGCCTTGGCCAGCGCGATCGCCGCCGGCGCAAGTGCTCTCAGCTGCTCCGGCCCGAGCTTCAGGATCGAGGTGCGCTTGACGAAATCGAGCACCGACAGGCCCGACGAGAAACGCGCGGAGCGCGCCGTCGGCAGCACATGGTTGGAGCCGCCGACATAGTCGCCGATGACTTCGGGCGTATGGCGTCCTAGAAACACCGCGCCTGCATTGCGCATCCTGGCCAGGAAACCCTCGGCGTCGTCGATTGCCAACTCGACATGCTCGGCCGCGATGCGGTCGACCAGCGGCAGCGAGGCGTCGATTGTGTCCACCAGGATCACCGCACCGAAATCGCGCCAGCTGGCTGCAGCCGTCTCAGCACGAGGCAAGCTCTGCAACTGCCGCTCGACCGCCTGTTCGACGGCTTTGCCAAACGCGGGATCGTCGGTGATCAGGATCGACTGCGCCGACACGTCATGCTCGGCCTGGGCAAGCAAGTCGGCGGCGATCCAGTCGGGATCGTTGCTGCCGTCGGCCACCACCAGCACTTCCGACGGGCCGGCGATCATGTCGATGCCGACCGTGCCGAACACCTGGCGCTTGGCCGCGGCAACATAGGCATTGCCTGGCCCGACGATCTTGGCGACCGGCTTTATTGTTTCGGTGCCATGGGCAAGCGCTGCGATCGCCTGTGCGCCGCCGACACGGTAGATTTCCGAGACGCCAGCCATGTCGGCCGCCACCAGAACCAGCGGGTTGATGATGCCGCCCGGCGCCGGCACCACGATGACGATGCGCTCGACGCCGGCCACCCTGGCCGGCACCGCGTTCATCAGCACCGAGCTTGGATAGCTTGCCGTGCCGCCCGGCACATAGAGCCCGACCGCCTCGATCGCCGTCCAGCGTGATCCCAGCTCGACCCCGGCCGCATCGGTATAGCGATCGTCCTTGGGCATTTGCCGTTCGTGATGGGATCGGATGCGGTCACGAGCGAATTTCAGCGCCTCGACCGTCTGCGGATCGGCCGTTTCATAAGCCCTTGCGATATCATCCCTGGAGACGGCGATGCCGAGCTGGCTCAAATCGGCCTTGTCGAATTTCAGCGTATAGTCGATCAGTGCCGCGTCGCCTTCGGCGCGCACCCGCGCAATGATGGCGCGCACGGCGGTGTCGACGTCCTCCGAGACTTCCCGCTTGGTGGTCAGGAAGGCGGCGAAGCGCTGCTCGAAACCGGCATCGGACTGGCGGAGCGTGATGGCCATCGGCAGCGTCTAGCCCCTGTGCACCGGACGCGACGTAGCTTCCCAGGCGCCGCCTATGTCGGCAAGCCGCGCCTCGATGCACTCGACGTCGAGCATGATCGTGCCGCCGCCGGAGAAGACCAGCTCGACGATGCCGGCCGGCTTGCTGATCTCGACAAAGCTGATTGCCAAGAGCGACAGCACCTCGGCCGGCCTGTCGCGGGCGATGCCGTTGGTCTTGGCGCCGAGCACGCGGTCGAAATGCAACACCGCCTGGCGCCGCTCATTGTGCTGGCTGAACAGCCCGGAGTTCGCCTCCCAGACGAAGCGGTTCATGGTCAGCAAAAAACGCTTGGCCGAAGGCAAATATTCGAGGTCCGAGACCTTCATCACGGCGTCCTGGACATGGGCCGAGACAATGCTCAGATCCTGGTCGTCGAGCGCGATGAGTTTGAGGGCTGCCATGCGGATTTTGTGCCTGAGGTTGGTTTGAAGCCTTCTGTTAGGCGGTCTTGGCGATCCGTGCAACCGTTGGCGAAGCTGCGATCTCCCCCCTTGCGGGGGAGATGCCCGGCAGGGCAGAGGGGGGTGGGAAGGACCGCCAACGTTTCGAGTCAGCCTGTTCCGCAGGGAAACTCGCGCGAGGGCGCTGCACCGACTGGCGACAGGCCGGCGGGACAGCACCCCCCTCTGTCCTGCCGGACATCTCCCCCGCAAGGGGGGAGATTAGCCGTCACCACAGAAGCAATCCTTAAGCCGAAATCCGCTCGATCACCGCACCGCAGTTGGACAGCTTTTCTTCCAGCCGCTCAAAACCGCGGTCGAGGTGGTAGACGCGGTTGACCGTGGTCTCGCCTTCGGCCGCGAGGCCGGCGATGACCAGCGACACCGAGGCGCGCAGGTCGGTCGCCATGACAGGCGCGCCCTTCAGCTTGGCGACGCCGTCGACGATCGCCGTCTGGCCGGAAAGCGTGATGTGGGCGCCAAGCCGGGCCAGTTCCTGCACGTGCATGAAGCGGTTTTCAAAAATGGTCTCGGTGATGCGCGACTTGCCCTTGGCCATGGTCATCAGGCCCATGAACTGCGCCTGCAGGTCGGTGGGGAAAGCCGGGAAGGGCGCCGTCGTCACGTCGACCGGCGCAATGCCGGCGCCGTTGCGGCGCACGCGAATGCCGGAATTGGTCGGGGTGATCTCGGCGCCGGTCTGGGCAATGACGTCGAGCGCGGTCTGCAGCAGCTCGGGGCGAGCGCCTTCCAGCACCACGTCGCCGCCGGTCATGGCGACAGCCATGGCGTAGGTGCCGGTCTCGATGCGGTCGGGAATAACGCGCACGCGCGCGCCCGACAGCGATTCGACACCATCGATGGTGATGGTTGGCGTGCCGGCGCCGGAGATCTTGGCGCCCATCGCGTTGAGGCATTCGGCAAGGTTGACGATTTCGGGCTCGCAGGCGGCGTTCTCCAGCACCGTCTCGCCCTTGGCGAGCGACGCCGCCATCATCAAGACATGGGTGGCGCCGACCGAGACTTTCGGGAAGACATAGCGGTTGCCGACAAGGCGGCCATTCCTGGTCTTGGCCAGCACATAGCCGGTGTCGACATCGATGTCGGCGCCCAGTGCCTGCAGGCCTTCGAGGAACAGATCGACCGGCCGCGTGCCGATGGCGCAACCGCCGGGAAGCGACACTTTTGCTTCGCCCATGCGGGCCAGCAGCGGGCCGATCACCCAGAACGACGCCCGCATCTTCGACACCAGCTCGTAAGGCGCGGTCGTGTCGACAATGTTGCGGGCCGAGAAATTGATGGTGCGCGAATAGCCCTCATTCTGCTTTTCGCGGCGGCCGTTGACCGAATAGTCGACGCCGTGATTGCCCAGGATGCGGATCAGCTGCTCGACATCGGCCAGATGCGGCACGTTTTCCAGCGTCAGCGTGTCGTCGGTGAGCAGCGATGCGATCATCAGCGGCAGGGCTGCGTTTTTCGCGCCCGAAATCGGAATGCTTCCGGCGAGCTTGTTGCCGCCGACAATTCTGATGCGATCCATGAGAGAATGTCCCCTCGGCCCGAAAGGCCGGTTTTCGTCCGTTTGCGTATCGGCCCGTCTAGACCATTGGCCGGCTTGGTTCAAGAAATAGGATTTCTTGCCCCTTTGGCCAAGGTGGAGGGCCAGTGTGGCTGCTTTCGGTCAGTCCTTGTGCATTTTTTCAGCAGCCGCCAGGCCTTCAGGCCGCTGGTCAGGGTCACCGTTGCGCCGCGACCGCGCCTGCGCCTTGCGCTTCATGAGATTGGCGCGCAACTGCTCGGCCAGCCGGTCTTTGCGGTCCGTGCCGCCTTTTTTTGCCGGATCGGCCTTTTTCGGTGGAATTGTCTTGTCGTTCATCGTCCCGCCCCCCCGCGACTGGTGGGTCTGCCGTTCCAAGGGGATAGCTAGCACTGTGGAGCCGCGATGTCAGCGAAACTTGTCCGGCAAAAGCCTTTCACAGATGCCTTGCGCTTACCGGTTCGATATGGCAGAAGCCCCGCCATCAGCGGCTGCGGTAGCTCAGTGGTAGAGCACTCCCTTGGTAAGGGAGAGGTCGAGAGTTCAATCCTCTCTCGCAGCACCAGTCTATCTCTTTGAAGTCATTGAAGCCCTTGATTTGCAAGGCATCGCCTTCCTTGCCCAAGTGGTTCGCGCACCTAACTCATGGTATCATAATTCCGGGAGACGGCGGACGCGCCGTGAGTGCCCGCCCGCTCCCACATGGGAGGAACAAATGGCTTATTACGTATTGCTGTCAAATTTCACAGATCAAGGCATCAAGGGCATAAAGGATACGCCGAAGCGTGCTGAGGCCTTCAAGGCGATGGCCAGCAAGAGCGGCATCAAGGTTCACACCCTGTTATGGACGCTTGGTCAACATGATGTTGTGGCGATTGCCGAAGCCGACGACGACATTGCTGCGACCGCACTAGCCTTATCGATCGCATCGCTGGGCAACATCAGAACTCAGACATTGAGAGCGTTCGACGCGGCGGATATGGCCAAGATAATGGCAAAGATGGCCTGATCGCCGCCGTGCTGCCTTGCGCAGACGATTGAAGCCGACCGCTGAGCCGAACGGCGGCAGGCCTGTCTGCTTTCCATCAAGCGAAACCCCGGCACAGCCGGGGTTTCTTGGGAGACGTTGAACTCGACGCATGGGGCCGCACACTTCCGGCCCGATCTACGACATCATGACCTCGTGATCTACTTCCCGAGACCAAGCTGGTTCATCAGGTCCTGGTTGTCCCAGAACAGCCATTCGTGGTCCATCGTGCCGTCCTTCCAGTGGCCGATGGTCACCATGCCGAGTGCGTAGCGTTTGCCGGTGGGCTGAATGGAGCCGCCATCGGGCGTCGGCATCGGCTTGGTGAATGTGCCCGTCATCACGCCTTGCGCGCTGGTCCAGGTTCCCGAGCCGAAGCGGATCGGATGCTCGTGGATCGCGGTATCGGGCGCCCACACGAACAGTGTCTTGAGATCCGCAATGTGCTTGTCGATGCCTTTGGTCTCATGGCCGTCGGGCCATGTCACCACGATATCCTTGGAATGGCTTTCGCCCAGGCGATCCCATTTCTGGTTCGAGAACACGTCGAAATCGAGCGTATCGAATATCTTGAGGTTGTTCTCGACCTCGGGCGCCTGCACTTCCGGCGCAGGAGCCGGCGTAGCCGGGTTTTCCCAAAGTGTATCTGCGAATGCGCCGGTGGCGAGAAGGCCGGTCACGGCAAGGGCGAGAGCGGATTTGACGATGAAGTTGTTCATGGTGGTTCTCCCTGCTGGTTCGCGGTGAGGGTCAGGCGGCGGCGACGAAGGTCGGCGAAATCGCCGTGCCTAGGCCCGCGCCATAGGCCAGGTAGATGTTGAGGCCAGCCAGCGGCTCGAGGTAGCGGGCGTTTTTCAACGGACCGGCATCGACCACCGAGAAGCCCATGGATGCCGCGAGCTTGGTGACGGTGGTCTTGGCATCCGCGTCGTCCGAGGCCAGGAAAACGGTGGTCTTGCCGCCGTTGGGAAGAGCCGCTCCGGCATCGAGCAGCTGCGCGAAGATCGTGTTGAAGCCCTTGACCAGCCGCACGCCGGGAACTGCTGCGGCGATTTCCTCGGCGCTCGACGTCGAATGGCCGATGGTCAGGCCCATATAGTCCGATGTCAGCGGGTTGGTGATGTCGACGACGATCTTGCCGTCGAGCTTGCCGGCGGCCTTGAGGGCGGCAACGGCGTCGCCGGCCCCGGTTGCCAGGATGATCACCTCGGCGTCGCCGAGTTTGGCTGGGTCGACCGCAGCCGCGCCATACGTCTTGGCAAGGGTCTCGGCCGAGGCCGCATTGCGGCTGGAAACAGTGATGGAATGGCCCGCTTTGGCAAGCTGCTTGACGAAGGACGAGCCCATATTGCCCGATCCGATAACCGCGACTTTCATGATGACGTCTCTCAATCTGAGTGTTGAACCGGCGCCACCAATGGCGCCTGGGTGATGTGTTATTCAACTTGAAGATCGAGATAAATGGCGATAAATTAAGTAGATTGTTACAATAAGTGGAACAATGGTGCGATGGATCTGATCCGGGCGATGCAGGTCTACGTGGCTGTGGTGGAGGCACGAAGCCTCGTCGCCGCCGCTGCCAAGCTGGACACCTCGAACGCCGCCGTCTCCCGCCATGTCGCCGCCCTGGAAGATCATCTCGGCACAAGGCTGCTGAACCGCACGACGCGCCGCCTGTCCATGACCGACGCCGGTCAGGAGTTCTTCGGCCGGGCGCAGCAAATTCTGAGCGATGTCGCCGAAGCCGAAGCGATCGCCGGCGAAAGCGCTACGTCACCGTCCGGCCTGTTGCGGATCAGCTCGCCGCTTTCCTTCGGCATCATCACGCTTTCGAAATGGCTGCCGGGTTTCATTGTCCGCCACCCGGATCTGCGCCTCGACGTCGACCTGACCGACCGGATGGTCGATCTCGCCACCGAGGGCGTCGACGTCGCCCTGCGCATCGGGCTGCAACCGGCAACGACCAATGTCATCTCCAGGCGGCTGGCACCTGTCGCCATGGTGATTTGTGCTTCCCCGGACTATCTCAAGCGGCACGGCTGCCCCGCTGTGCCTTCCGATCTCACGCACCACCAAACGCTTAGCTACTCCTATCTGTCGACGGGTGAGAGCTGGAACCTGGTCGACCGGCAAGGCCAGGCAACATCGGTGCGCATCAATCCAATCGTTCGCGCCAACAACGGCGATGTCCTGCGAGAGCTTGCCGTTCAGGGCCTCGCCATCGTCCTGGGCCCGGCATTCATCGTCGAGGATGATATTGCCACCGGCCGACTGGTGCCGATCCTGGAGGGCTGGAGCATGACGGGCTTCAGCCTCTACGCAATCTATCTCAGCCGGAAATTCCTGCCTGCGAAGGTCCGGATCTTTATCAATTACCTGGAAGAGGTTTCGCGCGCCCAACATCCCCGCCATCAAGGCGACGAAACCGGCTGAGGCTCGCGTAATTCTTGCGCGGACCTTTGACCCGCCAGGCCTCGGCCCATTCGTCCGGGCCGCGAAACAAGAAACGCCCGACATAGACATCGGCGCCGCAAAGATGGTGGACGATCTGGGTTGCCTTCGGCTCGAGTTCGATGAAGTCGCTGCCGTCGGCACGAAGAATCGCGATCGAATGCTCGCGCAACTCGAGCCGGTATGTCCTGCTCGCCGGCATGGCATGAGCGCCGGTTTGCATGATGCCGCGCTCGGCGAATGCATCACCGGTGACGATGGCGTTGCCGGTGAAACTGTATGTCGCACCGGCAAGGAAATCGATCATCGTGCGGCGGACCGTCCAGTCGCCGGCAAGGCTGTCGGCGATGCTCTGCCGCAGCCCGGCTGCACCTTCGGTCAAATAGATGCGATCCACATTATTCCCGCAACAATACAGCGCTTCGCTTCGTGCCATGGATAACATTAAAGGCCCGACAGCGTCGGGGCAAAAGCCATTCGACCGTGGCGCCTATCAGGGCCATAAAACTGGCGGCTGGCTTGGTTTCACAACGGCCGTTTGACAATAGGCTTCAGTCCGCGCGGCCGAAAAGTTCTTGGTCTGAATTGAACAAATTCACAGTGTTGAAGAAACATTTCTGTGTAGCAATCGCGATCGGCAAAACATCATTGCCGATGCTATCGAATTTATTGATGTCTTGCGCAACGATCTTAACGGGACAGGGAGGGTGGAATGGCCAAGAATTGGGAGTTGAGAATTACGCGCACCGGTGAGCAGACGAGAGGCGTGAAGCGCAGAACAGTCGGCAAATACGAGGTCTTTCACGACGGCGTCAAAGTCGCCGGTCTCTCCGGCGTGACTGCCGAAACAAAGGGGCCCGGCGACAACAAGACTGCTGGCAACAATCGCTGTGTCGAGGCCGGCACCTACAATCTGTTCACGCAAGCCGGTCCCAAATATGTGACGATCGGCTATACCTCGAACGTCAATCCGGCCGCGCTCAAGCGCCCCGGCCTGCTGCTGCTGCCGACCGGCAAACGGGTCGGGATCCTGATGCATCCGGGCCGCGGCTTCCTGTCTTCGATCGGCTGCATCAACCCGGCGACGAAGCTTGCAACCGCCACCGACGACATCAATTTTGTCGACAGCCGAAAGCGTGTCATCGCCATCATCGACGACATGAAGGCGTTTCTTGGCGCGTCCTTCCCGGGCAGCAACGGCGTCAAGATCCCGAACGCGACGATCGTGATCACGTAGGAACACCGCGCCGGCGAGGCCGCCGGCGGAGGTGCGATCATGTCCGACCTCCGGCATTTCCGACCTCTGGCGCGTCGCGCCGGAGGCCATTGCAAGCCGAGACGAGCGGCCCAAGGGCCTCGGCGACGCGTGGCCATTTCACCATCCTGACAAAAACGCGCAGACCGCCGTGTTACGGTGTTGATGGTGCTCGCCGCACCACATTGCGCCTGCCATTGCGTGAAGAGGAGATAGTGTCACGTCCAGGATCAATCGCCGCGCCTTGCTGTTTCAATCCGGTGGCGCCGTTGTCACGTCGACCATTGTGGCGAGAGCCGCCGTCGCAAAGCCATCGCCACAGCAATCGTCCAGTCACCTGCAGGGGCTGATCGAAACCCACCAGGCCGCTTACGTCACGTTCGGCAAGGTCGTTCGCGACGTGCGCGCTGGCCGCTCCGACCACGAAAGAGCGAGCCGGGATGAGGAGAAGGCCTTGCTGGCCATCTGCGCCTATCCCGCGGTTGAAGAAGGCGACCGCCTGGCCAAGGCTCGATATCTCCTGGAGATAGAGGCACGCGGCGAACTTGACCTTCCGGTGCATATGCAGACGCTTCTGCGTTCGACGATGCCGAAGAGATAGCGCCGGCGCGAAAGCCGCTTCCCGCCTGTGGGTCTGGCCGTATTCGCCAATGGCGCCCATTTCGGCCGGCACGCTGGCCGCGCTTTTGACACTGGACGCTCACGCCACCGACCAGCCCCCATCGACCAGTATGTTGGCGCCCGTGATCAGCGATGCCGCCGGCGACGCCAGAAACACGACCGTTCCCGCAACGTCGATCGGGTCGCCGATGCGGCCGAGCGGGATGTGGCCCAGCACGTGCGCGTGGAACTCCGGCTCGGCCAGCGAGGGCCGCGTGCCGTCGGTCCAGATGAAGGTCGGCGCCACGCTGTTGACGGCGATGCCGTGCTGCGCCCATTCCGCGGCCAGGCAGCGGGTCAGATGGTTTATCGCCGCCTTGCTCATACAGTAGATGGCTTCGCCCTTCAGCGTCACCGTGCCGGCCTGCGAGCTGATGTTGATGATGCGCCCGCCTTTCTGGGCAATCATCAACTTTGCCACCGCCTGCGTGGTGAAGAAGGTGCCCTTGAGGTTGACGTTGACCGTCAGGTCGAAATCGTCCTCGGTGACGTTCTCTGCCAGGTTTTCCGGCCCGAGCCCGACATTGTTGACCAGAACGTCAATGCGGCCGAAGGCGGCGTGCGCCTCCGCGACACCAGCCCGCACAGTGGCGAGATCGGTCGCATCCATATGCACGGCCAGCGCCCGCCGGCCGATGCGCTCGATCTCGGCGACAAGCTCGGCGCCATCGGCCTTGCTACGCACGCCGACAATCATGTCGGCGCCGGAGCCGGCGCAGGCCAGCGCACAGGCGCGGCCGATGCCGCGTGAGGCGCCGGTGACGAGCGCCACCTTACCCCCCAGGTCGAATTTCGGCGTGTAGTCCGTCGTCATTGCAAACCTCCCTGAAAACTGTCGGGCTCCGGAATTTCCGCATCCGGCGCCTCATGCAGAACACTACCCACTCGCCTGCTGAAAGCCAGCCGGCGTCTGATGGCATTGCCCACGACAAGAACACAGCTCGCCCAAGGACTTGCCATGGGCCGGCCATCATGATGCCATCTCGCCTGCGCAAGATATCGCCGGGTTTTGGGCTAGACGATGCTCTTTGGGCGAACAGCAGGTGCGACGGGGCGCATGTGCGCGGCGATTGCCGCGGCACTGCTGTTGTGCCTGTGCGCTCTTGTCTCCGCTTCTGCTGAAGAACCGAAGGCGCTGAAAGGCGTGGCGTTGGTCATCGGCCAGTCCGACTACCAGCACGTCTCCAAATTGCCCAATCCGGAAAATGATGCCCGCGCCATCGAGGAGATGCTCGACAAGCTCGGTTTTGAGACCGATGTCGCCACCAATCGCGACGCCCGCAAATTGCGCCGCGACCTCGAAGGCTTCGTCGAAGATGCCGAAGGTGCGGACGTCGCCATCATCTATTATTCGGGCCACGGCATCGAGGCAGGCGGCGAGAACTATCTGGTCCCTGTCGATGCCGACGTCTCGTCGCTGAGCGATGCCGGCGAGAAGCTGGTGCCGCTGTCTGCCATCGTTGCCGAACTCAAAGCCAAGGTGCCGGTCACCATCGTGTTGCTCGACGCCTGCCGCAACGACCCGTTCCCGCCCGGCACGCTGCTGAAGCTTTCGCCCGGTGACGAAGGCAAGCCGATCAGCGCCGGCGGCCTCGGCGAAACGCGCGGCGTGGTGTCCCTGAAAGGCAACGCCGACGCCAAGGGCTCGGTCGACGACAGCCTCGGCCAGGTCATCAGCTTTGCCGCCGAGCCCGGCAAGGTTGCGCTCGACGGTCCGGCCGATGGCAACAGCCCCTATGCGGCGGCCGTCTTGCGCCACATCGACACGATGGGCGGCGAGGAGTTCGGCACCGTTTTGCGCATGATCGGCGAGGAGGTCTATCTCAAGACCAATGGCCAGCAGCGGCCCTGGGTGAATGAGAGCCTGCGCCGGCTGCTCTACTTCGGCACCCCCGCCGAGGCGCCGAAAGGCGATGAAGGCGAAATCCTCAGGGAGCGGCGCCAGCTGCTGCTGACCATCTCGACGCTGCCCGATCCCGAACGCCGGCAGATCGAATCGGTTTCGCGCGACGGTGGCGTGCCGATGGATGCGCTCTACGCGATGCTGAAGACGCTCGGCGTCGACATCCCCAAGGATCCGGCGGAGCTAGACAAGCTGCTGCGGGGCCAGACCGAGCGCCTGAAACAAGTGCTGGGTGAACGGGAGACTTTGAAGAACCCGGACCCCGAAATCGCCAGGCTATCGAAACTTGCCGAGCAGGCTGTGCAGGAAGGCGCGCTGGAAGCGGCGCAGAAATTCAATGAGCAGGCCAAGGCCCGCATCGGCGAACTGTCGTCAACGGTCGACCAGGCCGAGGCCGAGTTGAAGGCAAAGCGGCTTGAATTCGCAAAGGTCTTCGCCAGCAGCGCCAGAACTTATGAAATCTCCTTCAATTTCGTGGAGGCGGCGCAGGATTATGCCAAAGCCTATGAGCAGGCCGCCAAATGGAGTGACGAAGACGCATTCTACTATAAGGCGGCGGAGGCCAACGCCCTGTCGGAACAAGGGGACTTCTCCGGCGACAATGCGTATCTCAGCCAGGCCCTGACGGCCTACGGGCAGGCGCTGACCTATGTCACCCGCGAAAAATCGCCGCTGCTCTGGGCCGCCACCCAGAACAATATGGCGGCAACGCTTTCCACTCTGGGCGAGCGCGAAGCCGGCCGCGAAAACCTCGACGAGGCAGCCGCCGCCTATGAACAGGCGCTGACCGTTTACACCCACGATGCCTATCCGGACGACTGGGCTTCGACCTATGGCAATCTCGGTACGGTCTACTGGCGGCTCGGCCAGCGCGAGAACGGCACGGCGCTGCTGGAGCGGGCGGTCGCGGCCTTCCGCTCGGCGCTTGAGGTGCAGTCGTCGAAGAGGCTGCCGTTGGAATGGGCGGCGACGCAGAACAATCTCGGCATCGTGCTGTCCGAAATCGGCGAACGCCAGACCACATCAGACAGTTTCCGCGCGGCGATCGAAGCGCATCGTGCGGCGCTGACCGAATACAGTAGGGAGCGCGTACCGCTCGACTGGGCGCTGAGCCAGGTCAATCTGGGTGCTGCGCTCTATCGCCTTGGCGAGCGCGAGAAGGATATCGCGACCATGCAGCGGGCAGTCGCTGCATATCAGGCGGCGACTGGCGAAATGACTAAGGCGCGCGCACCAGCGCAATGGGCGACGATCCAGAACAATCTGAGCACGGCACTGGAATCAATCGGCCAGATCAACGGCGACATCGCCACACTCGAGCAGGCGCGCGACGCTGCTTTGGCGTCGCTTACAGTGTGGACGCGCGAACACGCCGCAGCGAGCTGGGCCAACGGCCAGCTGACGCTCGGCAATGCCCTCTACCGCCTCGGCGCCAAGCAGAAGAAGAAGGATCTGCTGCTGAAGGCCGCGACCGCGTACCAGGCAGCGCTGTCCGAATATCCGCGTGAGAAACTGCCGCTCGACTGGGCTTCCCTGCAGCAGAATCTGGGATCGGTCTACGATACGCTCGGCGATCTCGATACGGGAACCGATTACTACATCCAGGCGGTGACCGCGTATCGTCAGGCATGGGAAGTCTACACTGCTGGCGCCGCACCGCGCGAGTTCGCTTCGATCGGTTACAACCTTGCAGGCACGCTGTCGAACTGGGGTGACCGCGCCGAGGACATCTCGATCCTGCAGCAGGCGATCGATACCTATGGTCAGGTGCTCACGGTCCGCAGCCGCAACAACGACCCGGCCAACTGGGCCAAGACGCAATTCCGCCTCGGCTACGCGCTGATGATCTCGGGCAAGCTGGCCGACGACAATCAGTTGATGCAGCGTTCGGTCGACGCGCTGCTGGCAGCGCTGGACGCCCAAGCGACAAGCGGAAATGTCACCGAGATCGGTCAGACGCGGCGTGTGCTTGGCCAGACCCTGTCGATCCTGGGCGCCAATACGTCTGACATGGATATGCTGTCGCAGGCCGTCGACATGTTGAAGGTGGCGCTCCCGGCCTATTCCAGGGATGCCGACGCGGATGAATGGGCCAACGTCAATTACGATCTCGGCTTTGCCCGATACAGCCTCGGCCGAATTGGCGCCGGCGCGGCCTTCTACCTGCAGGCCGTGGACAGTTTCGAGACAGCAGCTCAGGTCTACGACGGCTTTCCCGATCGCATGCAATGGGCGCGCACCAAGGGCGACATCGGCAATGCCTTGCTGATGGCCGCGGACGGCAAGGATGTCGAGTTGCTCACCCGCGCGGTTGCCGCCTATGACGCGGCACTCAGCGTGGTGACGCGTGACAATGCGCTGGCGGTCTGGGAGAACAACCAGAACAATCTCGCCAGCGGCCTGTCGAGCCTCGGCTACTGGGCCAACGATGTCGGCAAGCTGAAGCGAGCCGCCCAGATCTACCGCGACCTCGCCACGGTGCGCACCATCGAGCGCGATCCCGGTCAGTGGATCACCAACCAGACCAGCCTCGCTCAGACGCTGAGCATGATTGCGGCCCGAGAGCCCTCGGCCGAACTGTACGAGGAGGCTGTCACCGTCAACCGGGCGCTGGCCGAGCAGATCGGCCGCGAGCGCGATCCCGAACGCTGGGCCAATGCCCGCAACGAGATGGGCTATGCCCTGACCATGGCTGGCCGCGCCGAAAACAACGTCGCGCATTTCGAGGAGGCGGTGCTGGTCCTGCGCGAGGCGATCGTGGTGCAAAAGAAGATCAAGTCGGTGCCGGCCGTCGCCTTCACGCAGGACAGCCTGTGCGACGTGCTGGTCGATCTGGGCGCCGCCCACAAGGACAAGGCGCTTGCCCAGGAAGCCATCGCCGCCTGCCAGGAGGCGCTCGTCATCTTCCGCGACAAGAAGATGGACGACCTCGCCGCGGGTTCGGAAAAGAATCTCGCGGAAGCACAGGCGCTGCTCGCGGAATTGCACTGAAACGGCAACGCCGGCGTTCACACTGCCGCGCAAGCAAATGTCATCGGCCCGCCATGGCATGACAGGGAGGCGATGTGGCAGTATCGGCAGCGCGCCGGTAGCCGCCGCCATCCAGAGCGCCAACACAGCCGCATTTCAGTTGGAGCTTTCTATGACAGTACTCACCCGCCGCAGGCTTCTAAAAACGGCCGCGGTTGCCGGCGTCGGCGGGCTCGGCCTTGCCGCCATGGCCAGGCTCGGCGGCCGGGCGGCGGCCACACCCGAGCCGGTGGTGCTCAAGACGGCAAAAATCCAGGCGAAGTTCATGGATGTGGGCGAGACCAGGGATGTGCTGACCTATGGTCAATCAGGCATGCCGCCGGTGCTCAGGATGAAAAAGGGCGAGCCCTTTGCCGCGCGCCTCGTCAACGGCATCGACGATCCGACCACCATCCACTGGCACGGCATCCGCGTTCCCAACAAGATGGACGGCGTCCCTTTCCTGGTTCAGCCCTATGTCTACACCGGCGATCAGTTCGACTACGCCTTTGCGCCGCCCGACGCCGGCACATTCTGGTATCACCCGCATTGCAACACGCTGGAGCAGATGGGGCATGGCCTGACCGGCGTCATCGTTGTCGAAAACCCTAACGATCCGAAGTTCGACGCCGAGGCGGTCGTCAACCTGCGCGACTGGCGGCTCGGCGACGACGCTCAGTTCATCCAGCAGTTCAGGCCGCGAGATGCCGCAAAGACTGGCACTTACGGCACGGTGCGCACCGCCAACTGGCTCGACCAGCCGCAGTTCGACGCGCCGGCGGGCGGGCTGGTGCGGCTGCGGGTCGCCATCACCGATGTCACCCGCATCTACGCCTTTCGCGTCGAAGGCGCGGAAGCCGCCGTCATCGCGCTCGACGGCAATCCGGTGCCGCAGCGTTTTGCCCCCGATGCCTTGCTGCTTGGTCCGGGCCAGCGCATGGACCTCGCCATCCGCATGCCGGACCAGGAGGGCGCCATCGTCAGCCTCGGCGACGTCAGGGGGACAAAACCCAAGACACTCGCCACGCTGCGCGCCACCGGCAGCTCGCTCAAGCGAGACCTGCGCGACCTCGCGCCGCTGGAAGCCAATCCGGTGCAGGAGGTGGACCTCGCCAGCGCCCAGCACATTGCGCTGTCGCTCAGCGCCACAGCGGAAAACGTGCCGAGCGACAGCATATGCGGCACGCTCGGTTACTCCTTCTGGGCCATCAACAAGGTTCCGTGGCCAGGCGACACGCCGGACCCGACCGCACCTCTGGCCGAACTGAAGCTCGGCAAAAGCTATGTCATCGACATGGAGAATCTGACGCCGCAATCGCATCCGATCCATCTGCACGGCATGAGCTTCAAGGTGCTGTCGTCCTCGACGCGCGAGGTGCAGCCTGTCATCTCCGACACCTATCTCATTCAGCCCAATGAGAAGGTGCAGCTCGGCTTTGTCGCCGACAATCAAGGCGACTGGGTGCTGCATTGCCACATCATCGAACACCAGAAAACCGGCATGACGAGCTACGTCAGGGTGGTTTGAAGCAGCATTCGGTCAATCGGTTTCTTGACGGGGTTAACCTGACCGGCCGGGCTTATTGTCCGAGAAATTGCCGCAGTCCGCGGGTTTCGTTGGCAAAGCAGGGTCGTTCCCTGCTATTCCCGCCTGCAAATCAAGAAGCCGTGGACACGCTTGCATGACCAATGTCGCCCTGACCGGACTGGCCCGCGATCTCGCGAAGCGCGCTGCCGAAGGCAAGCCGGTGCGCATCGGCGTCATCGGCTCCGGCGAAATGGGCACCGATCTGGTCACACAAGGCATGCTGATGCCGGGCATCGAGGTCTGCGCCATCTCAACGCGCCGCCCGCACACCGCGCGTGACGCCATCCGCATCGCCTATGGCGATGAGGCGATGGCGGTCGAGGCCGACACGGCATCGAAAGTCACCACAGCGATCGAGTCGAGGAAAATCGCCGTCACCTCGAACGAGATGCTGGTCACCAATCCATTGATCGACGTCGTCATCGATGCCACCGGAAAACCCGGCGTCGCCGCCGATTTCGACTTGAAGGCGATGGAGCACGGCAAGCATCTGGTGATGATGAATGTCGAGGCCGATGTCACCATCGGCTGCTATCTCAAGCAGCAGGCCGACCGTCTCGGCGTCGTCTACTCGGTCGGTGCCGGCGACGAGCCGTCGAGCTGCATGGAGCTGATCGAGTTCGCTTCGGCGCTCGGCTACACCATCGTCTCGGCCGGCAAGGGCAAGAACAACCCGCTCAACCACGATGCCGTGCCGGACGACTATCGCGAGGAAGCCATCCGCCGCAACATGAACCCGCGTATGCTGGTCGAGTTCGTCGACGGCTCGAAAACCATGGTCGAGATGTGCGCCATCGCCAACGCCACCGGCTTGGTGCCCGATGTTCCCGGCATGCATGGCCCGAAGGCCGACCGCGACGAACTGGCCAAGGTGCTGATCCCGCGCGCCGATGGCGGCATCCTGTCGAAGAAAGGCGTGGTCGACTACACCATCGGCAAGGGCGTGGCGCCCGGCGTCTTCGTCATCGTCGAGGCGACGCACCCGCGTATCGTCGAGCGCATGGACGATCTGCACATCGGCCACGGTCCCTATTACAGCTTCTTCCGGCCTTATCATCTGACCTCGCTGGAAGTGCCGCTGACGGCGGCGCGCATCATGCTCTACGGCCGGCCCGACATGGTGCCGCTGCCGAAGCCGGTCGCCGAGGTCTGCGCCGTGGCCAAGCGCGATCTCGCCGCTGGCGAGACGTTCGATGCCATTGGTGAGACCTGCTATCGTTCCTGGACCATGACCGCTGAAGAGGCCCGCGGCCATCGCGCCGTGCCGGTCGGCTTGCTCGAAGGTGGCAAGGTGCTGAAACCGGTCAGGAAGGGCGAGCTGCTGACCACGGACAATGCCACGCCTGATCAGACGACAAGGCTCTACGCCCTGCGCAAGCTGCAGGACGAGATGCTGTACGGGGGGTAGGCTTTCGGGGTGAAGTGACGGGGCAATCGCATAGGGTTAGCAGTGCCTCATGCGTCGGCCACCATTGTCTGATCCATTCAGACACTCTGTCTTTTTGATCCGTATTTTTCAAACGATGCCGAGATGCCAATCTCCGGTCGATCAGTTGAAACCCATTGAGGATTGAGATGTTGCAGACCGTTTGGACAAGACGCGACACGATGAAAACCCTTCTGGCCGTGGGCACGGCTGCCGTGCTGCCGCCGCTGACCTTTGCCGCTAGGGCTGCCGGTAAGCTGGCATGGGCTTATTTTCAGGCCGACGAGAATGGCTTTCGCCGCACGCCGGTGCTGCTGACCGGCGAGAAGGAAGCCATCCTGCTCGACGGCGGATTTACGCTTTCCGATGGCCGGGCGGTCGCGGATGCGATCAAGGCGACGGGCAAGACCCTGACCACGATCTATGTCAGTTGCAGCGACCCTGACTATTATTTCGGTCTGCGTCCCATCGCGGATGCCTTTCCCGGCGCCAAGATCATCGCGGCCGGCGCGACGGTGGCGGCGATCAAGGCCAATGTGCAGGGCAAGCTCGATGTCTGGGGGCCGCAGCTCAAGGACAACGGTCCGAAGGTTTTGGCAGATGTCGTCATTCCCGAGGTCTCCGATGTCGCCGCGCTTGAAATCGAAGGCAACGCGGTCGAGATCGTCACTGTCGCCGATCTGAAAGACCGCCGCTATCTCTGGGTTCCCAGCCTTGAAGCAGTGTTCGGTGGCGTGCTGATCTCGTCCGGCGTGCATGTTTGGGTTGCCGATGAGCCAACCATTGACGAGCGCAAGAAATGGATTGCCGCGCTGGATGAAATCGCGGCGCGCAAGCCTCAAATCGTGGTGCCGTCGCATCAGGTCGCCGGTGCGCCGGACGGCCTGGCGGCGGTGGAATTCACCCGCGCCTATCTCGAAGCGTTCAATGAGGAAGCCGACAAGGCGAAATCCAGCGTCGAGCTGATTGCGGCGATGAAGCGGCGCTATCCCGATCTGCTCGACGTCTCGTCGCTGGAGTTGGGCGCAAAGGTCGCCAAGGGTGAAATGAAGTGGGGCTGATGCGGCCTGGCTCGGGTCAGGGCTGCACACAGCCCTGACGCCCCGCAGGTGTTACTTCCCGAGCTCTATCGAACGCAACCGCGCGGCTTCCACCGCCTCGGTCAGCAGCTTCGTCAGCCGGTCTTCGCCCATCAGCACCGCAAGTGCTGCGGCTGTCGTGCCGTTGGGGCTGGTGACCTGCTGGCGCAGCAGGCCGGGCTCCTCGCCGCTTTCGGCGGCGAGTGCTGCGGCGCCATAGACGGTCTGCATGGCGAGCAGCCTGGCAGTCTCGATGGGCAGCCCGGCTCTCTCGGCGGCAACTGTCAGCGCCTCGATGAAGTGGAAGATGTAGGCCGGACCGGAACCCGAAACCGCCGTCACCGCATCCATCAGGCCTTCATCGTCGATCGTCGTCACCACCCCGCTCGCCGACAGCAGCTCGGCGACGAAACGCCTGACATCGTCGGTCACCAGCGGGTTGGAATAGACCACCATCATGCCTTTGCCGATCGCGGCCGGCGTGTTCGGCATGCAGCGGATGATCGGCGCGAGATGGCCGAGTATGTGCTCGAACGTGGCGACAGGCGTGCCGGCGGCGATGCTGACGAAAGTGGTCCTGCCATCGCCGAAGCGCTTGTAAGCAGCGGTGACGTCGCGGATGACCTGCGGCTTGACGGCGATGACGACGAGGTCGGGCTCGGCATCGGCCGGGATGCTGTTCGCGTCCGCGGCGGCACTGCAACCGAGGTGCTCGGCACGTTTGCGCAGCTCGGCATTGGGCTCGACCACGAACACGCCTTGCGGGGCAAGCTTGCCGGATTTCAGCCAGCCCGCCAGCATGGCGTAACCCATATTGCCGCAGCCGGCGAGAACAAGCCTGATCGTCATTGAGAGCCCTCCGAGACAGGTTTCTCCTTAAACGCTCACCGACGGGCGGGGAAGACCCTCAAGGCTGGCTGGATCAGGCCAGCAAGGTCGCCGGCGCACCGCGATCGGTCGCAACGACACTTGCCGCAGGCCAAGCACGCCGAGCACGAAGAACAGCCAGACCGGATCGCCGCGGTGGAAGAAGAAGCTTTCGAGGAAAGCGTTCAGCGCCGTGAACAGCACCACCATCATGAAGAAGTCGCCGAGATAGATGTTCTCCTTGCGCGGCGGGATGCGCATGTAGTCGCGCAGCGGCGCGATCAGGAATGTGTAGACGGCAACGCACAGCGCCGGGATGCCCATCAGCACCGCAATGTCGAGATAGCCGTCATGGCCATGCACGATGGTCCTGATGTCCCAGGGCCGGTCGAAGGGCTGGTCCTGGCTGAGCAGCAGCGGCGTGCCCCAGAAACTTTCATAGCCGTAGCCGGTCCACGGCTTCTTCGCCAGCATCTCGCCCGAGAACTCCCACAGCGTGGTGCGGCCTGTATAGGTAAGGTCGGGGAAGTAGGTCGCCGCCAACTCCTTGACCGGCGGGATGAAGACGATGCCGAGCGTGCCGACAGCCGTGGCGATCATTGCCAGCGCAAACAGGACCGGCGTGCCGAACCGCATGCCGATCAGGCCCGGCAACACCACGATCAGGATCGAAAATGGCACCAGGCCGGCCGTCGTCTTGGAGCCGGTGTGCAGCATGAAGACCATTGCCGCGCCGAAGATCGCCACGCCCCAGAATTTTTGCCCACGCCGAAAGAGATAGAGCCCGGCGAAGCTGAAGCAGGCCATGACAGGCCCGGCGATGTTCTTGTGAGCGAAGACGCCGCGCCACAGGCCGGCATGTTCAGGTTCCTGCGAGTCCGCCGTGTGCAGCGCTTCGTGCGGAAAGACGATGAGGCCGACATAGGACAGGCCGATGACGACGATGGCGGTGAAGATGATGACTTTCGAAAAGCTGTCGGCGTCGCGCGGCAGCACCAGGACCGTCGCTATCGTCAAAATGCCGAGCAGCGTGAAGAAAGCCGCGCGCATCGCCGAGGACGGATCGGTCGCGTTGATGACCGAAAACATGAAGAAGCCGAGCATCAGGATCCAGGACGGGCTGAGCAGCGAGCGCACCACCTTGGGGTCGGCGAAGGTCAGCAGCGAGAAGATCGAAATGGCGCCGAGCGAACTGAAGCCGAGCTGGTTGACGATGTCGCCGCCGTCGCCGGTCAGTTCCGCGCCTGCCGGCTGAAACGGCCGGAACGACACGATGATGACGGCAAACAACAGCGCGGCGATCGCCGTCGCCACGCCATCGCGGGTGACGATGCCGCCTAGCAGCAGCTCGTCAGTTCTTCTCAGGCTGCCGGTATTGCTCATTGGCGTATCCGAATTCGGCAAGCACGCGGCCGAGCGCGACATAGACGGGATAAAGCGCCGTCGACAGGGAGCCTGTCCGCGCCAGCTTGATCGCACCGCGCAGCGGCGAGGCGGCAAGCAGCGCCAGACTTTTAGCAAACACCTTGACGCCGGCCAACGGTGTGCCGGCGCGTTTCTTCTTCTCGACCAGTGTCGAGATCACGCCGTTGCGCAAGGATCGGGCGCGGATCCAGTCGGCCTCGACGCGCCTGGCCGGAACGCCTTCGCGCACCCTGGCCTCGGCGCACCAGCCAAGCACGAAACCTTTCTGCGCCGACCGGCTGAGAAAGTCGGAATCGCCGCCGCCCATGAAGTTGAAGCGCAAGTCGAGGAAGGGCGGCCCCATGGCGGTCAGCACTTTGCGCCCGACCAGAAGGTTGCCCGAGGAATAGAGTGCGGCCACGCACCCGGTCTCGCGATAGGGCGGCGCAAACACCGGGTGCTCGGCCCATTTCGCGTGAGCCGGATCGGCAAACACCGGCACTTGCGGCCCGCCGACAATGTCGGCGCCAAGCGTCTCTGACGCCTTGCACATCCGCTCCAGCCAGTCGGCGTCCGCGATCTCGTCATCGTCGATGACGAGGAGATGGCGGAAGTCAGGAAAATGCAGGATCGCCGTCTGCCAGCCGGCATTGTAGGCGCTGCAATTGCCGCGCTCATGCGCGATGATGACCATGCCCGTCATATCGCCGCGCGCAAACAGCGGCAGCGCCGCCTTGGCGCCCTCGCGCGCCTCGACTTCGTTCTCGATGACGATGACGGCGAAACGCCTCGCGGTCATTTGCGCCTTCAGCGACGCCAGCGTTTCCAGGAGCAGCTCTGGCCGCTTGAAAGTCGGCAGCGTGACGACGGCTTCTATGGTCTCGGCGGCAAGCCCCGGAGAGCGTCCCGCGATCGATACCGAACCGTCCGATGGCAAAGGGATCATCCGCTTCCAGCCGCAAGTATTAAATCTCGTTTTCGATAGCATTGCGATGATAACGTTTCGTTAATCACCTTTCGCAGCGGCGCCGGCCGATCCGCGCCTTGCAACCGTTGCGTTGTGTGACTTAATCAAGGGTTCACCCAGCTTTGCTAGTGGCTCGTGCCTGGATAGGTGAGATGCATCTGTTGTTCGCCACATCGATCGTGCCCGACGGCGCACTCGCCTCGGGCTATGAGATCGCCAATGCTGCGATCATCGCCGCCTTGCGGCGCGCGGGCGTGCGCGTGACCGTCATCGGCTTCATCTGGCCGGGCAAGGCGCCCAGCGACCCCGAAAACACCATCGTGCTGGGCGCTGTCGACGTGCGCACGGAAAGCGCGTCAGTGCGGCAGAAGCTCGCCTGGCTCGGCAAGGCGATGCTCTCGGGGCTCACCTTCGCTTCCGTCAAGCTGCGCGCGGTTTCCGACAGTGACGTCAGTGCTGCGATTGCGCGCGCCGGTCCCTTCGACGGCTATGTCCTGAATTCCGTGCAGTTTGCCGGCGCCTTCGAAAAACTGTTTGCCGACCGCCCGTCTATTTTCGTCGCCCACAATGTCGAACATGCTTCGGCCAGGGAGAATGCGGCGGCTGCAAACAGTCGCTTCCAGCGCCTGCTGTTTGCCCGCGAGCAGAGGCTGCTCAAGATCATGGAGGAGCGGCTCTGCCGCCAGGCTCGCTTCGTCTTCACGCTGGCCGAGGAAGACCGCGCCGCACTCGGTGTTGCCTCCGACGACCGTTCGGCAGTGCTGCCGCTGGTGACCACGGCCACGGCGTCGAAGCCGGTAAAGCCGCGCATCATCGATTGCGACGCGGCGCTGATCGGCACATGGACCTGGCAGCCGAACCGCATCGGCCTCGACTGGTTCCTGGAAAAGGTCGTGCCGCATCTTCGCCGGGATTTTCGCATCAGGATCGCCGGCAACATGCCGTCCGACGTCACCTCTTCGCATCCCGGTGTCGAATTCGTCGGCCGCGTGCCCGACGCGCAGGCTTTCGTGCGCGGCGCCGCCGTCATTCCGCTGATCAGCACCGCCGGCAGCGGCGTGCAGCTCAAGACCATCGAAACCTTCGAGCTTGGCCTGCCATCGGTCGCCACCAGCCGCTCGCTGCGCGGCATCGACCATCGCCCGTCCAATTGCGTGGTGTCGGACGATCCGGCTGCCTTCGCCGGCGCGCTGGAAGCGGCGGCGGCCGATGTCAGGGATGTCGACGGCAGCGCATTCCACCGCAGTCAAATGAACGCGCTCGATGCCGCCATCAGGCTCGGCCTGGAAAGGCTCGGATCGGTCGGCCAGGAGGTGTTTGCATGAACATGCACACCGCCCGCGCCGCCTTGGGGCTCGATACACTGAAGACGATCCTCGGCATTTCGGTCGTCGCCATCCGCTGGGATGACGCGATCGCGCTGCTAGCCCGGCTGATTGCCGAGCGGCGCTTTACCAAGGTCAGTTTTCTCAACGCTCACAATGCCAACATCGCCTATACCGATCCGGTCTTTGCCGAAGCGCTCGACGATTTCCTCATCCTGCCAGATGGCGTCGGCGTCGATCTGGCCTCAAAGCTGCTCTATGGCGCGCCATTCCCGGACAATCTCAACGGCACGGATTTCATTCCGGCCTTTCTGCAGGCATCGGCAAGGCCGCTGACCGTCGGGTTGCTTGGCGCCACCCGCGCCAACGCCGAGGCAGCATCGATCAAGCTGGCTGCGCTGGCCGTACAGCACAAATTCGTCGTCATCCATGACGGCTATTTCTCGCCCGCCGAAGAGCAGGCGATCGTCGACCGCATCGAGGCTTTGCGGCCTGACGTGCTGCTTGTCGCCATGGGCGTGCCGCGCCAGGAATTGTGGATCGCCCGTCATATCGATGCGCGCCACTGCACGCTGCCGATCGCCGTCGGCGCGCTGCTCGATTTCCTTTCCGGCTCCGTGCCGCGGGCGCCGCTTTGGATGCGCCAGCTGAGGCTGGAATGGCTGTTCCGGCTGTGCATCGAGCCGGGCCGGCTGTGGCGTCGCTACGTCGTCGGCAATCCGGTGTTTCTGTGGCGTGCCGTCAGGCAGAAATTCTCGCATCGACCCAGGCCTGCCGGAGAGCCGCGGTGAACAGCCGCTTCGTGCCGAGCCCTGCCGTGGACACGGGTGTCCTGCCGCAGACGCCGACAGCGGCGGTGGTGACCGCCAGCTATGCGCCCGACTTCGAGCGTTGCCGTCTGCTGTGCGAAACCCTCGACCGCCATGTCTCCGGTGTCGCGCATCACTACATACTGGTTGAGCATCGCGACGTGGCGCTGTTTCGCCAATTGGAAAACAGCCGCCGCACGGTCGTTGACGAACGCGACCTGCTGCCGCGCTGGCTGCGCGTGTTCGACGATCCGATGAGCCTGTTTCGCCGCCGCATCTGGCTAAGCTTCAAGACCCAGCCGCTGCGCGGCTGGCATGTGCAGCAGCTGCGTCGCATCGCCATCGCTGCGCATGCTGGGGAAGATGTTCTGGTCTTCTGCGATTCCGACGTCGCGTTCGTCAAGCCGTTCGATCTCAGCGCCTTCTGGCGCGACGGCAAAGTGCGGCTGTTCCGGCGCGACGGCGTGCTGTCGAGCGAGGGTCATGATGAGCATCGCATCTGGTCGCGCAATGCGGCTGCAGCGCTTGGCATAAATCCGTCCGACGTTTCGACGCACGACTACATTTCAACGCTGATCGCCTGGCGCCGGCAGACGGTGGTGGCGATGTGCGCCAAGATCGAGAAGATCCATGGCCGGGGCTGGGTCGAGGTCATCGGCTCGGCGCGCCGGTTCTCCGAATGCATGATCTACGGCCGCTATGTCGACGATGTGCTGAAAGGCGCGGGCCATTTCCACGGCGCGGAAGAATTCTGCCGCGTGCACTGGACCGGCGAGGCGCTGTCGGATGACCAGTTCCGCAGCTTCGTCGCCGCCATGGTTCCGGGGCAGGTGGCGATCGGCATGCAGTCCTTCATCGGCACCGATATCGGCCGCATCCGCCGTCTGATCGGGCTGGACTAGATAGCCTTCGCCGGCTTGCGCATCGCCGAGTAGGTCAGCAGCGCCGAGGCGAGATAGAGCAGCAGGAAAACGACATTGAGCGACAGCACCAGATTGGGCGTGTCGGCAATCGTGGTCAGCACATAGGTCAACAGCACCGCCTTCAGCCCGGCCAGCAGGCCGAGATTAAGTGCGCGGATCGCGGTCTGCCCACGCGCGAACAAAAGCTCGGCCTGGTATTCGACCAGGTTGCGCAGTCCCGGCACGCCGATCGCCAATGCCACCAGCGGTGCGGCCTCGGCGACATTCCGACCGAGCGCATTGGGGAAGAAATGCAGCACGATGCCGAGCGCCGCCAGCGCCAATGTCGACACCAGGAACACGCCGGCTTCGATGCCGCTCTTGACCCGCAGTCGCGACAACAGTTCCGGCGCCCGCATCATGCGCTGCACCAGCATCATCGAGAAAGTGCGGATCGGGATTGCGGTCAGGTCGACCAGCCGCATGATGATGGCATAGATGCCGGCCAGATGCGGCCCGCCGATTGCCAGCACAAGCAGCTTGTCGAATTCCGACTGCAGGTAGAACAGCACTTCGGCGCCGGCGACATAGATCGAATCGGCCAGTCGCCGCAGATAGAGCTCAGTGCGCAGCCTGAGCCGCTGGCGCGGATAGTAGAAACCGAAGGCGAGCAGCAGCGAGGCGGCGTTGGCGCCGATATAGAACAACGACCACACCCAGACGCTGTGTTGCCCCGACAGCATGAACAGCACCGCGCCGAGCGCGCGGAACGCCGTGGTCACGATCGACAGCACGGCGGCGCGGCCGAATTTGCCAAGCCCGTTGTTGACGATCAGCACCACCTCGACCGGCCGCCACAAAAGCGCTTCGGCAAAGACGATTGCGGCAAAGACGGCCAGGGGCACGGTGCTGGCGAAGAAGATCAGGTAGACACACCAGGAGGCCGCCGCCAGCAACGGCAAGGACACCGCGCCAAGCAGCAGGAAGCCGGCGGTGAAGGTGCCGATCAGGTTGGGACGGATGGTGGCGGTACGGTAGAGCGCCGAGATGAAGCCGAAGGCGAGGATCCGCGACAGCATGACGCCGGCCGCCGAGGCGGTGGCGAACATGCCGAACTCGGCGATCGACAGCGTATTGGCGAGTGCGATGAAATACGCGAGCGAGAACACCAGCCGCCCGCCGGCGCCACTGATCGCCGAGAGATAGTCGCGGACCAGCCCCCGTCGCTCGGCCACGAAGGTACCGATCCGGGCGAGTGTCCGCCTTTGCGGTGTGTCGCTGGCCTGCATCATGTCGAGGAAGGCATAGGCCGGAAAGTTTAACGTGCGGTTCTGACCACCGTTTTGCGCACTCGACAATGTGCGGCAGAAGCGAGAAACTTCGGCTTCGGGTCAATGAAATTAACTTTTTGTTTCCCATGCCTGTTTAGCGTGGCTTAACGATTGGCCGACCGCCGCTCCCAAGCCGCCAAGGGTAAAGTTTCAAGACAATGGTCGAAAGGGAAAACCGTGAAGACTGGAGGCGCGAGCGCTCCCTCCTGGCGCTCGGCAGGGCTGTGCGCGGCGACGAGGCGGCGGATGCATCGCCGGTTTCGATCGGCGACCGGGCCGATCCGTCATGGCGCGAAGACGCCGCAACGCGTCACCGGATCGCCCGCTCGCAGCGCGAGGCGCAGTCGAACGCCTCACGCGAAGCGGCGCCCGAGCCGCCGCGAGCCGACCGCGGACCCGTTTCGGGCGAACCGTGGTCGTCTGCAGACGATGCCGTTCGCTACCAGCAGGCCACGCCATCTGAGGCGTCTGGTTTCAGACCGCGTGACGAGGCGGCCCGTTTCGAAGCCTATCGCTCGCAATCCGCTTACGAGCCCCGCTATGCCGACGAGCAGCGGCGAGACCGCGACGATAACGACGATCAGCAATGGAAGCCGCTGATCGACCCGCTGCAGGTCGTCCGCGGCGTCACCCGGTCCAAGCTGCTGATTGTCTCGACGACGATACTTGGAACGGTGCTCGGCGTCGCCGTCGCAGTTTCGACGCCGAAGAAATACGAAGCCACCACCCAGGTGGTCATCGAACCAGGCGACCTGAAGCTTTCCGACAATGATCTCACCCAGCCCGTCGGCCAGCCCGACGCGGCGCTGGCTGTTGTCGAAACCCGCATCAAGATGGTGACGTCCGGCAAGGTCCTCGACAAGGTCGTCGCCGATCTCAATCTCGTCGCCGATCCGGAGTTCAACGGACAGGGTTCCGGCGGCCTCGGCGTCATGTCGCTGATCCGCTCGATCCTGTCGCGCCAGGATGGACCTGGCGGTGCCGGTGAAGCGCGCCGTCAGGCGCTGGCGGTTGGCAATCTGGCCAAGAGCCTGTCGGTGGAGCGCAGCGGCAAGAGCTTTGTCGTTTCCATCGGCGCCACCACCCAAAGTGCCGACAAGTCGGCGGAGATCGCCAACACGACGAGGGACGTTTTCCAGCAAGAGGCGGCCCAATACCAGTTCGGGATGGCCGGACGCGCGACGGACCAACTGACGGCCAAGCTCGATGACCTGCGCAAGGATGTCGAGACGGCCGAGCGCAAGGTCGAGGATTTCAGGGCCACGCATGATCTCGTTGACGCGCAGGGCCACCTGATCAGCGACGACCAGATGCTGAAGCTCAACGAGCAGCTCTCCGTCACCCGGGCTCGCACTCTGGAACTCAATGCCCGCGCCGCGTCGGCGCGTTCGCTGGACGTCAATTCGGTTATCAACGGCACCTTGCCGGAAGAAATCAATTCCAACACGATGAGCGAACTGCGCGCGCAATATGCAGCTTTGAAGCAGGAGGCCGACCGCGCCGCCGTGCGTCTGGGGCCGCGCCATCCCGAATACCAGGCGCTCAACGCCCAGCTCGACGGCTCACGCGAGCGGATCGCCGGGGAACTGCGCCGCATTGCCTCGTCGCTGCAGGTCGACTTGAAGCGCTCGGTTCAGCTCGAGCAGGATCTCGCTTCCCGCCTGGCCCAGGCAAAGGTCCAGAGCGGCGACGTCAACAGCGATCTGGTCAGCCTGCGCGAACTGGAGCGTGATGCTACCGCCAAACGCTCCGTCTACGAACAGTATCTTCTGCGCGCCAAGGAGACCGGCGAACAGCAAAACATCAACACCACCAACATCAACGTGCTGACCAAAGCGCAACCGCCACTCGAACCTAACGGGCCGTCGCGGGCTGTGATCGCGCTTGCCGGCCTGCTGCTTGGCCTTGCTTCCGGCATCGGTCTAGGTGCGATGCGCGGCGCCTTCGCAAGCTTGCGCGACGCCACCGGCTCGCGTTCGCGCGACAGAATGGACGAGCGACGGCCACCCGTCGAAGACAAGGCCTACCGCGCGCCGCTGCCTGTGGCTCCACCTGCAGCGCCGCCGGTGTTGCCGGTCGAGGCCGCTCCCACCGCCCGCGGCCCAGGTCTGTTCGGTGGACTGTTCTCGGCTGTGCGCAAAGCCATGCCCAGCGGCGATACGTTGGGGGACCGCCCCGTCGAGACGCACCGCGTCCAACCAGCCGCCGAACACGCAAGACCAGTGCAGGAGCCCGTGGGATATCGCCAGCCGGACTTCCGGCACGAGGCTCCGCACCCCTACGAGCAGCAGCCCGGTTACGCGCAATCCGGCCGACCGGCTGACTACGCCTATTCGCAGGCCCAGCCGACGCGCGCAGTGTCCGAGCAGTGGTCTTCTCCGCAGCCGGCCGAGGCGGCGCCGGACGATCAGCAGGCGCAAATCGACGATATCCGCGCCGGCCTGCGCGAATTTCGCGAAGCGGTCCGCGAGCTGACCGAAAACCGTTCGCGCCGCCGCTATTTCTGAGCAATTCCAGGAAAAGTGTGAAGCGGTTTTCCGTCCGGAATTGCGTCAAAACAAGAACTAGAGCGGTTCAGCCTTTCCTCGAAAGGATGAGCCGCTCTGAGCCCGCCGGCACGGAATAAAAGCTGCCGGTTTCGAGTTAGCGGCATCTGACGGCGCTTTGACGGGATTGCCCAAGCGAAATTTCGTGAAAATGCCGCGCAGCATGGCGCTCAAAAAGCGTTGCCGTCGGGCTGACCCGAACGCGCGGAACGTTTGGAACAACGACATGCACGAAACAACGTTCAAGGCGCGCGCCGCGCCCTGGCTGGGATGATGTTGAGGATGGTTCATGGCCGAAGTGATTGACGGAAAGAGCGTCGCCGGAGACGTGGTTCAGAAGGTCAAGGCCTTGACCGCGGATCTGGTCGCCAAGGGCAAGGCCAAGCCTGGCCTGGCTGTGGTCATCGTCGGCGAGGATCCGGCAAGCCAGGTCTATGTCGCCTCCAAGTCGCGCACCGCCAAGGAATGCGGTTTTCATTCGCTCCAGCACACGCTGCCGGCCGACACGTCCGAAGAGGCACTGCTGAAGATCATCGGCGAGCTCAACGCCGATCCGGCCGTCAACGGCATCCTGGTGCAACTGCCGCTTCCCGCCCATATCGATGCCGGCAAGATCATCCAGGCCATCGCGCCGCAAAAGGATGTCGACGGCTTCCACTTCATCAATGTCGGCAAGCTCGGCACCGGCGAACTCGAAACCGCCTTCGTGCCCTGCACGCCGGCCGGCTCCATGCTTCTGATCGAACGCGTGCGCGGCAAGGATCTCTCAGGCCTCAATGCCGTGGTCGTCGGCCGCTCCAACATCGTCGGCAAGCCGATGGCCAATCTGCTGCTTGCCGCCAATTGCACCGTCACCATCGCCCATAGCCGCACCAAGGACTTGCCGGCGCTGGCCCGTACCGCCGACATATTGGTGGCTGCCGTCGGCCGACCCGAAATGGTCAAAGGCGATTGGGTCAAGCCGGGCGCCACCGTCATCGATGTCGGGATCAACCGCATTCCGGCGCCCGAGAAGGGCGAAGGCAAGACCCGCCTCGTCGGCGACGTCGCCTATGCCGAGGCGGCGAAGGCCGCCGGCGCCATCACCCCGGTACCCGGCGGTGTCGGACCGATGACCATTGCCATGCTGATGGCCAATACGTTAGCCTCAGCCTACCTTGCGGCCGGCTTAAAGCGGCCCTCCTTCTGACCCAGAAAGCAGCTTCTTTGCCGAACCCCACTATTTCCTCTGAACGGCCGGTCATGGATGATCCCGTTCAAGGCGGCCGGCAATTCGCGTTCCTGCTGGTCGACAAGTTTTCGATGTTTTCGCTGGCCGCGGCGATCGACACTTTCCGCTCGGCCAACCGCTTGCTCGGCCGCGATTTCTACGGCTGGACCACAGTCTCGGCCGACGGCGATCCGGTCATGGCTTCCAACGGCCTGCCGCTCAAGATCGACTATGCCGTGGCCGACCTGCCGCCGGTCGACATCCTGTTCGTGTCGGTGGGCCTGTCGATCGAGTTCCCCGGCAAGAGCAAGGTGCTGGCGGCGCTGCGCAGCTGGGGCCGGCGCGGTAACGCGCTCGGCGCGCTGTCGGTCGGTTCTTATCTCCTGGCCGAAGCCGGCCAGCTCGAAGGCTATCGTTGCACCATCCATTGGGAGAACCGCGCCGGATTCGTCGAGCGCTTTCCCGACATCAACTGCACCGGCAACGTCTTCGAGATCGACCGCAAGCGCTACACCTGCGCCGGCGGCACCACCTCGATCGACCTGATGCTGGAAATCGTGCGCGGCGATTTCGGCTCGAACCTCGCCAATGGCGTCGCCAACCAGTTCCAGCATGAGCGCATCCGCTCCGCCGGCGACCGCCAGCGCGTCGGGCCCGAACGCGACCTGACCGGCAAGTCGGAGAAGCTGAGGCGCATCGTCGAACTGATGGCCGACCATCTCGACGAGCCTTTGTCGGCGGTGCAACTCGCCAAGTCGGCAGGCCTGTCGGTGCGCCAGGTCGAGCGCCTGTTCCTGCGCCATCTAAGCGTCACACCCGGTCGCTACTACATGCGGCTCAGGCTCGAGCGGGCGCGCGAATTGCTGCGTCAGACCAACATGCCGATCCTCGACGTGGCCATCGCCACCGGCTTCACCTCGCACTCCTATTTCGCGCAGAGCTACCGGCTGCAGTTCGGTCGCCCGCCCTCGGAGGAGCGGCGCACCACCTACTGATGGGGTGCTGAGCCAGCCCTCGGGACAGGCCTTGGCCGCCGCCGGTCCTGTTACATTGCAACCGTTCGTGAGCCGCTCCGGGCTTGTGTCCGAACGCGCTGTCAAATAGCTTCCGGCGCGGACCAGAGGGCGGCCTCAAGGAGATTCCAATGGCGGGACTTTTGCGGAGCGTCGCTGCGGCGCTGCTCCTTTTGTCGATGACGTCGCTCGGCTTTGCGGCCAACAAAGTCATCATCATTCTTGATGCTTCAGGTTCGATGTGGGCCCAGATCGACGGCAAGCCAAAGCTCGAAATCGCCCGTGAATCGCTCAGGACCGTGCTGCAGTCGGTCCCGGCCGACGACGAGATCGGCTTCATGGCCTATGGCCATCGCGAGAAGGGCAGCTGCGAGGACATCGAGCTGATCGTGCCGCCGCAGGCGGGCTCTGCCAGTGCCATCTCGGCTGCTGCCGACAGCCTGAAATTCCTCGGCAAGACGCCGCTGACCGCTGCCGTCAAGCAGGCAGCCGAGGCCTTGAAATACACCGAGGACAAGGCGACCGTCGTTCTCATCACCGACGGGCTTGAAACCTGCGGCGGCGATCCTTGCGCGCTGGGCAAGGAGCTGGAAGCCTCGGGCGTCGACTTCACCGCCGACGTCGTCGGTTTCGGCCTGACCGCCGACGAGGGCAAGCAGATCGCCTGCCTTGCCGACAACACCGGCGGCAAATACATCCAGGCTTCGGACGAGAAGGCGCTGCAGGAAGCGCTGGTTGAAACCGTCGCCGCCCCGGCCCCGGCACCCGAGCCTGAACCCGCTCCGGCTCCTGCCCCGGCCCCCGAACCGGCCAAGCCCGAGTTCAATTTCATCCCCAGCGTGGTCATGGCCGAAGGCGGCGATCCGATCACCGACGGCAATGCCTGGGAGGTCTACAAGGCCAAGTCCGACGGCACGCGCGGCGAGTCCGTCACCACCCAGTACAACAGCTACGAGGCCAATCTAGAACCGGGCGACTATCTCGTCGTCGCGCGCGCCGACGAGGCTCAGGTGGAACAGAAGGTCAAGATCGAGGCCGGCCAGGTCTACAAGCCGCTCTTCACCTTGAACGCCGGCACCATGCTCATCCATCCGAAGGCGTACCAGGGCGCTGATATCAGCGACGAAGCCCATGTCGACTTCGCCTTCCCGGGCGGTAGCACCACTCACTATGGTGATACCAAGATCATCGTGCCGGCGGGTGAGCAGAAGGTGAAGGTCGAGATCGGCAGCGGCTCGGTAAGCGAGACCATCCAGCTCGCCGCCGGCCAGACGGTCGAAAAGGACATCGTCGTCGGCGTCGGCCACGCCGTCGTCAACGCCTACTACACTGCGGGCGGCGACAAGGCCGACTCCTCAGGCATCAGCATCCAGATCGTCAAGGCCAAGAAAAAGATCGACGGCTCGCGCGAAGACGTCGCCCATAGCTATGGTCCTGACAGCAAGTTCTGGCTGCCGCCGGATGACTATGTCGCGGTTACCGCGCTCGACCTCGCGACCGTCGAGCAGCCTTTCAGCATCAAGGCCGGCGACAGTCAGGACGTCAAGGTGACCCTCGATGCCGGCGTGCTGGCGATGTCGGCGCCTGGTGCCTATTCGATCGAGGTGCTGTCGCCGAAGAAGGACATCCAGGGCAACCGCAAGGCGCTTGGCCTGAGCTATGGCGACACCTGGCAGCAGACCATTCCGGCCGGCGACTATGTTGTCGTCCGCCACATGTCCGGTGAAGGCCAGGACAAGGAAATGCCGGTGACGGTCAAGGCCGGCGAACGGAGCGAGGTTACGGTCCAGCCGTAATTGACGTTTCATCCTAAACGACAAAGGGCGGCCTTGAGCCGCCCTTTTTATGTCGTGTGGAATGATGGTTCAGGCCGTGCCGAAGGCGCTGGCGCCATGGTCGGCGCGGCCGACCAGCTGGCGGAAGCCGGCGAACAGCTCACGGCCGAAGCCGAACTCGTTGCCGATGAGATCGATGTCCGCCGTGCGGCGCAGCGCAAGCTCAGGCCCCGGCACCAGCACTTCCAGCGTGCCGGCGTCGGCGTCGAGGCGGATGATGTCGCCGTCATGGATGCGGGCGATCGGCCCTTCCTCGACCGCTTCCGGCGTCACATGGATCGCCGCAGGCACCTTGCCGGACGCGCCCGACATGCGCCCGTCGGTGACCAGCGCGACGCGCTGGCCGCGATCCTGCAGGATGCCGAGCACGGTGGTCAGCTTGTGCAATTCCGGCATGCCGTTGGCCTTCGGCCCCTGGAAGCGGATGACGGCGATGAAGTCGCCGGTGAGCGTGCCGGCCTTGAAGGCTTCGTTGAGGCCTTGCTGGCTGTCGAACACTTTTGCCGGCGCCTCGATGACGCGGCGTTCCGGCTTCACAGCCGACGTCTTGATGACGGCGTGGCCGAGATTACCGGCGAGCACTTTCAGGCCGCCGGTCGGCTGGAAGGCCTTCTTGAAAGGCGCCAGCACCTTCTCGTCACCGCTCTCAAGCGGCGAGGCCTCGCGCACCACGCTGCCGTCTTCGCCGAGCCTGGCCTCGACCGCATAGGGCCGCAGACCCTCTCCCCACACCGTCTGCACATCCTCATGCAGGATGCCTTCGTCGAGCAGTTCGCGGATCAGGAAGCCAAGCCCGCCGGCGGCGTGGAAATGGTTCACGTCGGCAAGCCCGTTCGGATAGACGCGGGCGAGAAGCGGCACGGCTTCCGACAGGTCGGAAATGTCCTGCCAGGTCAGCGTGATGCCGGCCGCCGCCGCCATGGCGATCAGGTGGATGGTGTGGTTGGTCGAGCCGCCTGTGGCGTGCAGGCCGACCACGCCGTTGACGAAAGAGCGTTCGTCGATCATGCGCCCGACTGGTGTGTAGGCGTTGCCCAGCGCGGTGATCGCCAGCGCCCGCTTCGTTGCCTCACGCGTCAGCGCGTCGCGCAGCGGCGTGCCCGGATTGACGAAGGAGGCGCCCGGCGTGTGCAGGCCCATGATCTCCATCAGCATCTGGTTGGAATTGGCGGTGCCATAGAAAGTGCAGGTGCCCGGCCCGTGATAGGATTTGGACTCGGCCTCGAGCAGTTCGGCCCGACCGGCCTTGCCCTCGGCGTAGAGCTGGCGAACCTTCGCCTTCTCGTCATTGGGCAGGCCCGTCGTCATCGGCCCGGCCGGGATGAACACCGCAGGCAGATGGCCGAAGGTGAGGGCCGCGATCACCAGCCCCGGCACGATCTTGTCGCAGACGCCGAGATAGACGGCGGCGTCGAACATGTTGTGCGACAGGCCGACCGCGGCCGCCATGGCAATGATGTCGCGTGAAAACAGCGACAGCTCCATGCCGGGCTGTCCCTGGGTGACGCCGTCACACATGGCCGGCACGCCGCCTGCAACTTGCGCGATGCCGCCAACTTCGCGCGCGGCATCCTTGATCAGTGCCGGAAACGTCTCGAACGGCTGATGCGCCGACAGCATGTCGTTGTAGGAGGTAATGATGCCGAGGTTCGGCACCTTGTCGGCGCCGAGAGCCAGCTTTTCCGACGGGCTGCAGACGGCAAAGCCATGCGCGAGGTTGCCGCAGGACAGCACCGAACGGTTGGCGGTGCGGTTGGAGGCCTCGGCGATGCGGCCGAGATAGCGCTCGCGCCCGGCTTTCGAGCGCTGGCGGATGCGTTCCGTGATGGCTTCGATGTCGCGTCTGGCTGTCATGGTCGGTCCTTTCGAGCCCCGGAAGAACGTCCTCCACCGTCTGCCGGGACTGTGGCAGTTGAAATCAGGGCGCCCAGAACACCTCTACGGGCTTTGGCGAGGCGTCGATCACGGCGCGGATAGGCTTGTGCTTTCCCGGTCCCATCGCATTCTCGAAGGCGGTAAGCTTGTCCTCGCCTTCGATATGCAGTGCGATGAAGCCGGCGGCGATGATGCGCGCCATCGATAGGGTCAGCCGTGGCTCGCCGCCGCTCGGTGCATGCACCGGCAGCACGATCCTCTGCGAGGCGGGATCGAGCAAGGCGGGGAGATTGTCGGCATCGGGAAAGAACGACGCGGTGTGGCCGTCGCCGCCCATGCCGAGGACGACGACGTCGAGCGGCCAAGGCAATGCCTTGAGTGCCGTGTCGTCGGACGCTGCGGCAGTCTCGATGCTTGCGGCCTCGTGATACATCGGTACGAAATGCGCGGCGGCCGCCGCGTTCTGCAGCAAGTTGGCGGCAACCAGCCCGGCATTCGAGCGTGGCGAGGAGGCCGGCACGAACCGTTCGTCGACCAGCGTCACCGTCACCTTGTTCCAGGCGATCGGAATGGTCGAAAGCGCTGCAAAGAACTTCGCTGGCGTGGTGCCGCCGGAGACGGCAAGCAGGCCGCCGCCGCGCTCGTCGATGGCCTTGGTCAGCCGCGCCGCGACATTGCCGGCAAGGGCTGCCGCCAGGTCCTGGCGCCCGGCAAAGCCGTTCCAGTTATAGGAGGGCTCGCTCAATTGCTCTCGTGCCATGTCCGCCCGTCGCGTTCGATCAGCGCTATCGAGGCCGAAGGGCCCCACGTGCCGGCCGTATAGCCTTGCGCCTCCTGCCTGGCGCTTTCCCAGGCGTTCTGGATCGGATCGATCCACTTCCATGCCGCCTCGACTTCGTCGCGGCGCATGAACAGCGTCTGGTTGCCGCGCACGACATCCATGATCAGCCGTTCGTAGGCATCGGGCGCGCGACCGTCGAACGACGTTGCGAAGCTCATGTCGAGTGGGATCTGGCGCAGCCGCATGCCGCCCGGACCCGGATCCTTGATCATGATGAATTGCTTTACGCCTTCGTCGGGCTGCAGCCGGATGACCAGCTGGTTGGCGAAGATCGGTCCCGCGCTCTCATCGAAGATCGAGAAGGGGATCGGCTTGAACTCGATGACGATTTCCGAAACCCGGCTTGCCAGCCTTTTGCCGGTCCTGAGATAGAACGGCACGCCGGCCCAGCGCCAGTTGCCGATCTCCGCCTTGATGGCGACGAAGGTCTCGGTATTGCTGTCCTTGCCAAGCTCCTCGACATAACCCTTCACCGCGCCCCCGGCCGACGCGCCGGCACGGTACTGACCACGCACCGTGTGCTTGGGCGCCTCGTTGCCGTTGATGCGCTTCAGCGCGCGCAGCACCTTGAGCTTCTCGTCGCGCACGGCATCCGCGTCCATCGACGACGGCGTTTCCATGGCGACCAGGCACAGAAGCTGCAGCATGTGGTTCTGCACCATGTCGCGCAGCGCGCCAGCCTTGTCGTAATAGGTGACGCGGTCTTCGAGACCGACGGTTTCGGCAACCGTGATCTGCACATGGTCGATATGCGCCGAATTCCACAGCGGCTGGTAGAGCGCGTTGGCAAAGCGCAGCGCCATCAGGTTCTGCACCGTCTCCTTGCCGAGATAGTGGTCGATGCGGAAGATCTGGCTTTCGTCGAAATCGTCACCGACGGCATCGTTAAGCGCGCGCGCCGAGGCAAGGTCGCGGCCGATCGGCTTTTCCAGCACGATGCGCGAATTCGGCGTGATCAGCTTGTGCTGCTTGAGCTGGTGCGAAATATCGCCGAACAGCGCCGGCGCCACCGCCAGGTAGAAGGCGCGGATGCGGTCGCTGTCGCCGATCGCCTTTTTCAGCTTGTCGAACCCGGCGCCGGTCGTAGCGTCGGCCGGGATGTAGGACAACCGGGCAAGGAAGGTCTTCAGCTCCTTGGCGTCGATATCGGCCGGCTTGACATGATCGGAAATCGCCTGGCTGGCGAAAGCCTGGAATTCGGCGTCGGTCATCTTCGAGCGCGACGTGCCGATGATGCGGGTAGGCTCGGAAAACTGATGGTCGCGCTGGCGATGGTAGAGCGACGGCAGGAGCTTGCGTTCCGACAGGTCGCCGGTGCCGCCGAAGATGATGAAGTCGAAAGGATCGACGGGGATGATCTGGCTGGTCATGGTCTGTCCGCTTTGACGCCGCTCGCTGTGACGCGGCTGATATAATCTAATCGATTTAAATTATCCAGTGCCATGGTGTCACATCAAGGACCAATCACTCCATATTGATCCGGTCCAAATGTGCCTTGACACTGGCTGCCACCCGGAGGCTTGTCACTATCAGAGGGTCCCGGGGAGCTTTCGCGCCTGCAACATAGAGCGGGAATGTGACGAAAGCTAAGGGCAAAATGCGGTTGCGGAGTGATCTTGGAATGAGCATGCGTCTGGAAAACAAGGTCGCCGTCATCACCGGTGCTGCGGCGGGCTTCGGCGAAGGCATGGCCAGGCGCTTTGCCGAAGAGGGTGCCAAGGTCGTCGTCGCCGACCTCAACGCCAAGGGCGCGGAGCGTGTCGCCGCCGAGATCGGCGAGGCCGCGATCTGGACGCAAACCGACGTTTCGCAGCGCTCCGAATTCGACGAGATGGTCTACGCCGCCAAAAGCGCCTTCGGCCGCATCGACATCATGGTCAACAATGCCGGCTATACCCATCGCAATGGCGACATGCTCGACGTCGACGAGGCGACCTTCGATCTGATCACATCCGTCAACATGAAGGCGATCTACCATGCCGCACTTGCCGTGGTGCCGATCATGGAGCGGCAGGGCGGCGGCGTCATCCTGACCACGGCTTCGACCGCGGGTCTGCGGCCGCGGCCGGGCCTCACCTGGTACAATGCGTCGAAGGGCTGGGCGATCACCGCCACCAAGTCGATGGCGGTCGAACTCGCGCCGAAGAACATCCGCGTCAACTGCATGTGCCCGGTCGCCGGCGAAACCGCCATGCTGGAGAAATTCATGGGCGCCGATACGCCCGAAATCCGCGAGAAGTTCCGTGCCTCGATCCCGCTCGGCAGGCTGTCGACGCCGCTCGATATCGCCAACGCCGCGCTCTGGCTCGCTTCCGACGAAGCCGCCTTCATCACCGGCGTGGCGCTGGAGGTCGACGGCGGACGCTGCATCTGAGCAATTCGGCAAGTACCTCTCTGTTCGCATGCGCGGCGGACAGAGCAACGTTGGGAAGAGTTCGTATCGGTTCGCCGGCCGGCCAAGGAACGAACAGTTGACGTCGTCGCGCCGGACCCCAGTTTGACTTCACGATCCACCGAAAGGCATAACGGATCGGCGATTGGTGTCGACGGGAATGAAGATCAAGCAGCCGAAGTCACGCAACGATCTGGGCTGGCGGCTGCGGCTCTACCTGGCCAGACGTGCGCGGGCGAGAAGCAAGGCGACGTTCATCGGCATTACCGGAAGTTCCGGCAAGACGACGGCGGGGAGCCTGCTTGGACATATCCTGGCAGGCCACGGTTCGGTCCATACACAGGTTTTGGCCAACACGATGAAGCTGTTGGTCTCGACGCTATCCAGGCGAATGGGAAAGGGCGGCAAAGCCGACTACGTCGTCTTCGAGGCTGGCGCGTCCGGTCCGGACACAATCAGGCCGATGGCCGAGTTGCTTCGCCCTGACGTGGCTGTTGTCACGATGGTTCGGCTGGAGCATCGCGCCAGTTTCAAGACCCTGGAAAACGTTGCGCATGAAAAGAGCGCACTGGTCGCTGCGCTGGAGCCGGGCGGCTTCGCGATGCTCAATGCCGATGACGCGCATGTGCTGGGCATGGCCTCGGTGAGCGATTGCCGCGCCGTCACATTCGGCACATCGGAGCAGGCGGATTATCGCGTCAGCGATATCGAGGCCGCCTATCCCAAGCCGTTGCGATTCTCCCTCCATTGGCGCGGCGGTGTGCTTGACATCGAGACGCCGTTTCCCGGCGCGCATTTCTGGCTGCCGACGGTCGCGGCCGCGGCAACCGCTCTGGAGCTGGGAGTGCCTCCGCAAACCGTAAAAGACAGGACTGCGACGTTTCAGCCCTTGGCGAACCGCGGTCAGGTGCTCGCCCCCGCCGACGGCCCCCACTTCATCGTGGATGCCGCAAAGGCGCCATGGCATTCGCTGCCCCTTGCCTTCGACATGGTAGCCAGATCGACGTTCGCACGAAAACGCATCGTTCTTGGCCAGCTATCCGATTTTGCCGGCTCGAACAGAAAATATGCCGACGCCTACAGGAGCGCGTGCGAGATCGCAGACCAGGTGATCTATGCCGGCGATCGCGCTCATCGCTCCAAGGCGAACCAGTCCGACCGCGATAGCGGGCGTTTCGTCGAACTGCGCACGGCAAAGGAAGTGTCGGACTACGTCGCCCAAACCGCGCAGCCGGACGAACTGATCCTGATCAAGAGCTCATCCAGCCTTCACCTCGAACGTGTCGCGCTGGCCTGGACCCACAACGTCCAGTGCTGGGTTCCGGTATGCGGCAAAACCGAAGGATGTGAGCAATGCGGCCTCTATGAAGTGCCGTTTGAGCAGCACCGCGAATTTGTGGCGCAGAGAAAATCGAAGCGCCGCAAGCTCAGACTGCTGCGGCTTCTCGGTCGCTAAAGTTTTGGCCCAGGCCCGCCAGCACCCCGTTTGACTCGGCAAATTGGCACGACGCATATAAGGCTGTGCTAAAAACCGGTGGGTTGTGAAACTGGAATTCCGAAAAATTCGCAAGGACCTCGGGTGGGCGCTGCGACGGCTGCAGGCGCGCTGGGTGCGAGCGCGTAGCAAGGCGACATTCATCGGCATTACCGGCAGCTCCGGCAAATCCACATCCACCAGCCTGCTTGCACATTTACTGGGCGCCCAAGGCAAGGTGCATCTCCAGGCCCAGGCCAACACGATGCCTGCGCTCATTCGAACGCTTTACAAGCGCCTGAGGAAGGCTGGCAAAGTCGATTACGTCGTTTTCGAAGCCGGCGCTTCCGACTTCGGCTCGATCGGTGCCATGGCGCAAATGCTGAAGCCAAGCGTGGCGGTGGTTACGATGGTCAGGCTGGAGCACTTCGGCAAATTCAGGACTCTGGACGCTGTGGCGGCAGAGAAGCGGGCGCTGGTCGAGGCAAGCCAACCCGATGGACTTGCGGTTCTCAATTGCGATGACCCACTGGTGCTCGGTATGGCGTCTGGCGCGAAATGCCGGATTGTGACCTTTGGCCAATGCGAGAAGTCAGACTACCGCGTGAGTGACGTCTATGCCGCGTACCCGGAATTGCTGCGGTTCACCCTTCATTGGCGCGGTGGCAGCCTGACTATTCAGGCGCCTTTTCCCGGCGAGCAATTCTGGCTGCCGACTGCAGCTGCTGCGGCCACCGCCTTGGAACTTGGCGTCCCGCCGGAGACAGTTGCGGCGCGAACGGCATCGTTTGAACCGTTACCCAACCGCTCCATGGTGCAATCGGTACAAGCAGGTCCGCAATTCCTGGTCGATACGGCCAAAGCGCCCTGGCACTCGCTCAACATCGCCCTCGAGATGATTGCAAAGGCCAAGGCCACTCGGAAGCGCGTTGTGCTTGGGCAGATATCCGACTACGCCGGCTCGTCGAGAAAGTACGGCACTGCCTACAAGATCGCGCGCGAAATCGCCGATCAGGTCATCTACACGGGCGACAATGCGCATCGCTCGCGCGCCAGCCAGGCCGACCGCGACGGCGGCCGTTTCGTTGAGCTTCGCAGCGCCAAGGAGGTTTCGGATCATATCAAACAGACGGCAGTCCCAGGAGAACTGATTCTGCTGAAAAGTTCGTCCAACCTTCATCTGGAAAGGATCGCGCTCGCCTGGACGCACGATGTGAAATGTTGGGTCCCGGTATGCGGCAAGCCATCAAGCTGCCAAACGTGCGGCCTCTATGAGGTGCCGTTCGAGGAACACCGGGACTTCGTAGCGAAGCGCAGACTTGCTCGCAGAAGACACCGTTTCAGGTGGCTGCTCGGCGGCTGACCAGAAACTGGCAGCCTCGACGACGTCGTTATCTCAAGCTCCGGTCTTGATGTAGCTCTTGTAAATCCAGCCGCGCTTGCCGTTGTAGACGATCTGGCACCATTTCTTGCAGCTCATCACCTGCACTGACGCCTTGGCGGGCACGGTACCCATGGCGGCGGCATTCTTCTTCGGTCCGGTGCGCATTGTCACCGTCCTGAGAATACGTCCGGTGCCGGCGGCAGCGGCCACCGTCTGTGGCTTGGTCTTGGCCTCGTCCGTTGCGGCGGAAGATTGCGCGTCCGGCAGTTGCGGCTTTGGCGTCGGGATGGCGGCGGTTTCGGCGCCGTCGGTGTGACCGTCCTTCGCAGCGGGGTCTGGTGCGGCAACCTTGGACAGTTGCGTGGTGGCATCGCTCTGCGCCGACGGTTCCTCATAAGCCGCAGCATCTGACGGTTTGGCTGCTGCCTGCTCGGTCGTGGCCTGATCGGACGGCGTGGCTGCGGGGTCGGTGTTCGATTGCGGTGCTGTCCAGCGCGGATCGTTGGCCGCCAGCGCCGGTATCGCGGCCGCCCCGGCCGCCACCGTCGTTGAAACCGCGTCGCCCTTGCGCGCGGCTGGCGACGCCGCTGCCACGGCAACTGTCGTTGCGGGCGTGACCGGGGCGATCTTGGTCGTCTTGACCGGAATGGTCGGAACGTTCTGCTGTGTGCTGGCGCTCGCCTGCCGGTCGTTGGCCGGCAACGCCAGCCAAAGCGCGATACCCGCCACGCCAAGCAGCGCAGCGGTGCCGACCGCGGCGATCACCAGATGCGAATTCGTGCGCACCCCCTGCCAGAAGGAGGGCCGCATGTCATAACCGAACTGCATGGCAAAGCGCCGTCGTTCCGGCGCACCGAAACTGAAGGGCTCGTTCACGTTTGCCACCTCCAACATGCGGCCGATGTTCTTTCGATCAGCGCCGGAAGGCCGGCATTCGATCGGCATCGGTCCCAAAAACAAGCGGGCAGGCCCGCAAAAGTCCCCGTTCAATCACCCAGAACCGGCACCTTTTACCCGCGATTGTGGCATCAGTGCGCCCCAACCGTGGATTCTGCACCCTTGTTAAGGATTCTGCAATGTGTCGCTCAAGCAACGAATATTACAGACGGAATCGCTTGTTGCTCTAGATTCGATCCCGCAGCGCAAACCAGTTGAGCGCCAGGAACAGCAGCGGCGTGCGAAAGCGTCGGCCGCCGGGGAAGGCCGGGATGTTCAAATCCTCGATCAGCTTGAGCCGATCGCGGTTGCCGGCGACGGTTTCGGCATAGAGTTTGCCGAAGAAGTTCGACAGCATGACGCCGTGGCCGGAATAGCCGCCGGCCGAGATCACATTGGGCATTACCTCGCGCACGAACGGTTTTCTGGGCACGGTGATGCCGACATAGCCACCCCAGCCATGGGTGATCTCGACATCCCGGAGGTCCGGATAGAGTTCCGCGATCTGCCGGCGGATATGGATGTGGATGTCCTTCGGATCGTTGACGCCATAGACCTCGCGACCGCCGAACAGCAGCCTTCCATCCCTGGATTTGCGGAAATAGCGCACGACGAAACGCGAATCGTCGACCGCCTCGCCGCCCGGCAGCACCTTCGAATCGACGCCCAACGGCACCGTCGCGCCGATGAAGGAGCCGATCGGCATGATGTGCGCGGCACTCACCGGCTCGAGCGTGCCGCCATAGGCGTTGACGCCGATCAGGCATTTCTGCGCCGTGATGGTGCCTCTCGGCGTCGTAACCTTCACCGTGCCACCGCTGGACGTGATTCCGGTCGACGGCGTCTGTTCGAACAGATGGGCACCCGCCGCTGCCGCCACCTTTGCCGTGCCGATCACCAGCTTCATCGGGTGGATGTGCCCGGTGCCGGTGTCGCGGGTACCGCCGAAGTAGCGTGTGGAGCCCAGCCGCTCGGCCGTTTCCCTGGCATCCATGAAGGCGATGTGCGGATAGTTGAAGCGGCTCGCCATGATCTCGGCATGCGCCTTGTAGTCGTCGACATAGCGCTGCTTGTGCGCCACCGACAATTGACCGGGCATGTAGTCGATGTCGATCTGGTTGACGGCGGCGAATTCGAGCAGGTGCGCCTTGGCTTCCTCGGCAAGATCGAACAGCGCCTTGGCGCGGGAGAAGCCGTATTCGGCCTCCATCTCCTCGGCCCAGGCGCGCTGGCCGGTGCCGAGCTGGCCGCCATTGCGCCCGGAGGCGCCGTCGCCGAAGCGATACGCTTCGATCAAAACGACATTGGTGCCCGCCTTGGCCAGGTGGGCCGCGGCCGACAGACCGGTAAAGCCGCCCCCGACGATGACGACATCGCAGGTACGGTCGCCGTCCAGGGCCGGATATTCGGGCCGTGACCCAGCTGTATCCTCATACCAGGAGCGGCCGGGAGAAATCGGAGATTGATAGGGCATGGGAACGCCACGAATCCAATGAATGGTGAATAGTGAATGGCTGCGAGTCGAGTCGTCTGCGCTCATCCATCCAATATGAAACTACTCACCATTCACGGTTCACCATTCGCGCGTCGCCGCTCACACGTTCAGCAGCAGATACTCCCGCTCCCACGGGCTGATCACTTCCATGAAGGTTTCGAACTCCGCCCGCTTGATCGCTGCATAGGTGGCGGCGAAGGACTTACCCAGGAGCGCGCAGAGTTCCTCGTCGCCTTCGAACAGGTCGACAGCCTCAAGCAAGCCGCGTGGCAGGTCGATCTCGTCTGCGTTGGCGGTGGTCAGCACCGGTGGCTCGGCCTTGACCTTGTTGGTCATGCCGATCAACCCGCAGGCAAGCGACGCCGCCAGCGCCAGATAGGGGTTGGCGTCGGAAGACGGGATGCGGTTTTCGACACGCCGCGCCGCCGGGTCCGAGCGCGGCACGCGGAACGCCGTGGTGCGGTTGTCATAGCCCCATTTGTTGTTGACCGGCGCCGAGGCCGACTGCGTCAGCCGGCGGTAGGAATTGACGTAGGGCGCGAACATCACCAGCGCGTTCGGCACATGCTTCTGCATGCCGCCGATGAAGTGGAAGAAGGCGTCGGTTTCCGAGCCATCCTCGGCCGAAAAAATATTCTGGCCGGTCTTCTTGTCGATGATCGACTGGTGGATGTGCATGGCGGAGCCCGGCTGACCCTGGATGGGCTTGGCCATGAACGTGGCGTAGATCTCGTGCTTCAGCGCTGCCTCGCGGATGGTGCGCTTGAACATGAACACCTGGTCGGCAAGCTCGATCGGATCGCCGTGGCGCAGATTGATCTCGAGCTGGCCGGCGCCCTCCTCATGGATCAGCGTGTCGATCTCCAGGCCCTGGCTTTCCGAGAAATGGTAGATGTCGTCGATCAGTTCGTCGAACTCGTTGACGCCGGCGATCGAATAGCCGGCGCCGCCGCCGATGGCCCGCCCCGAACGCCCGACCGGGGGCGTCAGCGGATAGTCCGGATCGGGGTTCTTGCGCACCAGGTAGAATTCGATCTCGGGCGCAACCACAGGCTTCAGCCCACGCTTGTCATAGGCGGCCAGCACGCGTTTCAGCACGTTGCGCGGCGTGAACTCCACCGAGCGGCCGTCCTGGTGGACGAGATCGCAGATGACGGCGGCCGTCGGGTCTTCTTCCCAAGGAACCACGGTCAGGGTCGACAGATCCGGCATCAGCTTAAGGTCGCCATCGTCTTCCGGATAGTGGAAACCGTTGCCATCCTCTGGATAGCCGCCCGAAATTGTCGTCATGAACACCGCCGAAGGCAGTGCGAGCGAGGTGTTGGAAGTGAATTTCTTCGACGGCATCATCTTGCCGCGCGCGACGCCCGCCTGGTCGGGCGTGATGCATTCTATGTCTTCGATGCCGCGCCATTCCAGCCAGGCGCTGACTTCCTTCCAGTTCTTGACGCCGCGTTGATTTTTCACGAAGGCAGGCGTGCGGGCGCGTCCTCCGCGGCTCGACGGACGGACTTCCTTTTTTGCAGGCGGCATCATTCACCAGTTTGGGTTGCGGATTTCGCAGTATAGCCGGGGCGGGTGATGGAAGGGAAGGGGAGCCCACCTGAGTTCGCCTTCCTGGTTGAAAATCGCTCCGTGCAGATTAGGGTCGGCCTCCCGCAGATCGAGCAGCAGAAGACACCACATGCCAGGCAAATTGACCACAATCGGCTTCGATGCCGACGACACGCTGTGGCAGAACGAACAGTTCTTCCGCATGACCGAAAAGCGCTTTGCCGCACTCTTGGCCGACCATGGCGACGCGGAACAGATTTCGGCGCGCCTGCTCGAAGCCGAAAAGCGCAACCTTGCCGTCTACGGCTTCGGCATCAAGGGATTTACCTTGTCGATGATCGAAACGGCGATCGATGTAACCGAGGGACGTGTGCCGGCCTCGACCATCGCCGAAATCCTTGCGGCCGGGCGCGACATGCTGGGACATCCGGTCGAGGCGCTGCCGCATGCGCGCGAGACCGTGGAAAAGCTCGCCGGCGCCTATCATCTGGTGCTGATCACCAAGGGCGATCTCTTCGACCAGGAACGCAAGCTGGAAGCCTCCGGCCTCGGCGACCTGTTCGATGCCGTCGAGATTGTCAGCGACAAGAGCGCCGCCACCTATGCCAGGATCTTTGGCCGCCACGGCAGCCCACAGGACAGCATGATGGTCGGCAATTCGCTCAAATCGGACGTGGTGCCGGCCATCGAGGCCGGCAGCTGGGGCGTCTACATCCCGCACGAACTGACCTGGGTGCTGGAACACGTCGAGCCGCCGGTCTCGGCACAGCGCTTTCGCCAGATTGTTGATCTGGGCGAACTGCCGGCTTTGATCGAAAGCATCGACAGGAAAGGTTGACCGCCTTACCTCGTTTCAGACCGTGAGGCGCGGACTGCGGTCAGCAGCGACCGAGGCCGATCAGCCGGTCGATCACCGGTTGCAGCCTTTCGGTGGTGATCGGCTTGGTCACCACCACATCGATGACGCTGGACAGGCCGAGGCTTTCCGGCGTGCCGGTCTTGGTTGACAGCAGGATCACCGAGGGAAGCGACCGCCCGGACGCGCGCCGCAATGCGCCGATGGCCGACATCAACGCGTCGCAGTCCTTGTTGTCGGCGCCGCCGTCGAGAACGACCGCGCCCGGAATAAGGGTTCGCAATGCCTTGGTCGCCATCTCGGGTGACTCGGAGATCGGCTTCAGCCCCGACTTCTCGACGATCTTCGACACCACCACCCGGTTGATCGGCGATTTTCCGACCACCAGCACCTGGGAGAAATCCGTTGATATCTCGGAGTTCGCATCCCTGCTTGTCGACTTCAGATGTTTGGCGGTGTCGGTCTCGCGATTCACAGGGCACATGGGCGATGCGGGCACTCGGCGCTGCTTCAATGCAGGGTTGAAATACGAGAGCCAATTGGCGCGAGATCGCGCGCCATGTCAAGCTGAAATGGCGGAGCCGGGAAATATAGCCAGAAATATTAAACCGCGAAGCCAAGGTCTGTTTTCAAACTGTAGTTAAGTTTGTGCTCAAAAGCGAAAGTCACCCGCGCTGAAAACGCGCGGGTGACGTTGAAATCAGCCACTGCATGACCGCGTCAGAAGATTCCGTAAGCACAAATCTTCCGTAAGGGAAGATCATCCGTGATTCTGCTGCGTGACGATCACCGGGATCAGCAGGTCACCCCAATTGCCGTCGCCGCCATGGTGCCGGGCCGAGCGCACCAGTTCCACCGAAACGCCCGCCTCGACTGCCTTCATCACCGATTGATTGAGCCTGTGCAGGTCGTTGGCCAGCATGCGGATGGTCGCCTGCTGGTCGACGCTCATGGTGGTGGACTGCTCTTCTGCACGTTCCTTGACGCGGCTTATCGATGCCATTTTTCTTCTCCTGTGTCCCTTGCCCTGTTGGGCGTTTCCTCTGGTTGTTTTCTGTTATTCCGCTGCCGGCTTGAACTGGGCATGCTCGGTCGATTCATGCATGGCGGTGGTCGATGACTGGCCGCCGCTGATCGCCATCGACACCGCATCGAAATAGCCGGTGCCGACCTCGCGCTGGTGCTTGGTCGCGGTGTAGCCATGGACTTCGGCCGCGAATTCGGCTTCCTGCAGCTCGGAATAGGCCGCCATCTGCCGCGCTTTGTAGCCGCGGGCCAGCTCGAACATGCCGAAATTGAGCTGGTGGAAACCAGCCAGCGTGATGAACTGGAACTTGTAGCCCATGGCGCCTAGCTCGCGCTGGAACTTGGCGATCGTCGCGTCGTCAAGATTCTTCTTCCAGTTGAACGATGGCGAGCAATTATAGGCGAGCAGCTTGCCAGGGTGATGCTTGCGCACGCCCTCGGCGAACTTCTTGGCCTGCGCCAGATCGGGCTTCGAGGTTTCGCACCAGATCAGGTCGGCATGCGGCGCATAGGCAATGGCGCGCGCGATGCATGGTTCGATGCCGTTCCTGACCTGGTAGAAGCCTTCGACCGTGCGGCCGGCATCGTAGTCGACGAACGGCTGGTCGCGCTCGTCAATGTCCGAGGTCAACAGCTTTGCCGCTTCCGCGTCGGTGCGCGCCACGACCAGCGTCGGCGTGCCCATCACGTCGGCCGCAAGGCGTGCCGCATTGAGGTTGCGGATATGCGCCGCGGTCGGGATCAGCACCTTGCCACCGAGATGGCCGCACTTCTTTTCCGAGGCCAGCTGATCCTCATAGTGGACGCCGGCGGCGCCCGCCTCGATGAACGCCTTCATGATCTCGAAGGCGTTGAGCGGGCCGCCGAACCCGGCTTCGGCATCGGCGACGATAGGCGCGAACCAGGTGTCGACCGACAGGCCGTTGCCTTCCGAGGTCTCGATCTGGTCGGCGCGCTGCAGCGTGCGGTTGATGCGCTTGACCAGTTCCGGCGCCGCATTGGCGGGGTAAAGCGACTGGTCCGGATACATTGATGACGCGGTGTTGGCGTCGGCGGCAACTTGCCAGCCTGAGAGGTAGATTGCCTTCAGGCCCGCGCGCACCTGCTGCATGGCCTGGTTGCCCGACATGGCGCCGAGCGCATTGACGAAGTCTTCCTCGTGAATGAGTTTCCACAGCCGGTTGGCGCCCATTTCGGCAAGGCTCTGACGGATCTGGACCGAGCCGCGCAGCCGCTTCACATCGTCCGGCGAGTAGGGCCGTTCAATTCCGTCGAAGCGGCCTTCGGGCGCTGAGGGGACGAGGTTGTAAAAATCGGTCATTGCTCACTCCAGATCAATCGATGTCAGTATCTTGCAACGTCGCACGTCGGGGATTTTGCGTCGTTGGTGTGTGACATCGTTTACATTGCACCGCGAAGAAGGCGAGGAAAACCGCCGTATCCGGCCAAAAATAAGAGAAAACCTGTGTTGTGTTTGACAGAATGGCGCTGTAAACTTGTCACGATTGTAAAAGGCTAATGCGCCTCCGTCACGCGCCAACCGTGTAAATTCCTGTCAAGGACAGCCGATGGCCGATCAGAAGATTTTCGCCGGGCCGCGCATCCGCCGCATCCGCATCGCCAAGGGCCTTACCCAGACGGCGATGGCCGAGGGCCTCGGCATCTCGCCCTCCTATCTCAACCTGATCGAGCGCAACCAGCGACCGCTGACGGTGCAGCTGATCCTGAAGCTGGCCTCGGTCTACAAGGTCGATCCGCATGAACTGCAGGGCGAGGCGCGGGGGTCGATCTCGGCTTTGAAGGAAGTGTTCGGCGACCCGCTGCTTGCCGGTGAATTGCCAGGCGACCAGGAGCTGATCGAACTCGCGGAAGCCGCGCCCAACGCGTCGGCGGCGATGATCAAACTGTTTCGTGCCTATCGCGAGCAGGCCGAGCGGCTGTCCGATCTCAACGAACTTCTGGCGCGCGAGGGCCGGGCCACCGCGCTTTCCGGCGCACGGTTGCCGATCGACGAAGTGCACGAGATTTTCGAGCGCCGGCCCAACCATTTTGCCGCACTGGAAGAAGAAGCCGAGGCTTTCACCTCCGTGCTCGACCCGGGCGACGATCTGTTCGGCGCGTTAAAAGCCTGGCTGAAGCGCGAGTACGGCATCGTCGTCAAGGTGTTGCCGGTCGCCACCATGCCGAACTGGCGCCGCCGCTACGACCGTCATTCGCAGCGCCTGTTCCTGTCCGAACGGCTGTCGCCTTTCGACCAGTTGCGCGAAGTCGCCATGGAGGCCTGCCTGATCCGCATGACGGTCGCGGTCGCCGGCGAGATCCAGGCGCTGAAGCTCGGCACCGATGAAGCCCGCCGGCTCGCTCGCTTCGAACTCGGCCGCTACGCCGCCCATGCCTTGATGATGCCCTACCAGGCCTTTCATGCCGCCGCTGTCCGCGCCCGCTACGACATTGATGTGCTGCGCTCACGCTTCGGCGTTTCGTTCGAGCAAGCGGCAAACCGGCTGACCATGCTGCAGCGTCCGGGTGCCTCCGGCGTGCCGTTCTTCATGCTCGAGGTCGACAATGCCGGCAACCGCTTCCGCAAGGCGGGCGGACAGGGCTTTCCGCAGAGCCGCTTTGGCGGCGGCTGTCCGAAACTGCCGGTGCATGCGGCCTTCGCGCTGCCCGGCCAGATCCTGGTCGAGGCGGTCGAAATGCCTGACGGCGCCGAGTTCCTCTGTATCGCCCGGACGCTCGAGGGGCCGCAAGGTTCGTTCTCCGAGCGTCCGCGCCGCACCGCGCTGTTGTTGGGCTGCGACATCGGCTTTCGCGACGAGGTCGTCTATGGGGCGGGGCTGCCGGCGTCGGCAAAGACCGGACAGGGCGCCGCCACGGCGATTGGTCCGGCTTGCCGGTTGTGCGAACGCATCGGCTGTCTCGCCCGCGCCGAGCCGCCGGTGACCCGCCCGCTCGGCCTCGACGAGATGGTGACGGGCTTAAGCGCCTTCGATTTCCAGTGATGCTTGTTGGATCTTGCCATCCGCACTTTAGCGGCGGGAAATATATCCCCTCTCCGAACCAGAACGCTCGAAATATTGATAAAGCATCGGCGCTGCGCTATCGAAGGACCAGATGCATGGCTGCCAAGGGGGGATGGCTTATGGACAGGAAAGCCTTGTGGCTTGGCGTGGCGCTTGCCTTTTCGGCAGTGCCTGCACTGGCGGAAAAATCCTCGGAATTCTTCAAGGATTACGAACAGTATAATGACAAAGGCAAAGCGTTCCTGGACAAGATCGAGCCGAAGACCGGCGCGGTCGACCTGCCCGAAGGCATCCATCTCGATCTCAAGGACAAATTCTATTTTCTGGACAAGAAGGACACCGGTTCGGTCCTGACCGAAGCCTGGGGCAATCCGCCGGATAACGCCTTAGAGGCGCTCGGTATGATCTTCCCGGTAAAAAATAGCCCGATCGGTGACAACAATTGGGGAATCGAGCTGCGCTATGAAAAGATCGGCCATGTCGATGACGGCGACGCCGCCTCCATCGATTACGCCGAATTGCTAAGCAGCATGCAGGCGGACACTTTGTCGGCCAACGATCAACGCGTGAAGGACGGCTATCAGCCGATCAAGCTGATCGGCTGGGCTTCGCCCCCTGTCTATGATTTCGTCCACAAGCGGCTGCACTGGGCAAAGGAGTTGCAGTTCGGTGACGACGCCGTCCATACGCTCAACTACGATGTCCGTTTCCTCGGCCGGGAAGGCGTCTTCGTGATGAGCTACATCGCCACGGTGGAGCAATTGCCGGAGATCAAGCAGAGCCTGGACGAAGTGCTCGGCGTTGCCGACTTCAACACCGGCAGCAAATACACCGACTTCCTGCCCGGCACCGACACCGTGGCCGCGGTCGGCATTGGCGGCCTCATCGCCGGAAAGCTGGCGGCCAAGGCAGGGCTCATTGCGGTCGCGCTGATAGCGCTGAAGAAGTTCGGCATTCTCCTCTTGGTTCCGCTGGCCGGTCTCTGGCGCTTCATCCGTGGTAACAAGACCACATCATAGGCTGACGACATCCCAATACAGACCTGAGTGCCGCCGCTGGCGGCGGGCCTGCCAGCTATCGGCCGGACTGCAGGCGCTTGCGCAAAATATCTGCATGCCCCTGATGCCTGAAAGGGTTGCCGCCGGCTGTCGAAACCAAAGCAGAATGTCTATGAAATGGGTCACAGATAAATTTCGAGATATACATATACACTACAAGAATATATAAAGTAATCGGTTAATAATAATCCACAAGTTGAAAGTTCAATTGAAAGTTGTATTTGGTATATGTGACGCCTCTAACATAACTAATTGGCCAATGCTGTTACTCGATACTGGTCTGCGGATTTTTTAACCCCGCAGCTGAAACCAGAGGAGATTGCAGCCATGAAGTCGCCTGAAAAGCCGGCCGCACACAAGGCCGAACTCACCCCTGACAAACGCATCATCACCAAAATCCAGGCCGAGCGGCTTGCCGCGCTGGCCGAGGTTGATGCCAAGGAACTCATCGGCCACAGCGTTGCCGACCTTGCCGAGCGGTTGAAATGGCGTATCGATCCCGAACTGTTCTTCTTCCGGCGCATCTGCGGGCGCGTCGTCAAGAAAGATCCGGTCACCGGCGTCGAATACCCCGTTCCGTTCGCCACCGTCGAAGTGCAGGACACCGACTGCAACCTGGTCAGCTATTTCCCGGCCAACTGGCGCTGGGGATGGTTCTATCCTTTCCACTGTCGGCGCGAGGTCATTGCCACCGTCAAGACCGACAAATGCGGACGCTTCTGCGTCTATGTCCCGCGCTTCGATATCGACTGGATTCTTCGCTGGCGCCGTCGGCGGATCTGCTTCCCGTATATTTTCGTCAGGCCTTCGATCAAGGATCTGGTGGCCATACCGGAACTGGATCTGCCGGTGCCACCGCGTCCAGGCCCGGTGGAGAAGTTGCCGGGGTTGAAGCGCCATATCGAGACAGCGCTTGGCGCCATGTCGAATGCCGCAAGCCTCAGTCTGGAAGCGAGCTCGCAGAGCGGGCGGGAGACATTGGCGACCGAGCTTGAGGGAGCGCGCGCTTTCCCGACGGAAATGCAGGCGCCTCTTCCGATGGAATTCCAGAAGATGCTGAGCGGCGATGACGACATCGTCGGCAAAAAGCCGTCCGACCCCAGCGAGGCCATCCGCGCCGCGGTCGCCAAGCAATTGGGCGTGCATCATGCGGAAATCGACGGGTTCGACCTCAACCGCTACATCGGTCCGTTCCTGCGCTGCTTCGATATTTTCCTGCCGGAGTGGCAGCGCATCGTGGATGTGCCGGATATCACCTTCCGGGTCACCCAGGACACCAATGGCGACGGCATCGAGGAAGTCATCTATTCCGAAGGCTATTTCGACGTCCGCTGGAATGCCGGTGTCATTCCTCCGGTCACGCTTGTCGCTTCCAGCCGGGCGCGTGTATCGCGTGTCTGCGAAACACCCGTCGTGCCCTGCAAGGACGTGCCGGAAATTCTGTTCGCCGGTCTGATGCCGCTCAACAATGCGTCCTACTTCAACGCCGTCACCGGCTATGCCGTGCGTCCGAACCGTCCAAAACCGCCAATAGGGCCTCGTCCACTGGCGCGGACACCGTTCCACGGCACGTTGCAGCTCTATGGCTGCGTCAATGTACCGAAAGCGCAGTTCTACCGGGTGCTCGCCAGCACCGACAATGGCGTGACCTTCAACGCCATCACCGGGCTGTCCTGGAACATCTATCCGATACCTTCGGGATCGCCGCACCTTGTTACTCCGGACGCCAACGGCTGGTATCCGGTGCTGCCCAATCCGACGGCGTTCCATCCGGACAATCTCGTGCTTGAATGGCCGACGCCGACACTGCAGAGGACACTCCTCAAGATCGAGGTCGGAGGGCCAGCGAAAAATCACCTGATGTATTCCGGTGTCGTCGCCATACAGACGGACAACACCGCCCCAACGGTGCATTTCGACATGTTGGCCTGGAAATTCGCTTCGGAACCCGACAGCGCATTCGGTCTGCCCGGGCGCAACCTGCTGGTGCCATGCCCGACCATCCGGCGCGGCGTCGTGCCGCAAGACATCGACGTGCGCATCGTCGTGTCTGTCACTGCGCATCATTTGCGCAATGCTGTCCTGACCTCGCATGGCTGCGGCAGCGGGTCCTTCTCGTTGCAGACGTCGCTGGCCGATACGTCTCATTGGCATGAAACGACCAGCGACAACTCTTGCCTCCTGTCCGGCACTTATCGCCTCGACTCGAGTGCGTTGGAGGGCTCCTATGGCCTCGGCTGCAGCGCGTTCGCCCGTGCAATGAACCCTGCCGGCGCAGACAATGGGCATCTGTCCGACTGGAACTATGATCCGATCGATATCCGGGTGGATCCCGACGTGGATATCGCCGTCATCAACGGATGAAATCGTCTCTCGCGCGGCGGGGTCTTCCCGCCGCGCGGGAATTTCTCGTGGGGATCAGATGTCGAGCGAACTTATTTTCATCCTCATCAGCCTTGCCACCTGGCGGATCGCGCATTTCGTTGCCGCCGAGGACGGACCCTTTGACATCGTCGTCAAGGTCAGGGCCAGGGTCGGCGTGCTGGGGCATCTTATGGACTGTTTCTATTGCCTGAGCCTGTGGCCATCGGCGTTGTTCGCGCCGCTCGTCAGCCACGGCTGGATTGAGTTCGTGCTGGTCTGGCTCGCCGCTTCGGGTGCTGCCTGCTTGCTTGAGCAAGCGACTGGGTCGAAGACAACATAACAACAGGAGATGATGATGGGATGCTGTGGTCAAAATCGCCAGATGTGGCAGTCGCCGCCGCGTCGAACCCAGATATCAGGACCGCCGCAGCCGCCGGCGCTGACCGGCGCTGTCGCGATCGAGTATCGCGGCGACACGTCGATCGTTGTCGCCGCGCCGGCATCGGGTTTTACCTACGTCTTCCCCAAGGCTGGAGAACATCTCGAGGTCGATGGCCGCGACGTCGCCTGGCTTCTTTCCCAGGGCGACTTCGTCATTGCCGGCGGCTAGAGCATGATCCCATCCCGGTCCCATCGGGATGGAACAGGCTCTAGGTGCCCTAAGCGGAACACCATGCTGGACCACGCCCGGTCGTCCACTTTGCGCTAGGCGAATGCGGCACGTTTCTGTCGTCCATTGTGCATCATGCCGTCCCGAGATAGCCGACAGTCGCATCCCATGACCGATACCGCATCGTCTCCGACAGCCATTTCGCCGACCGTTTCGCCGCGCGACGAGCGCGTCGGCTTCCTGCTGGTTTTCCTGTCGGCGCTGATGTGGAGCTTTGGCGGCACCATTGCCCGCTTCATCGACACCGCTGACAGCTGGACGGTGGTGTTCTGGCGCTCGCTGTGGGCGGCTGCGTTCCTGATTTGCTTCATGGCCTGGCGCGACGGCTGGCGCGGTATGCTCAAATTGTTTCGCGACATGGGCCTGCCCGGCCTTGCCGTCGCCATCTGCTTTGCCACCGCCTCGACATGCTTCGTCGTCGCACTGGCCTACACCACTGTCGCCAACATCCTGCTGATGCAGGCCGGCGTGCCGCTGCTGGCGGCTCTGCTTGCCTGGGTGCTGTTTCGTGAACGCGTCGCCATAGCAACCTGGGTGGCAATCGCCGCCGTCATCGCCGGCGTCGCCATCATGGTGTCGGAATCGCTGGACGGCGCGGTATCGCCGATCGGCGATGGCCTGTCGCTGCTGATCGCCGTCATGTTTTCGATCGCCACCGTCATCACCCGGCGTTTCGCCCATGTGCGGATGACGCCGGCGACCTGCCTTGGCACCATGCTGGCAGCGGCGTTCGCCGGCTCGCAAGCCTCGCAATTCGCCGTCTCCAGCCACGACATGGCTTTCCTGTTTGCCTTCGGCGTCATCAATCTCGGCCTTGGCCTTGCCTTTTTCGCCACCGGCGCCCGGCTGGTCCCGGCGGCCATCGCTGCTCTGCTCGGCACGTTCGAGCCGATCCTCGGCCCGATCTGGGTCTGGCTCGTCCATGGCGAGGTGCCCTCGGTGCGCACCATCATTGGCGGCGCCGTTGTGGTGGCAGCGCTGCTTGTCCATATCGGGCTTGAATTCAAGCGCCAGGCGCGGCCGGCGCGGCCAGGTGTCACCGGCCTGCCATCCCCTAATTGACCCGTCTTTCGTCCTAATTGACGCGGCACACACCTTATTGACGGGCGTCCCCCGCGCGGGCCATTGACAACCTCGCTGCGGCACGGGCAGGCTGGGGGCACGGCAACAACAAGACAGGCTTATCTTGCCAAGTGTCCCCGCCGGTCGGACCAAGACCGGATCACAGTGTCGTATCCCTGCCCGCGCCACGGCGAAAGCCTTTGACGGCGGCAGCGTACCCCTCAGAAGGGGACACAGAGCCATCATCCGCCGCCTGTCGAACCGCCCGCATGCAGCCGGCAGTTGGCGCTTGTGGCTGCCCGGAAAGCTCAATACTCTGAAGCAAATGCCCAATCGCGCTGAAACTGCGACGAATTGGCGAAGGAACACTCATCAAAGGAGAACAGCATGATCCGCAAAGCGCTCTGGCTTTCGGCAACCTCGGCATTTCTGACGCTTTTCACCGTCGGCGGCCATGCCGAGGACCGCGTCGTCAACGTCTTCAACTGGTCGGATTATATCGACAGCTCGATCATCGAGGACTTCACCAAGGAAACCGGCATCAAGGTCGTCTATGACACCTTCGATTCCAACGAGATCCTTGAGACCAAGCTTCTTGCCGGCGGCAGCGGCTATGACGTCGTCGTGCCCAGCGGCAACTTCCTGGCGCGCCAGATCCAGGCCGGTGTGTTCCAGAAGCTCGACAAGTCGAAGCTGCCGAACATTTCCAACATGTGGGACACCGTTCTGGAACGGACCGCCAAATACGATCCGGGCAATGAATACTCGATCAACTACATGTGGGGCACCGTCGGCATCGGCTACAATATCAAGAAGGTGCAGGCAGCACTCGGCACCGACAAGATCGACAGCTGGGATGTGTTCTTCAATCCCGACAGCCTGGCCAAGCTGAAGGACTGCGGCGTCTACGTGCTGGATTCTCCGGCCGACATCATCCCGGCGGCAATGAAATATCTCGGCCTCGATCCCAACAGCACCTCGCCCGACGACATCGCCAAGGCCGAGGAGACGTTGCTGAAGGTGCGGCCGTATATCCGCAAATTCCATTCGTCCGAATACATCAACGCGCTCGCCAATGGCGATATCTGCCTGGCGGTCGGCTGGTCGGGTGACGTCTTCCAGGCGCGCAACCGCGCCGTGGAAGCCAAGCAGGGCGTCGAGATCGGCTATTCCGTGCCCAAGGAAGGCGCGCAGATGTGGTTTGACCAGATGGCGATCCCTGCCGATGCGCCGCATGTCGCCGAGGCGCTCGAGTTCCTCAATTACATGATGAAGCCGGAAGTGATCGCAAAGTCGTCCAACTATGTCTTGTACGCCAACGGCAACAAGGCCTCGCAGCAGTTCGTCGACAAGGCGCTGCTGGACGATCCGGCGGTCTATCCGGATGCCGAGACCTTGAAGAAGCTCTATACGGTCCAGCCTTACGATCCCAAGACCCAGCGCCTGATCACGCGCAGCTGGACCAAGATCGTCACCGGCCAGTAAGCAATGCGACATGGTCCCGGCCGTCACCTGCCGGGACCATTCTTCTCTGGGGCAAAAAGCAAAAAAACAGGACGGAGTGGGACATGAAATCGCTTGGCAGCATCCGCAGGGATTTCGCGCCATGGAACGACCCGAACGCCAAGCCATACATCCAATTCGACAACGTCACCAAGAAGTTCGGTGACTTCACCGCCGTCAACAATCTGTCGCTGACCATTTTCGAGCGCGAGTTCTTCGCCCTGCTCGGCGCGTCCGGCTGCGGAAAGTCGACGCTGCTGCGGATGCTCGCCGGCTTCGAGGAGCCGACCGCCGGCCGCCTCCTTCTCGACGGTCAGGATTTGCGCGGCATCCCGCCCTATCGCCGTCCGGTCAACATGATGTTCCAGTCCTATGCGCTGTTTCCGCATATGACGGTGGAAAAGAACATTGCCTTCGGTCTCAAGCAGGAAGGCATGCCGGCGCCCGAAATCGAAAAACGCGTCACCGAGATGCTGAAGCTGGTCAAGCTCGAGCAGTTCGCCAAGCGCAAGCCGCACCAATTGTCCGGCGGCCAGCGCCAGCGTGTCGCGCTCGCCCGTTCGGTTGCCAAGCGGCCGAAGGTGCTGCTGCTCGACGAGCCGCTCGGCGCGCTCGACAAGAAGCTGCGCGAGGAAACGCAGTTCGAGTTGATGGACCTGCAGCAGGAGCTCGGCCTGACCTTCGTCGTTGTTACCCACGACCAGGAAGAGGCCATGACCATGGCCGATCGCATCGCCATCATGGACAAGGGCGAGGTCATGCAGGTGGCAACACCGGCGGAAGTCTATGAAGCCCCGACGTCGCGCTTCGTCGCCCACTTCGTCGGCAACGTGAACATGTTCGAAGGCAAGGTCGCCGAGCGGGCGGCCAACACCACACGCATCACCGGCGCGACAGGGGCTCAGATCGTCGTCGAAAACAGCACCGATACAAAGGCCGGTTCCGACATCGTCTTCGCCATCAGGCCGGAGAAGATCAAGGTAACGTCAAAAAAGCCGGCGGACGCCGTCAATGCGCTTGAGGGCGAAGTCTACGACGTCGCCTATCTCGGCGACATGACCGTCTACCACATCAGGCTGGATGACGGGCAGATCATCAGGGCAAGCGCGCTCAACGCGGCGCGCGTCACCGAGGATCCGCTGACCTGGAACGACCGCGCCTGGGTCTCGTTCCGGCCGGATGCCGGCGTCGTGCTGACGCGGTAGGGGGCGGCCATGTCCAACATCGCCATCACCGACGCCGGCCCCTCGACCGAGGCCAAACCGTTCCTGACACGGCTCGCCAGCGGCTTCGTCAGCCGGCTCGTCATCATCGTGCCCTATCTCTGGCTGCTGTTCTTCTTCCTCATCCCGTTCATCATCGTCTTCAAGATTTCGCTGTCGCAGACGGCGATTGCCATGCCGCCCTACACGCCGGTGCTCGACTTCAAGGACGGCATTTCCGGTTTCTTCGCCGGCTTCCGCGATCTCAACTTCGACAACTATACCTTGCTGGCGCAGGATGCGCTCTACTTCAAAGCCTATGTGACCAGCGTCATCATCGCTGCCATCTCGACCGTCCTGACCTTGCTCGTCGGCTACCCGATCGCCTACGGCATGGCGCGTGCGCCGGCGACGATCCGCCCGACCTTGATGATGCTGGTGATCCTGCCGTTCTGGACGTCGTTCCTGATCCGCGTCTACGCCTGGATCGGTATCCTCAAACCCGAAGGCCTGCTCAACCAGGTGCTGCTCGCCACCGGCATCATCGACGAGCGCCTGATAATCCTCAACACCTACTATGCGATCTTCATCGGCATCGTCTATTCCTACCTGCCGTTCATGGTGCTGCCGCTCTACTCGTCGCTGGAAAAGATGGACTATTCGCTGATCGAGGCGGCCAAGGATCTCGGCTGCCCGCCAACTGCCGCCTTCTGGAAGATCACCTTTCCGCTGTCGCTGCCGGGCGTCATCGCCGGCTGCCTGCTCGTGTTCATTCCGGCGGTCGGCGAGTTCGTTATTCCTGACCTGCTCGGCGGATCGCAGACGCTGATGATCGGCAAGACGCTGTGGAACGAATTCAACAGCAACCGCGACTGGCCGGTATCGTCGGCGGTGGCGGTGATCCTGCTGTTGCTGCTGATCGTACCGATCATGTTCTTCCAGCGAGCCCAGGCGCGCGCCCAGGAGCAGGACAAATGAACACCACCTGGAGCCGCTTCAACGTCACTTCGGTCGTGCTTGGCTTTGCCTTCCTCTATCTGCCGATCGTGTTGCTCGTCATCTTCTCCTTCAACGAGTCCAAGCTGGTCACCGTCTGGGGCGGCTTCTCGACCAAATGGTATGCCTCGCTATTCCACAACCAGGGCCTGATGGACGCCACCTGGGTGACCGCGCGTGTGGCTGTCATCTCCGCCACGGTGGCAACCGTGCTCGGCACGCTGGCGGCGCTGACCTTGACCCGCTACACCCGCTTCAGGGGCCGCATCCTGTTTTCCGGCATGGTGTTCGCGCCGCTGGTCATGCCGGAAGTCATCACCGGCCTGTCGCTGCTTCTGCTTTTCGTCGCCGTCGGTCTCGACCGCGGTTTCCTCACCGTCACGCTTGCCCACATAACTTTGACCATGTGCTTCGTCGCTGTCGTCGTGCAGTCGCGTCTGGTCTCGTTCGACCGGTCGCTGGAAGAGGCCGCGATGGATCTCGGCGCAACGCCGGTGAAGACATTCTTCCAGATCACGCTGCCGGTCATTCTACCGGCAATCGTCTCCGGCTGGATGCTGGCCTTCACGCTGTCGCTCGACGATCTGGTGATCGCCTCCTTCACCTCCGGCCCCGGCGCCACCACGCTGCCGATGAAGATCTACAGCCAGGTGCGTCTCGGCGTGACGCCGGAAATCAACGCCGCTTGTACCATCCTGATCGCAGTCGTTGCGGTCGGTGTCATCATAGCCTCGATCGCCAACAAGCGGCGTGAGGTGCAGCGTCAGCTCGACGAACAGGCCGCGCAGCGCGGGTGAAACTTGCCGGGGTTGCCCGGCACGTACCCCCACCCTTAATCCCTCCCCACAAGGGGGAGGAAAGCTGCCGCGCCCTTCTATCTGCGCCCTTGCATGCCAGACCCCAGTAATCTGCCGAGATGAGCGCAAACAGGGTCTCCCTCCCCCTTGTGGGGAGGGATTAAGGGTGGGGGCAGGTGCCGGGCAAACATCTCAGAAAATGGCATATGCGATTGCCCTGCTTTCCGAGAGGCCCGCCTATTTGCCTGATCCGCTTATTCGCCTGAAACGCCGCGGCTGATCGGCGAGATGAACGGTGTGCTCCAGGTGCCACCGACGAAGAAGGACGACTGGTTGTTGGGGCCTTGCTGACCATTGGCGGGCGCTGCCGCAGGGTCTGCCTGCGTAACACCGCCCGACAGCGCCAGCCCGCGTCCGCCATAGGACGCGATGCCGGACAGCCAGATCTTGTATTTCGCCGAATTGGCCTCGGCCTTGTCCAACCGCGCCACGCCCTTCGAGATGGTGGCTTTGAGCTCGGCGCCGTCGATCGGCAACGTCCCGTTCGAGACGTCGTCGAGGGCAAAGAAGCCGCCCTGTTCGGTGTGCTTCAGAAACGCCGGCAAATTGAGCCCGCTCAGCGCGCCCGGCCCGAACGTCGCCGAGACCGAGCCGTCGGCGTTCTCGAAGATCGAGTCCCAGGATTTGCCCGGTCCTTTGAGGATGACCGAGACCGTGCCGGTGCTGGCCGGCACCAGCCGTGTCATTCCGGCCGCGCTGCCAAAGGCGCCGCCGTCAATATCTGAGGCGAGCAGCCGGATTTCGACTTGCGTGCCCTCGGGCTTGCGGTCGAAGCGCAGGCTCGACTGGACGTTGCCACCAAAGGCCGAGGCATCGGAGATATCGAAGACGGCAAGCCCGTTCTTGACCTGCGCGGTGGCGGCGACGTCGGCAAGCTGGACCGCGCCGGCCGAGGCATGCGCGGCCGACAGTCTGAGATCGAGATTGACGCGGTCGGCAAAGCTGGTGTCGATTTCCCCAGGCCCCGTTTCACCCGTGGGCGCCAGCGGCGTGAAGGCCGAGAACAGCGACCTGAGGTCGAGCGTATCGAAGGCCAGCGTGCCGGAAATCACCGGCAAGGCGTCGCCGAACGAGAAGTCCAGCGCCCCCATTCCCGGGTTGTTGTCGAGCGCGACCGCGGTGTTTTCGAATTTAACCCGGCCGGCCGTCGCCGTGATCTTGCTCGAAATCGACACCGAGCCGATTGCGGCGCCCGGTGCAATGCCGGCCTGCGACCATTCCAGCACGCGCCGCATCGACGGTGCGGCGAACTTCACCTGGCCGTCGAAATAGGCGTTTTGCGACATGCCGGCCGTGCCGTCGAACGAGAAGCTGGCCGGGGCCGCCTTGAACGAAAAGGTGACCGGCGCAGCACCGCCTGCAAACAACACCAGCGGCTTGGCCGAGGACGCCTCGACGGTGACGCTTTCGCCGCGCCAGATGCCGGTCGCCGACAAGGTCGCATTGCTGTTCATCGCCGCCCAGTTCGCCTGGCCGCTGAGGCTGGTCAGCAATTCCACGTCCTTGCCGCCGATGGAGGCAACCATGCGGCCGTCCCTGAACTCCACCGTACCGAAGGGATCGGTCGGCAGCTTGCTCAGATCAGGCTTGGACGGATCCGCGCTGACCACGCCGCGCGCCGTGTCGATCGAACGCGTGATGCGGCCTCCCGTGGGTACGGCGGGCAGGAACATGCCGTTCGCGGTGCGCTGAACCCGGATCGTCGGCCGCACCAGCCGCGCCGTCGAAAACACCACATCGCCCTGCAGCGCCGCCATGGCCGAGAGGTCGACCTCGACCCGTTCGGCCTCGATCACCGGCGGTGCGTCGGTCTCGGTCCACTGCGACAGCGTGACGTCGCTCAGTATGGCGCGGAACGTCGGCCACACCTCGATGCGCGGCGAACCCTCAATGGTGACCCTGAAACCGCTCCACGCGCTCATCTCCCAGGCGATGCGGTCGCGCACGATCCGGGTCGACGCAATCAGCGGCAGAGCGGCGACGACCAGCGCGATGACGAGCACGGCAACGCCGATCGCCCATATTCCGCGCCGGATCAGAGGTGATGGCATATAGCCCCGTATGCTTTCATTCCGATAAAAAATCGCCCGACGGGTGTAACCCAGCGCTGACGCATTTCAAGTCTTTATGGCCCGGCGATGGCAATTGCGCACAGCTGGCCGAGTTTAGCTGAACAAAATCTTGCTCTGCTGCGTGGCGATAGGCATAAGCGATGCAGCTTCAGCTTGCTACGAGGCGCGGCGTTTTTGAGACAGCGGCGCCTGCAAAGCTGGGGCTAATGCATGTCGCCGGAAGTGTGCAGCAGTTCCGCGACAACGACATGCATAGAGACAAAAGCATATCAGTCTTGCGACGCGACGGGCTTCAAGGAGGATCGATCATGGCTGCCGAAGCACCGCTGTGGACCCCGACGCAAGACCGGATCGATGCGGCGCCGCTGACCGCTTTCATGAAGGCGGCGGCAGCAAAAACCGGCACATCGTTCGCCTCCTATGCCGACCTTCACCGCTGGTCGGTCGAGGATCGCGAAGGTTTCTGGAGCCTGCTGTGGGATTTTTGCGGCATCGTCGGCGACAAGGGTCAGCGCCTGCTGGCCGACGGCGACAAGATGCCCGGCGCCGCTTTCTTCCCCGACGCGACGCTCAATTTCGCCGAGAACCTGCTGAAAAAGACCGGTTCTGCTGACGCAATCGTCTTTCGCGGCGAGGACAAGATCGAGCGGCGGTTGTCGTGGACCGAACTGCACCAGCTGACCTCGCGCTTCCAGCAGCTTTTCCTGTCGCTCAAGGTGAAAAAGGGCGACCGCATCGCCGCGATGATGCCCAACATGCCGGAGACCGTCGCTGCCATGCTGGCCGCCGCTTCGATCGGTGCGGTCTGGTCGTCCTGTTCCCCCGATTTCGGCGAACGGGGCGTGCTTGACCGTTTCGGCCAGATCGAACCCGTCGTCTTCATCGCGCCGGACGGTTACTGGTACAATGGCAAGGCGATCGAAGTCGCCGACAAGATTGCTGCCGTTGCCACGAAGCTCGAAACCGTCGGCAAGGTGCTGATCGTCGACTATCTCGGTACGTCGCGCGATATCGCAGGGATTATCGACAAGGCCGTGGCGCTCGAAGAGGCATTGTCGCCTTTCGCGGCAAAGTCCGTCACGTTCGAGCCGCTGCCGTTTGCGCATCCGCTCTACATCCTGTTTTCGTCGGGAACGACTGGCATTCCCAAATGCATCGTCCATTCGGCCGGTGGCACGCTGGTCCAGCATGTGAAGGAACACCGGCTGCATGCCGGGTTGGTCGATGGCGACCGCTTCTTCTACTTCACCACCTGCGGCTGGATGATGTGGAACTGGCTGGTGTCGGGCCTGGCATCAGGCGCGACACTGCTGCTCTATGACGGGTCGCCCTTCTACCCCGACGGCAATGTGCTGTTCAGCTTCGCCGAGGCCGAGAAGATGACCTTCTTCGGCACTTCGGCCAAATTCATCGATTCCGTGCGCAAGGCCGGTCTCAAGCCGATCCGCAGCCACGATCTGTCGAGCGTACGGGCGATCTCCTCGACGGGCTCGCCGCTGTCGCCGGAGGACTTTCGCTTCGTCTATGACGGCATCAAGCAGGACGTGCACCTGGCCTCGGTCTCCGGCGGCACCGACATCGTCTCCTGCTTCGTGCTCGGGGTGCCGACGCAAGCTGTCTGGACCGGCGAGATCCAGGGCCCTGGCCTCGGCCTTGCCGTCGATGTCTGGGATGATGGCGGCAAGCCCATCCGCCAGGAAAAGGGCGAACTGGTCTGCACAAAAGCGTTTCCGTCGATGCCGATCAGCTTCTGGAACGACCCTGAGGGCAAGAAATACCAGGCGGCCTATTTCGAGCGCTTCGACAATGTCTGGTGCCATGGCGACTTCGCCGAATGGACGGCGCATGGCGGCATGATCATCCACGGCCGCTCCGATGCGACGCTCAATCCGGGCGGCGTGCGCATCGGCACGGCGGAGATCTACAACCAGGTCGAGCAGATGCCGGAAATCCTGGAAGCGCTGTGCATCGGCCAGGATTTCGACAATGACGTGCGGGTCGTGCTGTTCGTGCGGCTGGCTGCAGGGGTGACGCTGGACGAGGATCTGGAAAAGCGCATCCGGGCGAAAATCCGCACCGGCGCCAGCCCGCGCCACGTGCCGGCAAAAATAGTTGCCGTCTCAGACATTCCGCGCACCAAATCCGGCAAGATCACCGAGCTTGCGGTGCGCGACGTCGTGCACGGCCGCGCCATCAAGAACAAGGAGGCGCTGGCCAACCCCGAGGCGCTGGAGCTGTTCAGGAATCTGCCGCAACTGGCGGAGTAGGCGCTGGCCTGTCGCCGCAGCCAGCCGTTCCAACGTCCGTATTAGCCGACGCATCTCTCCCTTCGTCATTCTATGGCGGAGCAAGGAGCGCAGCGACGCGGCGCAGACCATAGAATCCATTCCGTGACATCAAGGCGCTGCGGCGGTCCAGAATTCTGCTCCGCTGCGCTCGACGGCCAAGGTCACGGAATGGATCCTCGGGTCTGCGCTCCGCTTCGCGTCGCTCCGCCCGTGGATGACGAACTCCGGGCGATCGCCCCGAGGATGACGAAGGCGCGTGAGCCCCACTATGGTTAACCAAACGTATCCGCCGAATTTACCTAGATTTCACGAGTGGTACACATTCGTAAATTTTCTGGGCCGCCGGTAAGGAGTTGTTAAGGCCCGGCGTCGATAGTCGCACGTAACTTGAGGGAGAAATCCCGTTCCTCGTCCCCTGAGGATCAGATTCGCTCAAGCCCCGTTGTGACAGCAAAATTCCATTAAGGCGTCCTGTTGGACGCCTTTTCTTTGTGCCGGTTCAAGATGGAGCGGCTTTACTCGGCGAGTACACGCGTCGACGGGAAGGCGACCTCGACCAGCGTGCCTTCGCCCGGCGTCGAGGTGATGGTGAAGCGGGCGCGGTTGGCTTCCACCATCGCCTTGGTCAGCGGCAGGCCTAGGCCGGTGCCGTCGCCGCGTCCGCGCTTCAGCGCATTGATCTGCTTGAACGGCTTCAGCGCCTGCTCGATCTCGGCATGGCTCATGCCGATGCCGGTGTCGCGTACCCGCATGACGACGTCGCCGGAAGTTTCGTAGGCCGTCGAAACGATCACCTGGCCGCCGGCCTGCGTATAGCGAATGGCGTTGGACAGGATGTTGAGCGCGATCTGGCGCACGCTTCTAAGGTCGGCGACCACTTCCGGCAGCCGCGAGGCGAAGCTGGAGCGGATGATGACGCGCTCGCGATTGGCCTGCGGCTGCATCATCGCCACGGTCTCGCCCAGCGTGTCGTTGAGCGATACCGCTTCGTAATCCATCTCCTGCTGCCCGGCCTCGATCTTCGAGATGTCGAGCAGATCGTTGACGAGATCGAGCACGTGATTGCCCGAGCGGTTGATGTCTCTGAGATAGTCGCGATAACGGTCATTGGCCACCGGGCCAAACTTCTCATCCACCATCAGCTCGGAAAAGCCGATAATGGCGTTGAGCGGCGTGCGGATTTCGTGGCTGATGCGGGCGAGAAAATCGGTCTTCTGCGAGGAGGCACGCTCGGCCACGGCGCGCGCCTGGGTCAGATCCTCCTCGGCCCGCTTCCACTGCGTGATGTCGCGCACCACGGCGCAAAAGCCGCTGTCGTTGGGCAGCCGGCCGATGGTCATGAACAGCGGGATGAAGCGCCCCTGCGCCTCGCGCCCGATCACCTCGCGACCATCGTTCATGACGCTCGCCACGCCGGGTTCGGACAGACCGTTGAGATAGTCGCGCGCCGCGCGCTGGCTTTCGATGGCAAACAGCGAGGCGAACGGCTTGCCGGTCACCTCGTCGCTGTCAAAGCCGAACAGCGCTTCGGCCGGCCGGCTGATCGAGCGGATGTCGCCGTCGCGGCCGATCAGCACCACGCCATCGGTGGCGGTGTCGATGATGGTGCGCATTTCGGCAATGCGCGATTTGAGCTCGGGCACGTCGGGCTGCGTCTGCTCTTCGGTCGCGACATGCGCAGCCACCGGCGCCTCGTCCTCGCCGGTGCGCCGCACCACCAGCATGAGTGCCTTGCCCGCGCGCCACGGCACCGAACGCAAAATGGCCTCGATCGGAAATTCCTGGCCTTCCCGCGTCTTCAGCCGCAGAGCGTGGTCGCTTTCATCAACCGCCTCGGAGTAGGGGTCGGCAAACAGCGCGCCGAGGCCGCCGGCATCGCTCAAATCCTCGAGCGTGTCATAACCGGTGAGGCCGAGGAATTCGTCGTTGGCGTAGTGAAGCTCGTCGCCGGAATGGATGAGCAGCGGCACCGGCAATTTGCCGAGGATCGACGTATCCGGCGCCTTGTGTTCATCTCTGGCCGAAAATGCCGAAGGCACAAACCCGTCAAGTTTGAGCGGCGGCACTTTCAGGCGCGGCGGTTCTACCGGCGCGGTGTCCGCATCGCCGGCCCTGTCCCCGTCTTGTACGGCCGACCCTGCCGGGGCCCAGTCCTCATTGTCCTCGGCATCGCGGAAATCGGCGGACGTCATGCTGTCGTCTTCACCGGCATCGGCCGGCGTCTCGGCAACAGCCGGCTGCGGCTCCGCGCTCTCGACGATCTCTTGTGCGCTGGTCTCATCCGGCTCGGAAGCCGGCGCCGGTTCGTTGTTGGAAGACGTCGCTTCGGTGCTTTCTCCGCTGACGGAGCCTGGTTCGGGATCGACATAGTCGAGCAGCGAGCGTGAGACTATCGGCGCCTTCGCCTCGCTTGCTTGGCTGTCCGCAGTAACATCGCCCGGCTGCGCGCCGTCGAGCCGCGCCAGATCCTTTTCGTCCTCGGCATCGCTTTCCGGCGGCTCGGCCTCAGCGGTTTCGCTGTCGGCCGCCGATGGGTTCACCGCGGCAACCGGGACGGCCTCGTCCAGAGTGGAGGCTTCGGCGGGTTGTTGGGCTTGCGCGGCCGTTTCAGCCTGGTCCGCCTCGACATGATCCGGCTTGGGCTGATCTGGCTTGGCCTGGTCCGGCTCGGTCTGGCCAGGCGTTGCCTGATCCTTGATGACCGGTTCGGCCTGCTTAGCAGTCTCCGGCTGCTCCGGCGGAGGATTGTCCTTCTTCAGCCGCTCGCCGATTTCACGGAAAGCGCTGCGTTCCAGCGTCGACAGGCCCTTGTCGTTGGCGGGCTGCCTATGCTCGGCCAGCCGGATGACCTTGTCGGCGAAACGCCGTTCCTGCTTCGGCACGATGGTCAGCGCCGGCACTTCGCCCTCGAACGGATCGGCCGCCTTGGGAACTTCCGCCACAGCCTCTTCCGGGGCTGGCTCGGCTGCTGACGGTGGCACGCCATTGGGGATCAGCGCCATGCCGATCGCTTCCGGATCGACCACCGCATCGCTGGCGCGGGCGACACCGAAGCCGCGGAACCCTTCGAAGGCGCGGCTGCGGCCATAGACGGGCAGTGCGGCCAGATCTACCGGTATCTTCAGGTCGGAGCCGGCAACCGGCCACAGCACCGAGCGGCCCGACCAGGTGTCGCGGCGTTCGAGCAGGCCGGCTATCTCGCCCGAAGCATCGAGGCCGAAAATTGTCGCAACATCCTTGAAGCGGCGGCCGATCACATCGGCGGCGGGCTTGCCGACGATGTCGGCGAACTCCGGCGAGAGCGCGCTGAATTTGCCCTCGGCATCGGTGCGCCAGACAAAACGCAGCGGCGCCGCCGTGCGGTCGATCTCGCGGGCGGCGGATGGCGCAGCCGGTGGGGTTTCGTTGGAGGGCAGGGTGGGAGAGGTGGCAACAGGACTGTCCGGCTGCGGGTTCACGGCCGGGGCGACCGATTCCGGCTCGGCTTGCGCAGGGCTGTCCGGCTCGCTCGCCCGCGGTTCTTCGCCGGCATGGAAGTACCAATGATCATGTTGCGCAGGCGCACTGTCGTTGGCGGCCTGCTCGCGGCCGGTCGTCTGCTCGCGATCGTCTACTTTTGTATCGGCTGACGCCGAAGCCTCATGCTCAGTCGGAGCGGCCTCGGCGACATCAGGCGCGACCGCGAGCAGTGCGCCCTGATCGGTGCTTGCTGCGGCTTGGTCAGCCACCGCATCCGCCGTTACAGCTGCCGCGTCCTCTGGGGCGGCTTGCGTCGGGCCCGCACCCTGCTGCGCTGCGACAGGTTCGGTATCCAGCTCACCGACAGGATTTTCTTCCCCGAGCTGGTCCTCGTCGATGACCACCAGCAGATGCCTGGCATCGGTCAGTCGGGCAAAGCCCGCCGGATAGGACGTCGTGCTGCCGGGGACCAGCCGCTTGACGATGCGGTCGTCCTGGCTCGCCACGTCGGCGACAAGCGCCGCCAGCGTCTCGGGCCGGATGGCGAGCGCGGCAAAACCATCTGAAGCCGCCTCGACGGTGCCGGCGGCGTCGACAAAGGCGATGAAATGGCCGTCTTCGTTAAAGCCGCTGATAGCGCGGGCCGCAATGTCGGCAGCACTGCGTGAATCGGTCTGCGCTGCCGGAACCGCCAGCATGATAGCGCTTTCGCCGTCAGGCATGGTCACCGCGCTGGCCAGAAAGCCGACGGCGCGGCTGGTCATGCCGGTCGCCAGCCGCACCGTGATGGCGCGGTCGCTGCCGATCCTGGGGAAGCCGGCGGTCGCCATGATCTGCCGCCTGGCGATCAGCGGCAGCTGTGCCGAGGCGCCAATGATGGCTTCGATATCGGGATAGCCGAACACCGCCGCGCCCGGCCCGTTGGCCCAGATCACCTGTTCGAGGTCGGCCGACAGGATCGCGATCGCGTCGCCGGCGGCAAAGCGCTGGCGGACTGCGTCCAGCACGGCGACATCGAGGAAAGAGTAGTTCTCGGAAGGCATGCGCTTGGCGGACCCTTTCGGTGAAACCTCTTGGCGAACCTACAAGGCGGGCAATTTGCAGTTAACGCTTTGTTAATAAAAGCCCGCGCGGCGAAGGTCCACAAGCCACGGCGGAAAGCGGATGGAATCTCTGGCCATTTGGTTAACGTCGGGAAACGCCCGGGGTAACGTCGCGGAAGAAATTTATGGTGCACTGCAACAAACATGTTGCATCGCACAAAAAAACCGCTATATTGCCATCATACATGAACGAGACGGCTTTTTGTCAAAGCCGCTACCCCCGAAAGGATGGAAAAATGACCAAGGCCAAGACCGCTGAGACCATCGAAAACGTTGAATTCCCGAGCTTCGACGCCTCCAAGGCGACCGACCAGATCCGCGCTTTCGCCGAAAAGGGCGTTGAGCAGTCGAAGGAAGCTTACTCCAAGCTGAAGACCGGCGCCGAAGAGACCCAGAAAGTTCTGGAATCGACCTTCGAGACCGCCAAGACCGTTTCCAGCGACCTGTCGCTCAAGACCATCGCGGCCCTGCGCGCCAATGCCGAAGCCGGCTTCTCGCATCTCGAAGCCCTGATCGGCGCCAAGTCGCTGTCGGAAGTCGTCGAGCTGCAGACCGCCTTCCTGCGCAAGCGCGTCGAGTCGACTGTCGAGCAGGCCAAGGAATTCCAGGCCGTTGCCTCGAAGGCTGCCGAAGACGTCTCCAAGCCGGTCAAGACCGCTTTCGAGAAGGCCCTGAAGGACATCAAGGCCGCCTAATAATTGCGCACAACTCTACGATGCATCAAAACGTCGCATTTCGTCAGACAAATAGATGTGCGATAGAGTTGCCCAGTGAATACCCGGCGAGTGGAACCTCCTCCCTCTGCTCCCCGGGGTGACCAGCCAGCACCTCCTCCCGCTGGCTCGTAACAGGAAAAGGCCGGCACCTCCTCCCGCCGGCCTTTTCTTTTGCCTGCTGAAAAGCGGTGCCCATTCGAGGAACCGGGCTTTGCCTTATCAAAGGCCTTGAATTAGACTCTGATAGACCGTATTGGACGCATCGCCGAACGACAGAGCGGATCTCGGAGAATGAATTTTTCACCACGATCTGGCTCAGGCGAACGTGCCGTTGTAGCTCAGATGGTTAGAGCGCCGGATTGTGGATCCGGAGGTCGCTGGTTCGATCCCAGCCAACGGTACCACCAATCTTCCCGCTAAGTATTTGAATTTATTGCAAAATTGTTCTTTTGGTGGCAGAGTTTGTATCACAATATGTATCCATATGGTGATTGGACGCGCTCGTAAAACGGCGCGAAGAGATTGATCCCAATAGCTTTTTTGCGGATTTGCGGCTGTCACCGTCGGAAATCGCGTGACGCTTGCCGAGGAAAATCGAACCAGAACGGCTCGATCTGCCGACCCTGACCAAGCAGGAGCCGTTTCCGATGGTCACAGCGCTGGCTTGATCAATAGCTCGCCCAGGTTCCCACAACTGTCTCGATTTCTTGGAACTCAACTCGGACGCCGAGATTGCAGCGCCACCCCTTGCGACAGAAAATATGGAGTTGCAGTCCCTACGATTGAGCTGATGATGGACGAGGCTCCATACGCGCACGATTGGTCGGAATGATGAGTGATCCTCTTAGCAGGCTGTCTTGGGACGATCTTAGGGTTGTGAAAATTATCGGTGAGCAGGGTAAGCTATCCCTCGCTGCGGAATTTATGGGACGTGCATCGATTCCGCATCGTGCCACAGGTAGCAGTCGTGCTGGATCGCCGCCTTGCCGAGGGCACGCTCGCTTATCGCGCCGCATCGATTGTCGAGGCCGAAGAGGCCGACGGGCGCATCCGCGTCACGCAGCGGCCAAGGCGCCAACACAAGCTCATCGTCGAAGCGTTCGACAGCGTGATCGTGACGACCGGGCCGGCGCATGCCGATATTCTTCGCACCAACACGGCGATTGCCACCCTTGGACATCTGGGCCTGGTTCGTCTTGACCCAACCGGCCTCGGTCTGGAGACCGACAGACAGGGCCGCGCGGTCGGCGCGTCAGGTCACGCGGCCGACACTATTTTCATCAGCGCGCCACTGGCGCGCGGCAGCGTCGGCGAGCTGATGGGAATTCCCGAGGTCACCGCGCATGCCGAGGGCATCGCTGCCGAAATTCACCAATGGTTGGGAGACCAGACGGTGTTGCGTCGCAAGGCGTCGTGACACTGCAAACACGATGAGGCTATATCCAGATGACACTGACCGAACGCATTCTCCTGGATGAAGCCCGGATCCCGCTGAAATTCGCGATGCGACATCTGGCCGGAGCCGTCTCCGTGGTCACCGCAGGTATTGGCGACGAGCGGACGGGCGCAACGATTACCACCGCCCACTCCTTGTCGGTCGAACCTGAGGTGATGGTCGTCAGCATCAATCTGATTCCTCCTGGCGCCGACCACAGCCCATCGAAGGAACCCCATGGACCGCGCCTTTGCGCGGGCGCTTGCGCTCGTCTATGAGATGGTTCGCCTACTGGTCGTGGTAGCTCTCTAGCGGGATCAACGCACTTATCCCGCGGGCGCTGTAATCGGACGAGGGTGTCCGATATTTGTCATATTTTGTGATTTGCACGATATCGCCGACGGGGCTCTGATGTGTGCAGGCCTTTCTGGCTTCAGGCAGGTGGGGAAAAAGGGCGAGGGGTGTGAAAGGTGGCCAAGCATGGCCAATACGAACACCATTGTCTTGAGCGGCGACTATGGCTACCGCCAATATAAAGTATCCGGTCTGCCCGCCGACACGATAATCGATGCCACCAGCGCCTCGTGGATCGTCGCCAATCAGGGAAGCCCCACCAACCTCTATCCGTTCGCGGTCGTCAACCCCGGCGACAACCTAGTGGCTTTGGGCGGCACGATCAACGGCACGGTCTCCCAAACCGGCGACTGGGAGAACATCTACGTCAACTCCGCCGCAGTCCGTATAAATTCAGCCCACAGCTTTACCATCGACGACTGGACGATCACCCAGCCCTGGGATGGCATCCGTGTCGGCGGCACCGGCACCTTCCTCATCGAAGATTCCTATGTCGGCAACTCACGAGACGACGCGGTCGAGGACGACGACGTGATCGGCGGCACTATCCGGGATTCCCTGTTCGACCACGTGTTTTCCGGAGTAAGCCTTGGCGACGGTGACGTGGATGGGTCTGACAACACGGTCACCATGGACGGCATGCTTCTGGGCATGGGCGAGTACCTTCGCAAAGGCGTGATGACCCACGGTTCGCCATTCAAACTCGACAATGGCACAGGCGCTAACGATATCGTGCCCAGCCTGCACTTTATCGACTGCGTGGTGGCGATCACAGACGTTCACCACAACGGCCAGGCGCGGCTGCAGCATGCCTGGGACAAGACGGTCGAGGCGCACGGCAACTACTACCTCAACCTCTCTGACACGCCGCTGCCGTCGGATTATCCAATGCCGCCCGCCGGCTGGACGGTCCTTCAAGGCCAGGCGGCCCGCGACTATTGGGCCCAGGCCAAGACGGCCTGGCATGCAGCCCATGACGGGACCGACCCGATACCGTCACCGCCGACCCCGCCGACCCACGGAACGACCGGGGACGATACTTTTGTCGGCACTGGCGCGGCCGATACCTTTGATGCCCTGGCTGGCAACGATACACTGCGGGGCCTGGGTGGCAACGACGTGCTGACTGGTGGCAGGGGCGAGGACACCTTCGTTTTTGATACGGCCTATGGCCCCGGCAATGTCGACACACTCACCGACTTCAACGCGGAACATGACGCGCTTTATCTCGACAATGCCATCTTCACCAAGCTCGGCGACGGTTCCTTGTCCAGCCCGACGCGGGTGAACTCGTCGTATTTCGAGTTGCGAGAACACGCCGCCCACAGCAACGATTACCTCCTCTATAACCGGGCCACGGGCGTTCTGTCCTATGATCCCGACGGCTCGAAATCGACCCCGCAGGTGGAAATCGCCCACCTAGAGCCCGGGGCAGCCCTGACCTATCACGACGTGTTCGTCGTTTGATCGCGCATGCGATCGCACATGGCACAACGAAGCGCGAGCGCGGCACCGGTGTGCCTGTTGCGACTGACAGCAATCAGAAATGGCGGCGGATAGCGCCCATCTAGTCGCCGGTGGCGGGTTTCGCGATGTGGGCTTGCTTGCGCTCAACGGTTCTCAGGTCGCAACGGTGCATAAGTCGTTCGACCGTGAGTATCGGGGAAGGCGCTGATGATGACGCCAGCGCTGAAAAGAACTCGCCTTTTTGCTGTGGGACGTGGGTCTGTTCGGGCGTCGGCAGCAGCGGAGCAATGCGCCGTATTAGTCAAAATTTGGCAATCGCCATTGTCCGTCGAGAAACCGCCTACCCGGCCTTGTCAGCGCATCGTGGCGCGATAATTTTTGTTGAGAAGGGGACTTCGATCAAAAGGAGCCGACCATGAAACACCAAACCCGAAGCCAACTGCAGACAATCGCAGAAGTGGAACCCTTGTCGACATACCCGATCATGACCCGGCAACAGCGCATCGAGCGCTGGGCAAAGTTGCTAGACGAACATCCCGAGCGATGCTTGGGCGCGCTGACTGGCACTGAGCATCTGAAGGGGCAAGCCCGCGACGCAGCACGCAGTGAGGCCTCGCCAATCACAGTGGCCTTCGAGGATCCGGTACTGCGTGCGGTCGGCCTGAAGGATGACACCTATGGGGAAGCAAGGCGCTTCTTCGAACTGTCTGACTGGGAGTTGCATGACATCGTCTGCAGTTGCCATGTCGGGACCACGATAAGAGGGCAATGGGCTGCCGCTAGAGTCCGCCGGGTAATCGCTGAGAACAGGTTTCTCAAATGGTTCAGGGAGAGAATGTGGCACTGAGGTCGCCTAGAATAGCGACAACGATTGCATCAGTAAGAGCCCATGACATCCGGCTTCTCTCGCGGTCGACCGCACAGCCGGTGTGGAATACACGCATCACCTCACGCCCGGCCCGCGAGCGCCAGCCGCTCGGAGATTTCGAGCATCAGCCTGTCGTTCAGAGGCCGCCGCCGCTGTCATATTGGTCTTCGGCAATGTCGCGCTCGTTCAGCCAGTGTTCCAGGGCGTCTACCATTTCTTCGGCCGATTTGCCGAGTGTCTTGAGATGTATTTCCGGGTTTTCCGGGGCTTCATACGGTGAATCGACGCCGGTGAAGTTCTTGATCTCGCCATTCAGCGCCCGCGCGTAAAGGCCCTTCGGGTCGCGCCGGGCGCATTCCTCGAACGGCGTATCGACGAACACTTCGACGAACTCGCCGTCGGCCATCAACTCGCGCGCCATGCGGCGCTCGGCGGCGAAGGGCGAGATGAAGGAGACGATGACGATCAGACCGGCATCGGCCATCAGCTTGGCGACTTCGGCGACGCGGCGGATGTTTTCGACGCGATCGGCATCGGTGAAGCCGAGATCGCGGTTGAGGCCGTGGCGGACATTGTCGCCGTCGAGAATGTAGGTGTGGCGTCCCGAGGCGAACAGCTTCTTTTCGAACAGGTTGGCGATGGTCGACTTGCCGGAGCCCGACAGTCCGGTCAACCAGAATATGGCGGGCCGCTGGTTCTTCATGTCGGCGCGCACGCGTTTGCCGACATCGAGCGACTGCCAGTGGATGTTTTCGGCGCGGCGCAGCGTGTGCAGGATCATGCCGGCGCCAACCGTGGCGTTGGTGATGCGGTCGATCAGGATGAAGGCGCCGGTGGTGCGGTTGTCGGCGAAGGTGTCGAAGGCGATCGGCGCTCGGGTCGAGATGTTGCAGATGCCGACTTCGTTCATGTCGAGCGACTTGGCTGCTTCGCGGGCAAAGTTGTTGACGTTGACGCGGTATTTCAGGTCGGTGACGGTTGCGCTGGTCTGGTCGGTCTCGGTGCGCAGGATGTAGGAACGGCCCGGCAGCAGCGCTGCCTCGTCGAACCAGACGATGTTGGCGGCGAACTGGTCGGCGACCTGCGGTCTAGCTGCGGGCGACACCAGCATGTTGCCTCTGGAGACTTCGACCTCGTCGTCAAGCACAAGGGTGATGGCCTGGCCGGCGACGGCCTGGGCGAGATCGCCGCCATGCGCGACGATGCGCTTGACCCGCGAGGCCTTGCCGGATTTCGCGACGACAACCTCATCGCCCTGCGCAACCTGGCCGGACGCGATGGTGCCGGCAAAGCCGCGGAAGTCGAGATTGGGCCGGTTGACATACTGCACCGGAAACCGGAACGGCAATTCGACCGCGGCCTCGTCGACCGATACGGTTTCGAGATGCTCGATAAGCGACGGGCCGGAATACCACGCCGTCTTGTCGGAGCGGCTGGTGACATTGTCGCCATAGCGGGCCGACATCGGGATCGGCACGATCGTCTGGAAGCCGAGCTCGTGCGAGAACTGCCGGTAATCCTCGACGATGCGATCGAACACCGCCTGGTCGAAATCGACGAGATCGATCTTGTTGACGGCAAGCACGATGTGGCGAATGCCGAGCAGCGAGGCGATGATCGAGTGGCGCCGGGTCTGGCGCAGCACGCCCTGGCGCGCATCGATGAGCACGATAGCGAGATCGGCGGTCGAGGCGCCGGTCGCCATGTTGCGGGTGTACTGCTCATGGCCGGGCGTGTCGGCGACGATGAACTTGCGCTTGGGCGTGGCAAAGAAGCGATAGGCGACGTCGATGGTGATGCCCTGCTCGCGCTCGGCCTCGAGGCCGTCGACCAGAAGCGCGAAGTCGATATCGTCGCCGGTGGTGCCGTGCTTGCGCGAATCGCGTTCGAGCGCGGCAAGCTGATCCTCAAAGATCTGCTTGGTGTCGGACAGCAGGCGGCCGATCAGCGTCGACTTGCCGTCATCGACCGAGCCGCAGGTGAGGAAGCGCAGCAGCGACTTCTTCTCCTGCGCCGCCATGTATTCGCGGATGCCGTCGGTGGGGGCGAGGCTCTTGGCCAGGATGTGGCGCATGCTCAGAAATACCCCTCGCGCTTCTTCTTTTCCATCGAGCCTGCTTCATCGCGGTCGATGAGGCGGCCCTGGCGCTCGGAGGTGCGCGCCGTCAGCATCTCGCCGACAATGGCTTCCAGCGTGTCGGCGTCGGATTCAATGGCGCCGGTCAGCGGATAGCAGCCGAGCGTGCGAAAGCGCACCAAGCGGTTCTCCACCGTCTCGCCGGGGCGTAATTGCATGCGGTCATCGTCCTTGAGGATCAGCATGCCGTCGCGTTCGACCACCGGCCGCTCCTTGGCGAAATAGAGCGGCACGATCGGAATGTTCTCCTGCAGAATGTACTGCCAGATGTCGAGCTCGGTCCAGTTCGACAGCGGAAACACGCGGATCGATTCACCCGGCGCAATGCGGGTGTTGAAGATCTTCCACATTTCCGGCCGCTGGTTCTTCGGGTCCCAGACATGCTGGGCGTTGCGGAAGGAAAAGATGCGCTCCTTGGCGCGCGATTTCTCCTCGTCGCGCCGCGCTCCACCGAAGGCGGCGTCGAAACCGTATTTGTCGAGCGCCTGGCGCAGCGCCACGGTCTTCATGACATGGGTGTGGGTGTTCGAGCCATGGTCGAAGGGGTTGATGCCGTCGCGCACGCCGTCTTCATTGACATGGACCAAAAGGTCGAAGCCGAGCTTCTGCGCCATCTGATCGCGAAAGGCGATCATCTCGCGGAACTTCCAGGTGGTGTCGACATGCAGGAAAGGGAAAGGCGGCTTGGCCGGATAAAAAGCCTTCATCGCCAGATGCATCAGCACGGAGGAATCCTTGCCGACGGAATAGAGCATCACCGGTTTGGAGAAGGAGGCAGCAACCTCACGGAAGATGTGGATGGATTCGGCCTCGAGCCGCTGCAAATGCGTAAGGGCGATGTTCATGGACTGTGAGCGTTCTCTCGTGCCATCCAGACCTTGCATCAGATGGATCGGGCGTCTTTTTCAGCCGCCCGGTTCAAGCTTCACTGCTGGACACTATCGGTTCGTGCCGGCGTTCTAGCAGATCGCCACCTGATATAACAACGCTGGAAAGGCCGGCGGCCAGGCCGATCGGGAACGAATTTTCCATGAAAAGCCCGAAATTCGGAAATTCCTGCCCGGCAGATTGATCGCCCTGAAAGGCCGGGAAAAATCTTGCCGGAACCCTGGAAAAACCGTCGGGGCCGGTGGATGCTTCCGCCATGCGATGCGGCCACGCCAACGATTCAAGATCCTCGCCGCACTATCGAAAACCGAACCCAGCCGCTATACCGGCTCCTGAACCCGCACCCGCCGGGATGCTGCAAAAGCCGCAGCCAAAACACCCTCCGTCGCCAAGCGACCCCAGCGCATTGTGAACCAGAGCATTGACCCCGACTTCCACCATCAAGCAGCACCTCTCGCCGTCACGGATCAACATCACCTTCTCCATTATCTGCTTCTTTTGCCCGCCGGTGCTGGGGTCGGCTGTCAGCTTTGTGTTCAATGGCGGCGGCCTGTGGTCGGTGGTTCTGCTTGCGCTGAAAAGACGGCGCTTCAACATCGACCGGCCGATGATCGCCATGACGGTCGCCATCTATGCCTATTGCGCAGCTTGCGTGCTCGCCTCCATCGTCAACAATTCGATCGCCAGGGATGCGCCGAATCTGCTGGGACTGATCACCTTCCTGTTTTTCCCCGTCTCATACGCGACCTGGAGCATCACCCAGAAAGCCGCGCTGGCGCGCATCGTCGTGCTGGCCAGCGCCGCCGCCTGCTTTGGCGCCCTGCTGCTGGCGATCGTGCAGTATTACTGGCTGGGCATACGGGCCGAAGGCGGCGCCGGCAATGCGATCGTATTTGCAACGGTCGCTTGCCTGAGTGTGATGATGTGCCTGGCGGGCGCCTTGTCTAACATCGAAAAGAACAGGGCTCTGCTGGCCTTCGCGACACTGGCCGGTGCAGTCGCCATTCTCTATTCGGGGTCGCGGATCATCTGGCTGGCGATGCTGGTGGCCGGCATCGCCGTCCTGCTGATCAACCGTCGCAAGCTCAACAACAGAAATGCCATTCGCCTTTTGCTGATTGCGGGCGCGACCGGCATCGTCATCGCTGTCGTCGGCCTCCCCATCATTTCCGAGCGCGCGGCCTTCCTGTTCAGCGACTGGGATGCGCTCGCCACGAAGGGTGACCACACCACCGCGCTCGGGTTGCGCGCAGCACTTTGGCAGATTGGCCTCGGCGCCTTCCACGACATGCCGATTTTCGGTCACGGCATTGCTGCAAGCCGCGAGCTGATGAAGGATGGGTTCCACAATCAGTTCAACATGCCGTCCGTGGGCTTCAGCCATTTCCACAATGGCTTCCTGACCGCATTGGTGCAGGCAGGGCTGCTTGGCGCCATTACGCTCGCGGCTGTTTTCGTCGTTGCCGCGAGAAACGCCGCCATCGTGCTGCGCACCAGCACCGATACGATCGAGCGGTTCGGCGCCACGATGATTGTCGTTACCGTGATGACCTATCTCATCGGCGGCCTGACCGGCATCCTGGTCGGCCACGACATCCTCGATTCGACACTGATGGTGTTCCTGGTGTCCGGGACCTACCTTGCTTCGGGCCGGCAACAGGCGTTGCCGGAACCAGCCTTGACTCCGCAGGCAAGCCAGCCGTGAAAGTGCTGGTCACAGGCGCGACGGGTTTCATCGGCAGGCAGGTCGTTAACCAGCTTGGCGAAGCCGGGTTCGAGGTGCGCATGGCATCGCGTCACCCAGAACAGCTCGATGCCGCGAGCGATGCCGTGCTGCTGCCGGACTTCGACGCGCCGGCCCAGGCATTCCAGGCGCTGATGCGAGATATCACCCATGTCGTCCACTGCGCGGCTCTCAACAATGACCGCAAGGCGAGCGAGGCCGATTTTCTCGCCGCCAATGCGACGCTGACCGCCCAGCTGGCGCGCGCGGCCGCCTGGCGGGCAAGCGGGCGCTTCATCTATCTGTCATCGATCCGGGCGGTAGCCGGTCCCGGCTTCAGCGGGACGATCAGCGAGGCGACGCCCCCTGCTCCGCAATGCGCTTACGGCCGCTCGAAACGCGAAGGCGAGATCAGGATGCTGGAAGCCTATGCGTCCAGACCCGCCGATGCCACGGCGCTGCGCCTGCCGCCGATCTATGGCGAAGGCATGAAGGGAAATCTGGCGAATCTGATGCGCTGGGGCGGCATGCCTGTAAGCTTGGCGCTGCCGGCGGCCGTCTTCAGCGGCGTACGATCGCTGATGTCATGCGAGGCAGCAGCACACACGGCGGTGTATCTACTCAGCCGTCCGCAGCCGCTTCGCCCCGTCTACGTCGCCTGCGACCTGCCGCCGCTGCCGGTCTCTTCCATCATCAGGGCTTTCCGGGACGGTTATGGCTACTCGTTGAAACTGTCCAAAGTGCCCACAGGTCTGATGCGGATCGTATTGACCTTGATTGGCAAGGCCAAGGCATGGGAAGCGATGACAGCGACGCAGATATGCGATCCGTCGCTGCTGGTATCCGAAGGCTGGGCGCCGCGGACCGACACACTCGAACAACTGACCGAGCTCGCGCGCCGCTACAAGTCCGGCGCTGCTCAACTGTCTATTTGAGCATGATCTCGTCCGAAAACCGGGGCCACTTTTCGGGATCATGCTCTGGTTAGAAAATCGTACCCACAAGAATACGGATATCGAGGCCGATCGAGGCTGTCTTCAGATATTCGGCATCGGTTTCGGCGCAGCGTTTCGGGTCCGACATGTCGATGCCTTTCATCTGCGCAAGCCCGGTAATGCCCGGCAGGGCCGCAAGCACGCCCAATTGCCTGCGGCGTTCGACCAGCTCGGTTTGCGTGGGCAGGCATGGACGCGGGCCGACCAGGCTCATCTCGCCCTTCAGCACATTCCACAGCTGCGGCAGTTCGTCGATCTTGAATTTTCGCAGCACCGCGCCGGCGGGAGTGACGGCGTTTGCCGGCGCCTGATGCGAGGGTAGAGACGGCGTTCCCACAACCATCGTCCGCAGCTTGTGGCAGGCAAACAGCGCGCCATTCTGTCCGACCCGGGTTTGCGAAAACAATGCGGGTCCAGGCGAAGACAGCCTGATTGCCAGCATGGCAAGCAGGATGACGGGCGAGGTTAGCGGCAACAGAACCGCCGCCACGACGAGGTCGAAAGCTCGCTTGGGTCCCGTCATAACCAATCTAGATCCGCCGCCAGATGAAGGCCAGATAGAGCCCAAGCGTACCCGTCAGCGTCTGCCGGTAGACGCCGCTTTTTCTGAGAAGACGCAGTCGTCGCAGGACACCGCCCTTGCGCGCCCTGATGAACAGGCCGAGGCAGGCGGCGGCATCCTTGGTGAGAATGTCGCGATTGACCGCCAGACCGCTCAGATTGTGATCGGTCCAGACGGCGAACTCGCCCTTGAACAGGCGTCCCAGCCGCGACAGCCGCGCCTTCCACGAAACGTTGGCGCCGACCAGGTTTGCCTCATGCTGGCGGTAGCGCACCAGCGGTCGCGGGTCATAGCGGACAGTGCCGCCGGCGGCGGTGACGATCAGATAGGTCCACCAGTCATGGCTGACGAACTCGGTCCTTGCCGATGCCTTTGCCAGCAACTTTCGCGCCGTGCGGTTGATCATCATGGTGTTGCCGCCGGCAATGCTCTGCACAAGCGCATTGCGAAACGACGGCGGCTTCAGGAACAGCGGCGAATGCCCTTGCGCTGCTCCGGTTTCGGACATGGTCGCGGTCCTCGAGCAAAACAGCAGTGGTGTTTCGGCATCGTGCCCCTGCATCCAGGCAATAGCGCTCTCCAGCCTGTCCGGCTCCCAGATATCGTCCTGGTCGCAGAAGGCGTAGTAATCGGCATCGATGCGCGGATCGACGATCATCGAGCGGAAGTTGGCGGCAAAGCCCTGGCGAGGACCGTTCGACAGGGTCAGCAGCCCCTTAGACCAACGGCTCTGCCAGGCGCCGATGATGGCAGAAGTGCCATCGGTCGAACCGTCGTCGGAGACCCAGACGTCGACAAGAGGATGCGATTGCGCAAGCAGCGAGGCGAGCTGCTCGTCAAGGAAAGCCGCGCCATCTTTTGTGCCCAGCAGCACGGCCACGCGCTGATCTTGTCTGGTCACTGGTTCAGAATCATCTGCAAGCGCCTGGGAACGGCCATCGGATTGGTTTCAATAGCCAATTCCGATCGATCAGGACAGGCTCTTTGTATTGACGCAATCCCGGACGGGAAAACCGCTTCACACTTGTTCTGGAATTGCTCTAACCCGCTTGTCCGACTGTTTTCGCAACGGTTTCCCGGCGTGCGTCACCTGGCGGCTTTTCCGCCTGATGAAGCCCGGCCATGACGGCGAGTGCTGCGGCCTTGTCCTGATCGCGCATGGCCGCCTGCAGCGATGTCAGCGCGGCCTGGACCTTGGGCCATCCCACGACATCGGTTCGCAGACCAAAGATCTTGGGGATATCGAGCGCGACAATCTCTTCATTGCCGCCATGCAGCACCTCGTGAAGCTTCTCGCCTGGCCTGATCCCGGTGAAACGGATCGGAATGTCGGTGTAGGGGCTCTTGCCGGCCATGCGGATCATGGTTTCGGCGACTTCGAGGATCGGCACCGGCTTGCCCATGTCGAGCATGTAGATGGCGTAATCGTCCTTGCCCTGGCGCCGCTCGGCATCGGCCGCCGACATGATGACGAGGTCGACGGCTTCGGCCACCGTCATGAAGTAGCGGGTCATGCGGCGATCAGTGATGGTGACCGGACCGCCGGCCTCGATCTGCGCCTGGAAGATGGTGGCGACCGAACCGTTGGAGCCGAAGACATTGCCGAACCGCACGGCAATGAACTTGGTGCCGGAGCGACGGCCATTGGGTTCGGTGGTGTGCGTTTCGTGCAGCGAAGAGACGATCTGCTCGGCGGCGCGTTTTGTCATGCCGAGCACCGAGGTCGGATCGACTGCCTTGTCGCTGGAAATCAGCAGAAACTGCGGCACCCCGCATTTGGCGGCAACCTCTGCGCAGACGAGAGTGCCCAAAATGTTGGTCTGGATCGCCGATTCCCAGTTTTCCTCAAGCAGCGGCACATGTTTGAGCGCGGCAGCGTGGAAAATGATGTCGGGCTTGAAATCGCTGACGACGCGGGTGATCTGGCGCCGGTCGGTGACATCGACGATGCGGCTCTTGAGCCGGGCATGATCCTTTTCGTCGACCTGCTGGTCGAGCTGGAAAATCCCGAACTCCGAGATGTCGGCAACCAGAACCGCCTCGGCGCCGAGTTCCAGCGACCGCTTGACCAGGATGCGACCGATGGAGCCGGCGCCGCCGGTCACCAGGACGCGCTTGCCGCTGACGAAGCCGCCAATGCGCTCAACGTCCGACGGAACCGTGGAGCGGCGCAGGATGGTTTCCATCTCGACAGCGTCGAGAACCAGCTTTCCGCCCTGCCCGAGCTCCGAGACGCCGGAGAACTGGACGACGGCGATGCCGCTGTGACGGGCGACACGGACCAGCTCCGAATATTCCTCGATCTCGCGTTCGGTGCCATTGCCGAAAATCAGCATGTCGAGGCTTTTGGTGCCCCTTACATATTCTTCGAGGACCTCCACGAGGCGGGGCCGCACGGCCACAACCGGGACGCCCTGGATCTGCGTGCCCAGCGGCGCGCCATTCTCGATGGCCATGATGCCGGCGATGGAATATTCGGCCGGCTCTGCCGTGCGCGTGAACCGGATGATGACGTCTGCTTCGCCGAGCCTGCCAACGAACAACGCCTGCTTGATCGCCACATTGCTCGCGTTGCGGCTCAGGATTCGCCAGCTCGCCCCATCGCGCAGAAACCGGTAGTAGAGCCGCGGCGCCGAAATGATGGTGAAGGAGACGAGGAAAAAGACGATGAACTGGCGCTCGTTGAGACCCGTCACCGGCTGAAACCATCGAACCACCAGCGAGACGACGTAGAGCGTGACCGTCAGGATCGCGCAGCTCTTCAGAATGTTGAAGAAGTCCGGCGTGGAGGCAAAGCGCCACACCGTGTTGTAGAGGCCGCAATAGCGAAACAGGAGATGGCTGAGAAAAACGATGCTCGCCCAGCACGCCAGGCCCGGCCAGGAGAGCGCGTCGAATGAAAGTCTCGACTGCGAAAGCCCGAGACTCAGCGCCACCGCCACCAGGACCATGACAATGTCCTGGATCATTATAATGGCGCGCCGCATCTTCGGCCGAAGTCCGGACACGACTTCTACATAGGATGTCATTGGGTAGTACTGAACTCCAGGCGCAAGGATATGGACACTAACGTGATGCGAGAGCGACGGAAACCCGTCACCGATCACCTGTTTAGAGTGCCAATCCCCAGCCCCGCCGCTTTTGTATCGCATAGCGTGGAGTTGAGGTCATCGCCAGATATTTTTTTGGAATGCCCTTAGCTGACAGTCAATCGCGATGGTCGGACGGGAGGCGGGCGCCAAGATCCAGACGCATTTTCTCAAAGCGCACGTCACCGATCAGATTGTTCCACTCATAGGGGTCGGCGCTCAAATCATAGAGTTCTTCCGACAAATCGGAGTAGCGCGTGTAGCGCCAGCGGCTCGACCGGACGGAATGATTGCCGCGCAACCATGTCATGATCGCACAATGGTCTTGCATCTCGCCGCCCTGCGCCAAAGGCATAAGTGAACGGCCGTCTATGTCCGCCGGCGGCTCGAGCCCGCATAGATCAAGAAGCGTGGGAAACAGGTCGACCAGGCTGACCGGCTGTTCGACACGAGGCAACGTCGCCATACCCCGTGGCGGCAACAGAATGAAGGGCACCCGCGTTGCTTCCTCCCACAGCACGAATTTTCGCCAATGCAGCTTTTCGCCAAGGTGGAACCCGTTGTCTCCCCAAAGAACCACGATTGTATTGTCGGCTGCGGGCGAAGCATCCAGGGCGGCAAGCACGCGTCCGATCTGGCTGTCGCAGTAGGAGATGGCGCCGAGATAGCCCTGGACGGCGTTGCGCCATTGGCCGTGCTTCAGGACGGTTTCGTGGTCAGGCGGCGAGAGAGCCCAGGCCTTTGCGATGGCGGGAACGTCGTCGAGGTCGTCATTTTTGACAAAGGGCAGGCTGACCTTATCGAGAGGATAAAGATCGAGGAACCGCTGCGGAACGTACCAGGGCAAATGCGGCTTGTAGAAACCCGTCGCGCAAAAGAACGGCTGCTCGTGCGGTTTTTCGAGGAAGGCGCAAACTGCGTCTGCGGTCTTGAAATCGGGCATCTCCGGCTCACGGGCTGGCTCGATGGCGCCCCAGTCGAAGTGATGATTCGTCGACGCCACATTCTGGAAATCATCAAAATCAAACATGCGGTTGAGCGGCCGATGCAGCGGCATCGGCTCGGCGGCGGTCGTATGGAATTCGTCCCACAGGGCCGGGCGGTTCTCGATGTCGCTCCATTTTGCCGACAGTGTCCTGTTGCGCCCCGCATCGGCGTAATCGAAACTGCCATGGAAGACTTTGCCCGCACCCATGCAGAAATACCCGGCCGCGCGCAGGCGCTCGAGCAGCGTGACCCTGCGCAGCGGCGCCTCCCAGAATGGCTCGTTCTGGTAGACGCCGGTTGTCGTCGGCAGACATCCGGTGAACACGGACATCCGGCTGGCATTGCAATAAGGTGCCGTGCAGTAGGCGCGCAGGAACGTCGTTCCACGCGATGCGAGCCGGTCGATTGCAGGCGTCTTGACGTCCGGATGGCGGCCCAGTGGCGCAATCCAGGAATTGAGATCATCAGCCACGATGAAGAGAATATTTGGCCGCTTCATCGGCTTTCCACCGTCATGCTCTGATCCATAGTCGGCCAATCGGAAACCGACAGCCCTGAAAGTCTGGAGAATTCGGCGGTGTCATCGTAGAAAATCTCGCGCAAATAGGTCACATCCTCCGGCCGGAGCTCGTCCTCGCATCGTCTGCCAAGATGGTCGGTTCGCGCGGCAAGGGCAGGAAACGGTTGGATGGCGAGGAAACGGGCAACCGACTCCAGCGTAGCTTGATGATCCCTCAGCAGATCCAGTGAACGCAGGAGCAGAACATTCTCCCTTGGGAACAAGGCAAACAGCCGGCGCAGCTGGCGTGCGTAAAAGCCCCGTTCGACATAGCTATACACACGCCACGCCGGATCGGTCGGATCCAACCCCTTGAGCCGCCAGCGGCCTTGTCGGATCGCCAGGTGAAAAGGCAGATGCTCCGCCTGCCTGTCTGTCTCCATGCGCCATTGCGACCACGCTCGCTCAATCGGATCGCGAAAGATGAAGATGAGTTTTATTCCGGGATTATATCGCTTTATCCTCTCCAACGAGTGTGGCCAGAACAGGTAGATTGGCGTTACGTCAAATCCAATGCGGATCCTGATATCTTCGGTGAAAAGGCTCTCCAACCTCGAATAGTCCGGCTCGGACCAGTTCTGGGCCTCATCATCAAAGAAGTGCGCCTCCTTGACTGACGGCGTCGCCATCTGCGGATGCTGAATGAGATAGCCGAACAGACTGGTGGTGCCAGCCTTCTGCACGCCGCCGACCATGAAGCCCAGCCGCGGTTGGTCCGTCTCATTTCTCATGCCAAGGCTACTTCTTTGTCATGGCTGTCTGTCCGCACCGGGCCATTGGGCTGCCAAGAAGATTAATATAAATAGAACTCAAGAGGCAACCTGAGTCGTCTTCTTGTAATCCATTACGAAATTTTCTATTGCCTCGGATACATCGAAAGCAGCTCTCCAACCAGTATCGCGCCTGATGGCGTCACAATTCAACTCTACGTCCTTTACAAGGAACGATTTCTCACGGATGTAGTTTCGGCGAATTGGCCGCCCGCATGCGTAGGAGCAAAGATCGACCATCTCATTTACGCTAAACGATTTTCCCAAGCCGACGTTGTATATTGCTTCTTGCCGCCCTTGCGGCCTCAGCACAGTATCGATGGCGCTGCAAAGATCCCGGACGTCGATGTAGTCGCGCAACGCGTCACCGTTGCCCCATATGTCAATCGGAACACCCAGAAAGGCTGCGCGGACAGCGGTCGCCACAAGGCCCTGGCCTTTTTCGGGCGATTGGTATTTGCCAATGGGGTTCGAGGCGCGAAGAATCGAATAGCTCCATTCTCCACCTGTCGACAGCGTCCTTAAGGCGCTCTCGATCATCAGCTTGCCGCATCCGTAGGTGCTTATAGGACGGGTTGGATGTGTTTCAGTGATGCTCGGCTGCTGCGGGACCCCATAGATCGTTCCGCCAGATGACAGATAAACCACGTGCCGAATTGAGGTTCCGCGGATACTTTGCAGGAATTTAACATGCGGAACGACATTCCGATTCACCTCGGAAGCAAGGTCATTTGCAAATGTGGCAGGTACAGAAGCGCTAACCAGCAATACGACCGCGCTTAGCCCTTCGAGATGATGCCGATAGGTGTCAGGATCGTCGAAATCGATAACGGTCATATTTCTTGATTGAACAGCGCCTTGTCGCCGAACAAAGCCTCGGAACTGCACTTTCCTTTGATCAAAATAGTCAACAAGATTTCGTCCGATAAAACCAGATGCTCCGAAAATGCCGATCATCAGCGCCCCCTTGGGAGGCTTGTATGCAGCCGGATACCTTCGTCTCCCCCAGCACGAGCAACTGTCAGTCTCCGGCGAGATGCGATGCCAGACCCGCACTCAGCCAAATAGCACCTGATCGGCAGAATGATCGCTCCGCGCATCGTTCTGTCAGCGCAGCTCATGCCGCACGATCCATATCTCCGCCCATCTTCGATGCCAGGCGCTGCGATATCTCGCTGGCGAATGCCTCAGGCGAAAAATTGGCTACAAAAACTGCTTTGGCGGCGTCACCTACCTCGCGCCATTTTGCGCGGTCGCCGATTGCTCGCCTAAGGGCAGCTGCAAGACTGGTTGGGCTGGGATCTTCCGCTATGTAACCGGAGATACCGTCAACAATGAATTCCGAAGTCCCAACAGCAGGAGAACATACCAAGATCTTTCCGCACCTCAGCGCATCGATCGAAACCAGGGGTAGGGTATCGTCGCGTGAAGAAACGAGAAGTATATCGGTTTCATGCAGCGCGCGTTCATATTCCGTATGATCGAGAGCTCCCGCCATCGAAACACCGATTCTGATGTCCGCCATCTGGCTGATCTGGGCATGATACCCCGCATCGTGGACTCGCCCCGCCAATCGCAATTCACATGTGCGCCGGACGCTCTTCTCCAACGCGTCCAACGCCAAGATGGCCAGGTCCTGACCCTTGCGCGGCTCGTATGAGCCCAAGACCGAAATGACGATGTTCTCGGCGTCACTTATACTCTGCCCGGAAGGCTCGGAGGCAAAACCTACGGCTGAGGCCCCATACGGAACGACACGATAGTCCTGAGAAAACGGTTGGACCGCACGGCCAGCGATCTTGCTTCCGACCCAGACTTCCGCAGCTTTCCCAAGTGCATCCCTAGCATCGGAATTCGATGAGAAAAGATCCTTCGCGAACTCGCTTTCGTGAATGTACCAGAAAGTTGGGACCAACTCGGAGAGTTGAGACACAACCGGCCATCCAAGCACGGTGTTCACGATCACCGTGTCAAAATTTCTGCCGAACTTAAGAACTGTTTCATGCCGAGTGAGGACAAGCTCGTCGACGACGACCGTTATACCCAGTTCATTTATATGCTTTCGCATCGGCCCGTCCTCTGGCGTCACCACAACCACAAAGTTGCCCGCGGCTGAAAGCGCCTTGGCCAGATCGAGAACAACACGCGGCGCACCGCTCTCGGTCATTTCATGAGAGACAATCATTATATCGTGGCCTCTCACATACTGACATTCCGGAGAGTCAACGACACCGCGACCGGGGTATACCTGAAACTCCTCCTGAGAGTCCTGATACAACAGCTCCTTCATCTTCTTTGTATAGAACGGGTCTCGGCTAATAGCGTTAGGCCATCTCCTTAGAAGATTTATATCGGATTTATCTTTCTGATATTTTTTGAGTGCTTTTTCTTTATCTTCAAGCTTTCCAATAGAAACATGCCCTATGTGATACAGGCGCGGATATGGTGTATAAACGCAATCATATCCGCTTTCTCTCACCCTAAGGCAGATGTCGACGTCAGAGTGGGAAATCGGAAAATTCTCAGCATCGAAGCCGCCAACTTTTGTAAATACCGCACGATCTATCATCAGACACGCGCCGCAAATTAGCGACACATCGCGAACGGACTGGGCGAAGTTGTAGCAATTGGTTGTCATGTCGGGGAGACAATGAAACGCAGTTCCCACCAACCCCCGAACGCCGGTAACCATCCCCGCATGCTGAATCAAGTTGTTCTCATAAAGTAGCTTCGGCCCAACAATACCGACGTTTTCAAGCGTTGCAATTTCCAAAAGACTCGAAACCCAGTCCTTTGAAATAACCCGAACGTCATCGTTAAAGAACACAATGTAATTCCCAGTCGATTCACGGGCACCCTGGTTACACTTGTCAGAAAAATTGAATTTCTTGTCGTAGACCGAAAACTTAACCTTTTTCGAAATCCCCGTAAGATCTTTTGCTATCCGGCTATTTGTCACCACGATGATCTCAAAAAGATCGTATTCCGTGTTGTCCAGTATCGTCGCAATAGACGATTTGATATTTTCTATATTGTCAGAGGGGACGACGATCGACACAAGATTTTCAGAGACAAGATCCGGAGCTCGATAGACTCTGTTGGCATAAGGCGTTGCCAGCGCCTGACCGCCGTAATTTCGGCGCTGAATCGCATCTTCGAGCGCGTTGATGTTTGAGATTCGAGCATAATCCTTGCCGCCTACGGATGCAGATCCCTCAGTCATTCGCCAGCCGTAGAGCACATGCTCGATATGCACGACTCTCTTGCAGCACTCTGAAGCCCTTAACGCCAGATCATAATCCTGCGAAAAATCATACTCGCTGCGAAACCCGCCAATCTGGTCGACAAGGCTCTTTCGATATGCGGTCAAATGCGCGGTATACATGCAGTTGAACAGGAGATGAGGGCTCCAATCCGGCTTGCTGAAGATTTCTACGGGGTAGTCATTCGCATCGACCTTGCATTCATCCGAATAGACAAAATCAACCAGGGGATCCTCAACCACGACCTCGGCAATTCGAAGAAGCGCATCCTTCGTAAGGATATCGTCATGGTCCAGAAGGGCGATGTACCCGCCAGACGATTGGTTCAGGGCATGATTGGTGGCCCTGGATATTCCCCCATTCTTCAAAAGACTGCTGATTTTCACCCGCTTGTCGAGAGAGGCATACCTCTCCAGAAGGGTCGAGATTTCATCGCTCTGCGAATAGTCATCGACAATCACGAGTTCCCAATTTTGGTATTCTTGAGCGATCACAGACAGGATCGCCCGCTCAAGAAAATGGAGCGGCGGCTTATAGACCGGCATCAGCACGGATATGGTCGGACCGAAAAAACTGGACGCAGAAAATGTGGACAAGGCAAGGCGAGCTGACACCTCTTCCTTCTCCCGGAACAGGTTTTCCGCGATGCGCGCATCCGGAACCCGAAGAAGGGAAACCGCGTCGAGCGTCGTTTGCCTCACCCCTTGCAAGGCAACGCGGCCATAGATGGCTTTTGCCACTTCTAGCCAACTACCTCTGTGGACACGGGCCTGCCGAAGGCGTTGAACAAGTCCGATAGCATTCAATCGTCGGACCAAGGCTGTGCGCGCGGGTTTCCGCTCTAATCTGGCCTTCTCCAACATCTCCGACAATCTCGTAGTGTTTTCGACAGCAGTCGATAATTGGGAATTAATTTTCTTTTTTTCGTCAATATGGCTGCTGATAATTTTATAGCTGCTTATAACTTTTTCTGTATTGGCACGCTCTTCTTCAAGACTAAGATGGTAGCTCGCTATTTCTGTATCTTGCAGCTGAACCTTACTTTCTAGCTGGCTCGCCCTGACCGTTTTCTCCTCAGCGACGCGCTGCAAGTTCTCTCTCGCTTCGGAAAAAATGTGCTCCCGAGCTCGAAACTCCGGAAAAATGGCTTCACCAAAGACCGGCGAAACAGCGTCGAACTCGGCCTTGACGCGATCGAGAACCGCCATGACCTCTGCGTCATTGGCGTTTTCCTGCAGAGACTTGAGTGCCGCGTAGGCATCTTTCACCCAGCCGGCAATACGCTCGTCCGCGAAGAGCGTACTGTCACTCGCGGCATGGTGCTGATGATCTTCCGAGAAGTGGCTCGAGAGCATCGCATGCCACTCCAAATCTGGCAGCGGCCAGTCAATCTTAAGGGCACTCGTGATCCGTTCGATCCCTTTTCGCCAATCGTCAAGCATGCCCTCGTAGGATAAGAAGACGCGTGGTCGACCTCGGGTCGCGTGTTCGGCCTCCAATTCGTGGCGCAGCCAGAGAAGGGAGCTGAAACCCGTCGTCATTCCGTTCCGCTTGGCCAGTGATCCAATCACGGCCAACGGATTGCGCTCGATCAGAACGTAACGAACGTCGATGTGCATTCGCTCAAGAATTTCCGCATAGAGCGGCACGAAGCGCGAAATGCGCGGTTCCTTGAGGACAAAAAGCGGCGCGCTGCCATATTCCTCATCGATCAATCTAGCGATCTCGGCATGATAGAATTGCAGGCGTGCGGTCGCGATATTGTTCGGATCAAACGACCGCCAATCGTCCCAGCGACTTCCACCTTCCGCCAGCATGTTTTCATGGAGTGCCATCAATGGGGCCGACTCCCAAAAACCCTTCTCATTGTCCGGATCCGGCGGCAACATATTCTTCGGCAGCGCCGCACCAAGCAGACTGATCGCCCTGGTCAGCGCACTGGTTCCCGAACGGTGCATGCCGAGAACCATGATGCAGGTGCGCCTGGCGGCCGGCTTGGCCCTGGTACGCTTTTTGGGTGCCGTTTCAACGGCAGTCCGTCGCGTCGCACTATGCATGGTTTCGGATGATGTGCGCTTGTTCATACGGCCAACGCTCGTCTCGTTTTAGCAATCAGGAGAGGATGCACGACGAATTCTGCCGACGACAGAAGCGCATTTGCCGGACAATGCGCCTTGATCGGGTCGTTGTTCATCGCGCTATCCCGTATCAATTCATGCTGTTCCTCTTGCGACAGGCAAGGCTGCCCGCGCAATCGAACACCTAAGCCGGCAAGTGTTGCAATCGGCTGACGACGCATTAGCCAAAAGTCTCCTCGCTCACGATGCGACCTTTTTCAAGCAGCACCACGGAACTGCACATGGACCGGATGAGAGTTTCGGAATGCGATGCGAGGACCACTATGGCAGCATTGTTGAGCCACTGCGCCAATCTCTCCTTGGCCTTCTTTTGAAAGGACGCATCTCCGGTGCCCAGCCCCTCGTCGAGGATGACGATATCGGTCGGATATGCGGTGACAACGGAGAATGAAAGCCGCGTTTGCATGCCCGACGAGTAGGTGCGAACGGGCAGGTCTATGAAATCGCCCAGTTCCGAGAACTCGATGATCGAGTCAGTCTGACGTTCGATTTCTCGGGGGGCTATACCGGTCATGAGACTCTGTAGCCGGATGAACTCCCGGCCCGTGAGTTCTGCAGACAAACCCATGGAGGGCATTATCAGAACGGCCGAATCCCCATTGATGACAGCCGTCCCGCTGGTGGGTTTGAGAATGCCTGCCAAGACGCGCAACAGTGTCGTCTTGCCAGCTCCGTTGTGCCCGCTCAGTCCCAGCCGGGTGCCGGGTTTGAGATCAAGCGACACACCATCGAGAGCCGCGACTTCGAAACGACCAGAGTCGCCGGCCAGCAAACGCCCGCCCGTGGTGAATCGGAGCGCGGCTTGCTTGAGAGAACGATTTGCCGGAGCGGACCAGACCGGAATTCGAACGGTAACGTCCCTGAGATGAATGGATGGCGGTGACATGGGGATTCCAATACGATTGTGTGACGGGGCACCGGAACTCAAAGCCAGTACGGAATTCGATGCTCAGTCCTTCGATAGAGAAGATAGGCAGCGATGCTCCCCGCGCCGGCAATGATGGCGGACACGAGCACGCTCATGTAGTTGGTGCCGTCGCTCATCAGCGGAGTCCGCGCTGCATCGATGATGTAGGCGACAGGATTGTATACCAGGAACGGAGAGCTGGTAGGGAGAACCTTTGCCGTCCAGATAATCGGCGAAAGCATGAACAGAAGCTGCATAACGGCAGCGGTGATCAGCGGAACGTCTCTGTATCGCACAGAAACAATCGCTACGATCGTCGATATCCAGGCGGCATGGGCAGCCAACAGCGCGGTTCCGACGATGAACATCGGTATGTTCAAACCGGAGTTCGGGTAGGCAATAATTAGAGTTATGAATATAATCAACACATTGTGCATCAATATTATTACGTTCTTGGAAACGCATCGAAATATACATGATGCCGGTGATATCTTCGTATTCAAAAGAAGGTCATGAGATCCAATTAAGGTTTCAGACCCCTCAATTATCGTTCCAGATAGAAATTGCCACAAAACTACACTTGTTGCCAAGTGATGTAGGTACTCTCTTATTGGTTGCTTGAACAAAACAGCGTATAGAATCCCGACCGAAAGCGCGAATATCGCCGTGTTCAGTGTAATCCAGAAAGGTCCGAAAGTCGAATTTCGGTAACGAAGCCGTATGTCGAACTGCGCGAGTCGAAGCCAAACCATTGATACACCCGACATCATGATATTTCCTTCAGTGTAACTTGCTCAGGCCTGGTAATTTCGCGACAGGCATCAAGGCGCCGCGATGCGGCGACTCGGCCGGCGTAAAGATAACGACAAGCTGTTTCATCGCTTAGCAGACACAATCGCTACGTCTTTCCATGCAGCCGGCTGGGCTTGCAAAATGCGGCGCACCACAAGCCCGGTCGATTGCCGCCACTCCGGCGCCTCCCATCCGAATGCCGCCGCGAATTTCACGCTCGACAGCCGCGAATTAGCCGGGCGGCGCGCTTTGGTCGGGTAGTCGCGCGCCGCAATATCCCGTACCGCAGCATACGGCCCGCCATGTGACAGGCTTGTCTCCAGAATGTGGCGTGCAAAGCCGCTCCAGTTGACGTCTCCAGCTCCGGCGAGATGGTAGATCCCATAGCCGTCGAAGCTGTCGTCGTCGCGCAACATCGCCGCCGCATGCAGGATCGCATCGGCAATATCAAGCGCAGAAGTCGGATTTCCCCATTGGTCGGCGACGACAGCGATCTCGTCACGGTCGCCCGCCAGCCGCAGCATGGTTTTCACGAAATTCTTGCCGAACGGGCTGTAGACCCAGGCCGTGCGCAGGATCAGGTGGCGCGGATTGAGCGCTGCCACCGCCTGTTCGCCGGCAAGCTTGGAGGCGCCGTAGACGCCGAGCGGCGCGGTGGTGTCGGTCTCGACATAGGCGCCGTCCTTCGAACCGTCGAAGACGTAGTCGGTCGACAAATGGATGACGGGGACGCCGAGCCGAGCCGCTGCCTCGGCGACCTTGCCGGCGCCAACGGCGTTCACCGCAAAGGCCAGTTCGGGCTGATCCTCGGCCTGGTCCACCGCAGTGTAGGCGGCGGCCGATACCACGACATCCGGCCGCGCTGCTGCGATGGCGTCGAACACCGTGTCGGGCTGCGTGAGGTCGAGCGTCGGCCGGCCGACGGCGGCAACTTCGATGCCGTCGCGCGCCATCCCGGCCTCCAGCAGGCTGCTGGCGACCTGACCGTCGCGTCCGGTGACAACCAGCCTCACGCCGCGCCCTTCCTGCCTTCGACATGACCCCGGGACTGGACTTGCCCCAGCCGCTCGCCGGCATAGCGCTGCTCGCGGATCGGCCCCCACCACCATTTGTTGTCGAGGAACCAGTCGACCGTCCTTGCCAGACCACTGTCGAAACTCTCCGCCGGCGCCCAGCCGAGATCCCGGTTGATCTTGGAGGCGTCGATGGCATAGCGGCGGTCATGGCCGGGCCGATCGGTGACGAAGCTGATCAAATCGCGGTAGCTGCGGCCGCCGCTGCGCGGACGCCTGACGTCGAGCAGGTCGCAGATCGTCTCGACGACGCCAAGGTTGGTGCGTTCGGAATTGCCGCCGACATTGTAGCTCTCACCCGGCTGACCCTTGGTGGCGACCAGCTCCAGGGCGCGGGCATGATCCTCAACGAACAGCCAGTCGCGCACATTGGCGCCGGCGCCATAGACCGGCAGCGGCTTCTCGTCGAGTGCGTTGAGAATCACCAGCGGGATCAGCTTTTCGGGAAAGTGATACGGCCCGTAATTGTTCGAGCAGTTGGAGAGCACGACCGGCAGGCCGTACGTCTCGTGCCAGGCCCGCACCAGATGGTCGGACGCCGCCTTCGAGGCGGAATAGGGCGAGGACGGCGCGTAAGGCGTTTCCTCGACGAACATGCCGCCGTCGAAGGGCAGATCGCCGAACACTTCATCGGTCGAGACATGATGGAAGCGGAAACGGGCTTTCCTGTCCTCGCCAAGGCCGCGCCAATATTCGAGCGCCGAATTCAGCACCCGGTAGGTGCCGACGATGTTGGTCTCGATAAAGGCGCCGGGTCCGTCGATCGATCGGTCGACGTGGCTTTCGGCGGCGAGATTCATGACGACGTCGATCTCGTCGCGGTGGAGGATGTCGAGGACCGCCCGCTCGTCACAGATGTCGGCCTGCGCAAATTTGTAGTTGTGCGCATTCTCGATCGTGCGCAGCGAGGCGAGATTGCCGGCATAGGTGAGCTTGTCGAGATTGGTCACATGGTAGGCCGGATTGGCGCACAAATGCCGGCACACCGCCGAGCCGATGAAGCCGGCACCGCCTGTCACCAGAAAATTCATGGCGCTCTCCTCACATCGTCGCGCGTCATGCGAACACCTCGGCATTGGCGAGCGTCGGCGCCTTGAGGTCCTTGGCTGAGAGCTCGAAGGCGCCGGCTGGCGAGGGCCAATCGATGCCGATGTCGGGATCGTCGAAACGGATCGATCGGTCGTGCGCCGGCGAATAGGTGTCGGTGACCTTATACAGAACCTCGGTGTCCGGCACGAGCGTGACGAAGCCGTGCGCGAAACCCTTTGGCACCAGGATCTGGTTGCCTTTCTCGGCCGATATTTCGAGCGCGACCCATTTGCCGAAGCTTTTCGAGCTGCGGCGAATGTCGACCGCGACGTCGAGGATCTTGCCTCGGATCACACGCAGCAACTTGTCCTGCGCGCGTGGGGGCAGCTGATAGTGAAGCCCCCGCACGACACCCACGGCGGCCGAATAGGAGTGATTGTCCTGGACAAAACGCAGGTCGATGCCGGCCTCGGCAAAGCGCTCGGCATTCCAGGTCTCGATGAAATAGCCGCGCGCATCGCCGTGCCGCTTTGGCACGATCTCCAGCACGCCGTCGAGACCGAGCTGCCTGACGTCCACTCTAATTCTCCGTCAGCTCGGTGACACGCCGGCGCAGATAGGCGGCGTATTCGTTCTTGCCCAGGCGCGTGGCGCGCTCAAGCACCTTGTCGGCGGTCAGCCAGCCCTGCTCGAAGGCGATTTCTTCGGGACAGGCGACCTTGATACCCTGGCGGTGCTCAATGGTGCGAACAAAGGAAGAGGCTTCATGCAGGCTGTCATGCGTGCCGGTGTCGAGCCAGGCATAGCCGCGGCCGAGCTGATGCACATGCAGCTGCCCACGCTCGAGGTAGACGTTGTTGACCGCCGTGATCTCGAGCTCGCCGCGCGCCGAGGGCTTGATCGTCGAAGCGATGTCGACGACCTCGTTGTCGTAGAAATAGAGGCCGGTAACCGCCCAGTTGGATTTCGGCTTCTCTGGCTTTTCCTCGATCGTCAAAGCGGTGCCGCTGAGCTTGTCGAACGACACCACGCCATAGCGCTCCGGATCCTCGACATGGTAGGCGAACACCGACGCGCCGCTTTCCCGCTGCGCAGCTGCGCGGCAGAGCTGCGACAGGCCCTCGCCAAAATAGATGTTGTCGCCGAGGATCATCGACACATTGTCCTTGCCGATGAAGTCGCGGCCGATGATGAAGGCTTCGGCAAGCCCGTTGGGCTGCGGCTGTTCGGCATAGGAAAATTCGACCCCGAATTCCGAACCGTCACCTAGCAACTCCCGAAAGATCGGCAAGTCGCGCGGTGTCGAAATGATCAGAATCTCTCGGATCCCCGCGAGCATCAAGACGCTCAGCGGGTAAAAAATCATCGGCTTGTCGTATATCGGCAGGATTTGCTTAGAGATCGCTAATGTTAGGGGATAAAGACGTGTCCCGCTGCCTCCTGCAAGGATGATTCCTTTCAACAAGCTCTCCTTGAATTGCCGAGGCCCCCGCCCTGAAATCAAGTTGCCCGTGCTTAGGTATCGCGCAATGTCTTGTCAATTCAATCTCGGCGCTGGATCTGCACCAGAATTGCTCTGCATCTGCCATCTCGCGGCAGTTTTGACCAACCGACCACAAGCTGTTGCCCGACTGGTCACAAGCTGGCGTTGCAATCGGCGCGGCGATTCGGCAAACCGGCTTCCCGCCATTGTGGTGAACGCGTGACAACAAAAAGCCGGCGGGCTCGCACCCGCCGGCTCATTTGCGTTCAAACGATTTCAGGGCTGCTTGGGCAGCAGCGACCATACCGCCGGCACCAGGCTGGCGGCCAGCGCCACCTTGATCAGATCGCCGACGATGAACGGCAGGACGCCGAACTGCCACGACTTTTCCATCCCGATCAGGGTGGCCAGCCAGGCAAAGCCCATGGCCATCATGACGATTTCGGCGACCAGCATGGCATTGAACAGCTTGATCGGGTGGCGGTCCCAGCCACGATCGGCGGCCCAGCCGACAATGGCCGCCATGACGACGAAGCCGGCGAGATACCCACCGGTGCCGCCGATCATGTAGGCGATGCCGATGCCCTTTTCAGGCGTGCTCTGGAAGACCGGGAAGCCCATGGCGCCTTCGGCCATGTAAAGAAGCAAGGTAGCGACGCCAAGCCGCAGGCCGAATGCAGTGGCGATCAGCAGGACCGCCAGCGTCTGCATCGAGATATCGACCGGCCCGAGCACGACTTTCGTCTTGGCCGACAGGGTCAAAAGCAGCGTTCCGGCGATCGCCAGCAGAAGCTGGGTTGCCAGGCGCAGCGCACCCTCCTGAGGCAAAGCGAGAGAAACAAGCGGACGCATCGTCGTTGCAAGTGCCATGGTCTTCCCCAATCCGGATTGCCGCAGATGGCGGCCTCGCTTTTTCCTATATTGGCTTCCGTGCTATGCGGCAATCGCTTTTGCCGTCCCTCGATCGGAGCTCAACGACACCGCCATGGCGCTCAAATTCGACACCAGCTTCGATCCGGCCTATGGCCAGGGCGTCACCGTTGCGCCGGACGTGCAGCGCGTCACAGCCAAAAACCCCAGCCCGTTCACCTTTCACGGCACAAACAGCTACATTGTCGGGCGCGACACGCTGGCGGTGATCGACCCCGGTCCCGACGACGATGCGCATTTCCAGACATTGCTAAGGGTGATCGCAGACCGGCCGGTCAGCCACATTTTCGTCAGCCACACGCATCGCGACCATTCTCCGCTGGCCGTGCGGCTGAAAGCGCACACTGGGGCCGACGTGCTGGCCGAAGGCCCGCACCGGCCGGCGCGGCCCTTGCGCATCGGCGAGCTCAATCCGCTCGATGCCAGCGCCGACACGGCCTTCGTCCCGGACATCGCGCTGCCCGACGATGCGCTGATCGAGGGCGACGGCTGGGCGATCCGGACCGTGCTGACGCCGGGCCACACCGCCAATCACGCGGCGTTTGCGCTGGAAAACACCGGCATCCTGTTTCCAGCCGACCATGTGATGGCGTGGGCGACATCGATCGTGGCGCCGCCCGACGGGGCGATGGCCGACTACATGGCCTCGCTCGACAGATTGATCGCGCGCGGCGATCGCCTGCTGCTGCCCGGCCATGGCGGCCCGGTGAGCGCGCCGCGCAGCTTCATGCGCGGGCTGAAGACTCACCGCAAGATGCGCGAACGGGCGATCCTGGAGCGGATCCGGGGCGGCGACCGGACGATCCCGGACATGGTCAAGGCGATCTACAGGGACACCGACCCGCGCCTGCACGGCGCCGCCGGCCTGTCGGTGCTTGCCCATCTCGAGGATCTGGTGGCGCGCGGCCTGGTCAGCACCGACGGCGACCCGGCCATCGACGGCATTTTTGTGCCGGTGGGTTAAGACCGCAGCACCTGTTCGCACGACACTGCTGACAAACTCAGAACCGGCTGGAACGTTCTTCCGGTTGAGGCGACTTCAAACCGTGGCAGGAGCATTCCGGATTGACCGGAAGTCGTGCCGCGGTCTCCAGCGCGACCCGCGAGGCTGTCATGGAGAGGCTCGGCAACACGTCCTCCTGCAGCAATTTCTGGCGATTGCGGTCCATATAGTCGTTGAAGCCGGCGGTGACGAACGCCAAGGGCACGAAACATGCGCCGATCTCGCGCGACAAGGTCGCCTCCGGGGCGATCGAATGGTTGAGCACATCCGCCCCCATGCTGCGAAACGCCAGAGCTTCGGCGGGAGTTGTCAGTCGCGGCCCGTAGCAGTGGCCAGCGACCAACTGCTGCTCGATGCCATGGACCCGGCATTCGGCAGGCCAATGGCGCCGGGCCGTCTCGGCCAGCAATGCCGCACATCTTGGACATACGATCTGCTTGCCCGAGCAGTCGAAGCTCTGGCGGCCAGGCAGCAGTGAAAACGGGGTCTGCGACAGTTCGATGATATCGGCGCTCACCACCATGTCTCCGGGCTGGATCGCCTTGTTGACGGCGCCGATGGTCGAGCAGGCGAGCACTTGTCGTACACCCGCCTGCATCAAGACCCAGAACGCGCGGCGATGGCAGGAATGGTCGATATGGTCGCGCGGATTGCCGTGCGAATACATGCACAAGGCACGTTTCGCTTTGCCTTCGGCGGTAATCGACGCATCGAACTCAAGCAGCTTCCAGTTGTCGGAACGACCGAAAGGCGTTTCAAAACTCATGTCGCGCCGCAAGGTGCGCACGCCCTCGAATTCGACATCTTCCGGGAAGGCAAGCCCCCAGTTTGCCGAGCCGGTGATGATCGCCAGCCCGACCTGAGGAATGTCGGATGATTGATCCGCCGGAGCACCGGCTGCGTGATGATTTGTGGGCATGTTTCCAGTCTCGGTCAGGATTTTTGGCGAAGGGTCACAATCAGGACGACGGCCACGACGATGACGGTCCATAATGTCGAGATCGCCGCAATGGTCGGATCGATCTGATCGCGCAGCGACAGGAACATGAGCTTCGGCAGCGTGCTGTTTTGACCGCTGGCGACGAAGATCGAAATCACGGACTCGTCGAGCGACGTCAGGAAGGCCATCAGCGTGGCCGACAGCAGGCTGATCTTAAGTTGCGGGACAATTATGCCGCCAATGGCTCTCGCCCAGTTTGCGCCGAGGCTGCGCGCCGCCTGAACCTGGTTCCAGTCAAAGCGGGCCAGAGCGGGCAACAACACAATGCACGCGACCGGAATGGCCAGCACCGCATGTCCGACCAGCACACCGAACAGCGTTCCGACCAGGCGTTGCGCCGCCAGAACAAAGAACAGACCGATCGCAAGCAGGATGCCCGGCACAATGGACGGGGTGAGCAGAACGCCCTGAATGGCTACGGCGGCCTTTCCGCCGAGCCTGTTCATCGAGATGCAGGCCAGCAGCCCCAGGGGCACTGCGATCATCGCCGTCAATGTCCCGAGGATCAGGCTCGTCCTGAGTGCGGCCATCCAGGTCGCCGAGCCGAAGAAGGCCTCGTACCAGCGCAACGAGTATGCGCGCGGCGGGAACTCGAGAAGATTGGACGCTGAAAAGGAGAGCGGGACGACCACCAGCGTCGGCAGAATCAGGAACGCCATTACGAGCGCGCAAAAGCTCCACAGGAGGATGCGGGCCAGCCTGTTGTCTGGATAGGCTTCAAGCATGGGCTGTACCGACTTTGTGCCCGGCAATCAGCCGCCGTGCAGCCAGGAACATCACACCCACCAACGCCATAAGAACGAGGAGCAGAATACCTAGGACGCTCGCCGATCCCCAATCCTGAAAGGTCGACAGCGTGCGCTCGATCCGGATAGAGAGAGGATTTACCTTGCCGCCGCCAAGCACCGCCGGCGTGATAAAAAATCCGATGGTGTAGATGAAGACGATGATCGAACCCGAGAAGATGCCGCCGGCCGAAAGTGGCAGAATGACGGTGCGGATCGTTTGCCCGAGCGTGGCGCCCATGCTCGCCGACGCGCGGACGAGGTTTGCGTCGATATCGCGCATCGCGGCATAAACGGGCAGCAGGAAGAGCGGCAGCATGTAGTGAACCATGCCGATGAGCGTTCCGGTGAAGTTGTAGACCAGCGGCACTGGCTCGGCTGTCAGGCCTGAACCGGTCAAAGCCGCGTTGATCAGGCCATCGCGCCGCAAGAGCACGAGCCAGCCATAGGTGCGAACCAGAATGGAGGTCCACAAGGGCAGCATGACGAAGGCCATTAGCAAATTGGCCACCCTCGGCCTGGCGCTGGCCAGGGCGAGCGCCAGGGGCGTGCCGAGAAGAATGCAGATCGCCAACGTGCCCAGGGACAGTTCAACCGTCGTGACGAGCGCCGACCATGTCAGTCCGCTCGACAGCACCTTCTCGTAATTGCCGACGGTGTATTCGCCCCCTGTGGTCAGGAAGGATTGCCGGATGATCCAGACGATGGGCAATATCGCCGCCAGCCCGACGATGACAAGCGCGGGCAGTGAAAGCGAGAGGAAGAACCGCCTCTCGCTTCGAGCGTCTGCCGCGAGCGCGGGATCGGCGATGACGGTCACGCTCTCGCTCCCGGTATCGTGTGAACCTTCGCAGCTGGTGCATAGGCGATCACCCGCTGACCGGTGGCAAGCTCGGCGCAGCCACTGGCCAGCGCCGCCGGAATGCAGACAAGAATCTCCTGTCCACCGTCAAGCGCCAGCGTCAAAAGCCAGTTCTCGCCGCGAAACGCCTTGGCGCGCAGCGTTCCCTCAAGCGCCACCCCGTCTCGCCCGACGAGCTTCGCATCGAGATGGAAGCTTTCCGCGCGGATCATCAGAGCTTCGCGTGATGCATCGGCGCCGTCTATTCTGCGCACCGCGCCCGGGGCCACAATGTTGGCCTCACCCATGAACTCCGCGACGAAGCGGGTCGATGGACGATCATAAATCTGCTGTGGCGTATCGATCTGCTGGATGCGGCCGGAATTCATCACCGCAACCCGGTCTGACATAATCAGCGCTTCGCGCTGGTCATGCGTCACATAGATCGTGGTGATCCCCAGATCATCGTGCAGACGCCGGATCTCGTACTGCATGGTTTCGCGCAGATTCCTGTCGAGCGCCGACAGCGGCTCGTCCATCAGCATCACGCGTGGCTCGAAGACGATTGCGCGTGCCAGCGCCACCCGCTGGCGCTGACCGCCGGACAAGGCGGCAATGTTGCGCTCCGCCAAACCTTCGAGCTTCACGCGGGCCAAGGTGTCGAGCGCCCGCTGGCGGGCCTCGCCTTTCCGCGTCTTGCGCAGCACCAACGGATACTCGACATTTGCCAGAACGTTCATGTGGGGAAACAAGGCGTAGTTCTGGAACACTATGCCGATGTCGCGCTTGTTGGGGGCCAGGCGCGTAATATCGCAATCGTCCAACAGGAGCCTGCCGGAATCGGGCCGGACAAACCCGGCCAGAGCCATGAGCAGCGTGGTCTTGCCCGATCCGGATGGCCCGAGCAGCGTGAGGAATTCGCCAGCCCGAATGTCGAGCGAGACATCGTCCAGCGCGACGTACGACCCATAGGTCTTGCGCACGCTGTCGATGGTGATCGGGAGCGACTTCATCATGTGCTGCAGCCTTGGAGCTGATGAATTCGAGACTCAGCGGTTCATCATTTCATCGAAGGCCTTTTGAGCGGCCTCGCCATTCTTGACCCACCAGTCGGCATTCGAGAACACCGAAGTGCCGGCATTTTCAGGAGCGGTCGCCAGGGTCTTCAGACGATCCTCGGGAATAAGGCCACCTTCATAGCCGGCAGGATTGACCGGACCATAGGCGATGAAGTCGGTCAGCTTCGCCACGCGCGCGGGCTGCGTCATCGCCGCGATGAGCTTCATGGCTGCTTCCTTGTTCGGCGCGCCTTTCGGCACCGCAAGGCAGTCGGTGCCAATGACCGAACCCTTGAACGTGTAGTCAACCGTGCCGCCATCGGCTTTCACTGTCTGCGCCCGGCCGTTCCAGGTAACGACCAGATCCGCCTCGCCGTCCTTCAGCAACTGCGCGGACTGCGCTCCCGAGGTCCACCAGACCGAGACATTCGGCTTGATCGCCTCAAGCCGCTTGATTGCGCGCTCCAAACCCTCCGGCGTGCTGAGCACAGGATAGACGTCGGCTGGCGCTACGCCATCGGAGAGCAGTGCGATCTCGATCAAGTCCTGCGCATTGGCGCGCAGGGCGCGACGGCCCGGGAATTTGGCAACATCCCAGAACTCGGCCCAGGTCTTGGGCGACTTCTCGCCATAGGTCTTGGTGTTCCACGACATGACGGTGCCATAGGAGTCGAACGGATAGCAGTAGTCGGACTTCGCGCCGGCGGGCACGGAATTGGGATCGATGATCTTGTAGTCGAGCGGCTCCAGCAGCGACTGTGCAGCGGCCTGCGCGCCTTCCGGCGAGCCGAGATGGATGATGTCGGTGGTGATCGCACCCGAAGTGACCTGCATCTTCAGGGCGGCGAGGCCGTCGCTTTGCGTCTCCTCACGGACATCAAAGCCGAGCTCTTTTGCAGCGGGGGCCCACATGGCCTCCTTTATGGCGTTGCCATAGTCGCCGCCCGCGGTGGTGATGGTGACTGTCTGGGCATAGACGGGCAAGGCAACCGAGACCGCGATCGCTGCCAGGGAAATGCGTAGTAAACGGGACATAGGTTCTCCTCCTCCGGATTCATAAAATGCCGATAAGCACGGCTTTTTTGTTAATCGTAACGTTACGATTGCTGAAAACGACATCAGAGTCAAGCTAGTGCCAGGCAGGCCCGCTCAGGTTCGCCGAGCCTGAATTTGACCCTCAGGTCGAATCCGGTAACGTTGCGACGCCCAGCAAGATCAGCCGGCGCTTTCGCAAATGAAGTCGGGCGATATGGCCAATCTAAAACAGATCGCGGCGGAACTTTCCCTTTCGGTGACCACGGTGTCCCGCGCTCTGAAGGATGGGCCGGAAGTGCTGCCCTCGACCATAGCCAGGGTCAAGGAGGCGGCGAAGCGGCTCGGCTATGTTCCCAATCATCATGGTCGCGCGCTGAAAACCGGACGAACCCTGACGCTGACGGCAGTTCTGCCGATGGAGACACGCGACTACCTGTCGGATCTGTTGAAGCTTCCCTTGATCGAAGGCATGACGCTGGCGGCGCGGCAAGCGGGTTATAGTCTGTCCATCTATTCCACCACGCCCGACGACGATCCCGTCGAGAGTGTGCAGCGGCAGCTTCAGGCGCGCAGCTCAGACGGACTGATCATCACCCGCATGGTGTCGGGTGATCCGCGCGTCAAGCTGCTGCTGGATGAACGCATGCCGTTCGTGGCGTTTGGAAGAACCGACCTGGATACCGCGTATCCTTATGTCGATGTCGACAATGAGCAGATTGCCTACGAGGCGACCCGACGGCTCATGGACAAGGGCTGTCGACGCATTGCCCTGCAACTTCTCGTTCCGGAGGATCAGGCGAGCGCCATGCGTCTTTCCGGATATGGAAGGGCAATGGCCGAGGCCGGTATTGCAATCGACCAATCGCTGATCGGTCATGGCATGTTCACCATGGAATCGAGTGCGGCATGGTTCGATCGCCTGCTGGCGTCGTCAGATCCGCCGACGGGCCTGGCATGTGCCAACGAACTGGGCCTTCTGGGAGCGTTACACGCTCTCGGCAAGCGGGGTCTCGAGCCTGGCCGTGACGTCCACGTCGTCACGCGTGACAGCACGCGGCTTGCACGCTTCCTGCCGGCAAAGATTGAAGTTCATTTTGTGGACATGGCCGGTGTCGGACGCAAACTTATCGAGATTCTGGAGCGCAGGATCATCAATCCGCTCGGGCCGGTGGAGACATTCTTGTTAAAGGGTGAATTCGACCCCGGCGAATAGTCTGTGCGCAGACTCGAGCCGCATTGTTGCGGCGCCAAGCGATTCCGATTGGCCGTCCGGTGCTCTGGATGTCACTCCGCCGGCGCGGCGCCCACCTGCCCCGCGACCTCCTGGTCCAATTCGGCGAGGAACCCAACGATGCGCGCGGCGTTGTCGCCGAGGTCGTAGCGGCCGTAGCGGGAGGCCGAGCGCATGTCGACGACGACCGTGTCGCCATCATTGCTCACCCGGATCGCGACATCGGCGGGCAGGCCAACCACGAAGCTCCGGGCCACGGCAAGGCGATCTACCGGACACCGATCCACGCCTGCATGGCGCCGTCGGCCTGTCGGTGCTTGCCCATCTCGAGGATCTGGTCGCGCGCGGCCTGGTCAGCACCGAGGGAGATCCGGCCATCGACGGCGTTTTTGCGCCGGTGGTGTAGCTTGTTCCAAAAAGTTCAGTCGACTACTTCGCGCACGTCGTCGACGCTCGAAGTGTATTTCTTCAGAAAGGTGATGACCGCGTCACATGCCTTCTGATAATCTGAAAAATACATCGACTTCGGCATCTTTAACTGAACGCCCCAGCCATCAAAATGCATGTATACGTCACATCTTCTCTCGACACTGTCATCCTTGCTACATACACGGATACTCGACTTTTCTTCGCCTAAAAATGCCTCCACATCATCATCACGCAAACACTGATCCGTCGAAGAAAACTTTCTTCGCACCGGTCCATTGTTTAAGGAAATGAAGAAGCCACGGGCAGAACTGTCTTTGGTGCTTGAAAAGATAGAAGGCGAGAAATCGCCATTGCTGGGGTCGATTACCGCGGCTATGTCAACGGAGTGATAGCGATGATTGGGACCTCCCCCCACGCTGCTATTGCCGCCAAGCTCGTTCCAGACAAAAGCCCTTGGCAACTTGAGGTGCCACTCCGCCAGCGAGGCGTTGCCACCTTGCGCTCCAGATACATCGAATTTGAAAGCCAATTCGTAGGGCTCCATACTTCCCGATGCTGAGTTGGGCATCCCAGGGAAGATAGACCTGGACAGTTGGGCGACGCCCCCTGCCAGCCAATAGCCAAGGCCAAGCAACACGGCCAAGCCAAGCGTAGAGGCCAGCAAAGTGGCGGATTTCTTCATGGATAGTTCGCCCCAAGCCCGAACGTGCAAAACCGCAAGGTTACCAAACCGGAGACGCTCCGGCTTTAGTATTCAGCCGTTCATATTAGATATCTCTTACGTATTTCACTCTGCCGATAGTCTATCATTGCTTTTTTATTGCAAACGGCAATAGTCATATTATGGACACTATAAAATATTCCGCCTACCAGCTCTTACATTTTTAGACTTGTTTGCGACCCCCGCTTCGCGGGAATGGACGGTGGCACTGTTGGCTGCCCGCCGGCGCGGTTAGCGCAAGCGGCATCAAGGTTCGTCCCTTAACCAGCGCCTGGCTCCGACCTCATTCAGCCGGCGCAGCACCCACCTGGCCCGCCACTTCCTGATCCAGTTCTGCCAGAAACTCCACAATACGAGCGGCGTTGTCGCCGAGGTCGTAGCGGCCGTAGCGGGAGGCTGAGCGCATGTCGACGACGACCGTGTCGCCGTCGTTGCTGACCCGGATCGCGACGTCGGCGGGCAGGCCGACCACGAAGCTCCTGGCCACGGCCGATATCGTCACCTCGTCCTGACCGTCCGTCACCGGGTACGGCGCGGTAAGCTGCCAGTCGCGACGGTCGAGCACGGTTTCGACGGCGTCGACGACGGTTTCGAACGGCAGATTGTAGCTGTGCCCGGTGACCAACGGATAGGCATCCTGCTGCAGGCGCGCCTCGCCCGGCGTCGGCGGCGCGAGCACGTTCATATCCCTGGTGCGGTCGCTGGTATCGAGAACAGGCGGATTGTCGAGATCCGTCGAGATGTCCCGGAGCGGCGGCGTGGTCGCCGCCCAATAGGCGGCGATGCCGTAGGGCGTCAGCGCCAGCAGCGCCAGCAAGGCGCCGACCGAGAGGTCGCGGCCGCCGCGGTCGCCGAAATGCCACAACCTGGACAGAGCGAGGCCGGCAAACAGCAAAGCGAACGCGGCAAGCAGGGCGACGATCGCCAGCACCCACAGGAAGGCCGGCGTTTCGACCAGTTCGAAATGATGGCCGGCCAGCACGGTCAACAGCAGCACCAGGGCAAAAGCGCCCGTGCGCCGCGACCAGCCGGCCGCCTTCGATGTCTGCCGCTCGTTAACGTCCATTGTCTTCGGCACTGCCCCAACCCGCACAGAGGCTTAGAACGGTTCAACGGTTGATGGAACCGTTGAACCGTTCCAGCTCTTCTTTTTGCGCGCAATTCCGGACGGAAAACCGCTGCGCACTTTTCCTGGAACTGCTCTAGAGCAAAGGATGCCCAAATTGAACATCCCCTGCTCCAACGTTTTTAAAGGTCAAGGATACGCACGGTTCCGATCAATCCGTCGGCAGGCGGTAGTCGCTGAACTGCTTGCGCAAGGTGATCTTCTGGATCTTGCCGGTGGCGGTGTGCGGGATTTCGCCGACAAAGGCAACGTCGTCGGGCATCCACCACTTCGCCACCTTGCCGTCCATGAACGCCAGTATGTCGGCCTTGCTCGGTTCCTTGCCCGGCTTGGCGACCACGATCAGCAAGGGCCGTTCGCCCCATTTCGAATGATGGACGCCGATAGCGGCTGCCTCGGCGACATCGGGATGGCCGACAGCGAGGTTTTCCAGGTCGATGGTCGAGATCCACTCGCCGCCCGACTTGATCACATCCTTGGCCCGATCGGTGATCTGCATATAGCCGCCGGGATCGATATGGGCGACGTCGCCGGTATCGAACCAGCCGTCCTTGTCGAACTGCTCGGGGCCGACGCCGCCATAATAGGCACGGGCGATGGCCGGACCGCGCACCTTCAGCCGGCCGAAGGTCTTGCCGTCCCAGGGCAGTTCCTTGTCGTCGTCATCCGTCACCTTCATTTCGACGCCGAAGGGCGGGTAGCCCTGCTTGCCCTGGACATCGAGCCGGGCCTCGCCCTCGAGCCCCAGATATTGCGGCTTCATGGTGCACAGTGTGCCGAGCGGCGACATTTCGGTCATGCCCCAGGCATGGATGACCTCGACGCCGTAATTGTCCTGGAATTTCCTGGTGATGGCGCGCGGACAGGACGAGCCGCCGATGACGACCTTCTTGAGATGGGGAAGTTTCTTGCCGGTCTCCTCCAGATGCTGCAGCAGCATCATCCACACGGTCGGCACGGCGGCGCTGAAGGTCACCTTCTCGGTGTCGAGCAGTTCGCAGATCGAGGCGCCGTCCATCTTGCAGCCGGGCATGACCAGCTTGGCGCCGATCATCGGCGCGCTTTGGCCAAGGCCCCAGGCATTGGCATGGAACATCGGCACGACGGGGAGGATCGTGTCTCGCGCGGAGATTCCCATGGCGTCGGGCATGGCGGCGATCATGGCATGCAGCACGTTCGAACGATGGCTGTAGAGCACGCCCTTGGGATCGCCCGTCGTGCCGGAGGTGTAGCACATGCCGGCGGCGGTGTTTTCAGGGAACGTCTTCCAGGCGAAGTCGCCATCGGCCTCGTTCAGCCAGTCCTCATAGGCGACCACATTGGGCAGCGTCGTCTCAGGCAGATGCGCTTTTTCGGTCAGCACGATCACCTTTTTCAGTGATTTGACGGCGCCGGCGATCTTTTCCAAGAGCGGCATGAAGGTGAGGTCGACGAAGATCGCCTTGTCCTCGGCATTGTTCATGATCCAGACGATCTGCTCGGGAAACAGCCGCGGGTTCAGTGTGTGATAGATGGCGCCGATGCCCATGATGCCGTACCAGGCCTCGATGTGGCGCGCCGTGTTCCAGGCCAGGGTCGCGATGCGGTCGCCGAGCACAAAGCCGTCGCGTTCGAGCCTTTGGGCAACCTTGAGGGCGCGGCGATGGATCTCGGCGTAGGTGGTGCGAACGATCGGACCTTCGATCGAGCGTGACACGATCTCGCGTGTCCCGTGCTGCCGCTCGGCATTGTCGATCAGCTTGTGGCAGAGCAGCGGCCATTCCTGCATCAGTCCGAGCATCTGGTTCCTCCCATTGGTTCCTCGTTCTCCCGCTTTTTTGTTCCATTGTGAGACGAACGGACAGATTGTCCAGTCATCAAGTCTCCAACCGTTAACGGCTGAAGCAAGCAGTGATCGAATCACTAGGAAAACCGCCACAATCCGGCCATCCTCGGCGTTAACGTTCGTTAACGGGGCAAGGGGTGCGATAGGCGACTGAAAGAGGTTCGCATGGACGCGCAGCTCGACACGCAGGTGGAAGACAGGCCGTTGGACGACAACCAGGCCGAAGACGTGCTGCTGGACGATATCCAACTCGACGACAAAGAGCTGGAAGACACGTTGGCCGCAAGCCTGGCCGATCTGGTGCCGGAGGCCAAAAAGGTTTCCGAAGACGAATTTGTCGAGGTGGTCGGCGGCGCCCTCGAGGCGGTCGGCGGCACGCTGCTGTTCAAAATGTGCGTCCAGAACGAAGGCGAAGGCCAGCATGTCGCGGCCGCATCGATCGGCGATGGCGGCAATCGCCAGTTCCTGCTGCTCACCTTGCCGACAGGCGGCGGCGCGCTGAAGGTCGAGACCACGTCAAGAAGCACCAATCCGGTGGCCGGCATTGCCGCTGCCTATGCCGGCCTGATGGACGTCTTCAAGACCGCGGCCTGACGTTCGCATATTTGTGATCGTTTCGACGACCGACCAGGCACACTTGCCTGTCACGATGGCCTTGCGCGACAGGTTCTCCGAACACACTTGAGGGATATGGGAAGCAATCCCCCGTGCTCCCAACCGGACAAGGAGAACCCCCGCATGGACCAGATCGCCAACCCCGCACCCGGCTTCCAGAGCAATCCAGCCAAGGTCATCACCGTCGAGCCCTATCGCGGTACCGTCGTCGTGCGTGCCGGCGATACGGTTATCGCCTCATCGACGCGGGCGAAGCTTCTGTCCGAACCGCCCTACCCCCAGCATTTCTACATCCCCTTCGAAGATATCGATTTCACCCAGCTCGGCAAAACCGCTCTGTCGACGCACTGCCCCTACAAGGGCGACGCCAGCTACTGGAGCGCGCTGCCGGCCGGCGAGACCGGCAAGGACGCGATGTGGGCCTATGAGCGGCCTTTCGACGAAATGGCCGAGATCCGCGATCACGGCGCGTTCTACGCCAACAGGGTGACGATCGAAGCCACGCCTGCCTGACAGGCCGGACGCGGCTTGGTATGGACGAACGGCTCTGTTCGCATCGCTGAAGGGCAGCCAAACGCCCATCGCGATGCGCAGCCAGGCGACGATGGGCACCGGCCTGCGCAGCAGCCCATCGTACCCTTGTTGCCGACACCATCGGCATCATCAAGTCTGACGAAGGTAAGGCCCTTGGCCTTGAGCGCCAGTATACCTTGCGTGGGCACGCCCGGCGGCGTCTGCTATCAAACTCTCAGCGGGTTCCGTGGTGGTCTTCAGCGTAGGAACAAAGCACTAGAGTTGCCCATCATGAATCACATGGCCTCCCTGTCACGCGCACGTCTGCAGAAGACGGCGCGCGGCGTCGGGCTGCGCCAGATCCGCCTGATCTCGGGCACGATCATGTTCGCCTATCTGATCAGCCATTTCCTCAACCACGCGCTCGGCAACATCTCGATGGAGGCGCTGGCGACCGGCATCCACTACCACACAATGCTCTGGCATTTTCTGCCGGTCGCGATCCTGTTCTACAGCGCCTGTCTGGTGCATACCGCGCTCGGCGTCTGGGCGCTGTACCAGCGTCGGGAATTCAGCTGGAAGGCGATCGAGCCGCTGCAGCTGGTGCTTGGCCTCAGCATCCCTATGCTGATCGTCGCCCATGTCGTCGGCGTCAGGCTCGGCCAATCCTTATACGGGCATGAGAAGTACTACCCGCAGGAGTTCTATCTGTTCTTCATTGCCTCGCAGTACCGCATCTGGGTCATGCTCACGGTGCTGGTGGTGGCGTGGGTGCACGGCTGTATCGGCCTGTATTTCTGGCTGCGGCTGCGGCCTTTCTTCAAACGCGCCTCGCCGTTCCTGCTTGCCGCAGCCGTACTGGTCCCGACGCTGGCGATGCTCGGCATCTACCAGGGCGGCCGTACCACGGTGTCCAATTACCGGGATCCCAACTGGCGCCGTCAGGAATTGTCGACGCAGAAGCTCGGCACGGAGGCGCAGGGAAACATGCTCGACCGTGTCACCAGCGGCCTGATGATCGGCTATCTCGGCCTGCTCGGCCTTGTCCTGGTCGCACGCGGCGCGCGCGCCCTGCTGGAGGTTCGCGGCGGCATGATCACATTGTCCTATGGCAACGGCCGCACCGTCCGGGTGCCGAGGGGATTGAGCGTGCTGGAGGCCAGCCTGCGCAACAACGTGCCGCACGCCAGCGTCTGCGGCGGCCGCGCGCGCTGCTCGACCTGCCGCATCCGCATCATCGGCGACCACACCGCCCTGCCTGACCCGTCGCCGCGCGAGACTTTCGTGCTGCGCCGGCTCGGCAGCGCCGATCCGTCGATCCGACTGGCCTGCCAGTTGCGGCCGGCCACCGATCTGACCTTCTTTCAGTTGTTCCTGCCGCACATGATGTCAGCGCATGCGTCCGGCAAGGCGCCTGCGCGAATAGGCGAGGAGCGTTATCTGGTCAGTCTGTTCGTCGACATGCGCGGCTCGACCCGGCTTGCAGAGAAACGGTTGCCGTTCGATACCGTGTTCATCGTCAATCGCTTCCTCGGCGCGGTCTCCCAGGCGGTGCTGGAATCCGGCGGACGGCCGAACCAGTTCCTCGGCGACGGCATGCTGGCATTGTTCGGGCTCACCACCGGCCGGACGGAGGCTTGCCGGCAGGCGCTGCGGGCGGCGGCTCTGATTGCAGCCAATGTCGATGAGCTGAACCGGTTCCTCGGCCACGATCTGCACGAGCCGATCCGCTTCGGCATCGGCATCCATGGCGGCGAGGTGATCGTCGGCGAGATCGGCTATTCCGACCACATGGTGTTCACCGCGCTCGGCGATGCCGTGAACGTTGCGGCCAGGCTGCAAGACATGACGAAGAGCCTCGAATGCGAAGCCGTGATCTCGGACGAGGTACGCGCGACCGCTGAAGTGGCCGAGGATGCCCTGCCGGCGCAGGAGGTCGCGATCCGCGGCCGCAACGAGCCGATGACGGTGCGCACCGTCATGTCGACGCGCGTGTTGTCGGCACTCGTCAACAACAAGCGTGCCGTCGTGGCCTGACCGGCCCAACGCCGCTTCTGGAAGCGTTAATCTGTAGTTCCGTCATTGCCGACGCCATCGGCGTCGTCGAGGCGCACGAAGGTGAGGCCCTTGGCCTTGAGCGCCAGCAGACCTTGCACGACGCCCTCGCCGGCGGCGTGGGTCGGCTGGTTGATGTGGGCGATGATGACATCGCCGTCCTTGGCGGCGCCAATGCGACGGGCGGTTTCCTTGGCGCCGAGCAACGAGCCGCCATCGCCGTTTATCGAAAACCCGGCGATCTTGAAGCCGAGCTTGCGGATCATGGCGATGGCCGACGGGCTGTATTCGGCGGTGGCGCCGCGGAACCATTTCGGCGCCGGCTCGCCGGTCCGCGCAAGAGCAGCCGCGCCCGACTCGACTTCGGCCTGCACCGCTTCAGGGCTGCCGGCGCTGCGGATGCCGTAGATTTTCCGCGGCGTGTCGACGGCCGGGATGTGGTGGCCGCCATGATTTTCCAGTTCGAACAGATCAGGATGCGCGCGCATGATCTCGACGGCAGCGGCGTTGCGCTTCAGCCAGATGCCGGTGACGAAGATCGTCGCCGGAATCCGGTTCTCCACCAGAGCCGAGAGTATCCGCGTATCGGTCTGCCCGCCGCAGGCGTCGAGTGTGAGCGCAACGCGGCCCACATTGCCGCCATCAGCCTTGAGGCGCAGCGTCGGCTCGACAAGCGGCGCGGCATGGGCAGAAGACACGGCCCAGACCGACAGAGCGATGGCGCAAAGCAGCTTTTGCAAGGGATGCCTGTTTTGGTTCAGAATCGGCGCTGTCATAGCCGCATCCCAAGACTCGCAACAAGGCGGAAATCGGGATATCGGCCATGCAAAAAGCTGATATCCCGACAATGTGACCGCCGCGCACCATCAGACGGCGTGTTCCAGCTCCACTTGCGTCCGCGACAGGACTTCGCGCACGGCGGCGACGACCGGTTCGACCTCGAGGCGCCAGACGCAGCAGGCCTTGCTGGGATCGAGCGGATTGCACAGGCTGCCCGCCACGCAGTTGCACGGCATGGACGGCTGCAAAGCGAGGCTGGGCACGCCCACCGGCCCCCAGATGGCCGGGCTGGTCAGGCCATATAGGCCGACAACCGGCGTTCCGGCAGCGGCTGCCATGTGCATGGGGCCGCTCTCATTGCCGACAAACATGCGCGCCTGCTGCAACACCGCCAGCAGCGTTTCCAGCGACAGCGCGCCGACGAGATTGACGATCGGCGCGCCACTGGCGAGGATCTGCTCGGCCGGCTTGCGCTCGTCCGGACCGCCGACGAGCACAAAATCCAGTCCGGTTTCGCGCGCAATCGTGTCGATCACAGCGGCAAAGCGTTCATGCTGCCAGCGCCGGCCGTGAAAGCTCGCACCGGCATGCACGGCGATGAAACCATTCGGCCGCAAGCGGTGTTTGTCCAGCAATGCCTGGGCCCTCGCCGTCTCCAGCGGCAAGGGCCGGATCGATGGCGTGCGCACGCGCAGACCGACGCCAAGCGGCTCGAGCGGCGAAAGATAGCGATAGAGATAGTGCTGCTCGCCAAATCCGAACGGCCGGGCAAACAGGTTGGCCGGCTGACGCTCATGCCAGCGCAGCGGCCTTTCCGGTGGATTGTAGCCGACACGGGTCCTGGCATTGAGGAACCTGACGATGATGCGCGAGGTCTTTGAATCGGTGAGGTCGATGGTCAGGTCGAAGCGAAACCGGCCCAGCTTGCTGATCATCGAATAGAGTTCGCGCCCACGCTCCAGCGGGGTGCCGCGCATGGCCGCGCGGCGGAAGGTCACGACCTCCGAGGCGATGCCGTGCGCGGTCACGAAACTGGCGAGGCGGGCCTCGCAGAGGAAGACGATCCTGACGCCGGGATATTCGAGCTGCAGGTTCCTGGCGAGCGTGGAGGATAAAACAATATCGCCGATGAACTTGGTCTGGATAATCAGGATCGAGCGGAAGGGTCTGGGCGAAATCTGCAACATCTGTTTCTCGGCACCGGGCGGGTTGGGGGACCGTGAAATTGGGCAGAAACGATGTCGGGATTGCGTGCTGAGACGCGCACATCAGCGTGAATTTGCTTACAAAATCGTAAGCTTAGCGCCAAACGGCCACCCCCAGGGGTGGCCGTTTGCGCGACGCGGAAACAACTATGTCGAAATCAGGATGCCGCGGCGCTCTTTTTGGGGCGCGGCGCCGCCATCTTGGCAATCTGCACCGCGGCCTGCGCGGCAGCCAATCTTGCGATCGGCACGCGATAGGGCGAGCACGAGACATAGTCGAGCCCGATCTCTTCGCAAAAGCGGATCGAGGCCGGATCGCCGCCATGCTCGCCGCAAATGCCAAGCTTGATGTCGGGCCGCGTCGCCCTGCCCTTTTCAGCCGCCATGCGCACCAGTTCGCCGACGCCCTCAATGTCGAGCGAGACGAACGGATCCTGCTCGATGATGCCCTTCTGACGGTAGGTCTCCAGGAACGAGGCCGCGTCGTCGCGCGAGATGCCGAAGGTGGTCTGGGTGAGGTCGTTGGTGCCGAAGGAGAAGAATTCGGCCGACTCGGCAATGACGTGCGCCCGGATCGCCGCGCGGGGCAGTTCGATCATCGTGCCGGTCAAATATTCGATCTTGACGCCGGTCTCCTCCATCACGCTCTTGGCGACGGCATCGATGCGCGCCTTGACGTAATCGAGCTCCTTCACCAGGCCGACCAGCGGCACCATGATTTCGGGAACCACCAGCGCGCCGGCCTTCTTGCCGGCCTCGACGGCGGCCTCGAAAATGGCGCGCGCCTGCATCTCGGCGATCTCGGGATAGGAGACGGCGAGACGGCAGCCGCGATGGCCGAGCATCGGATTGAACTCGTGCAAGGCCTCGGTGCGCTGCCTGAGTTTTTCCGGCGAGACATTCATGGCGGCGGCGACTTCCGCCACTTCCGCTTCGGTCTTGGGCAGGAATTCGTGCAACGGCGGATCGAGCAGGCGGATCGTCACCGGCAGGCCGGCCATGATCTCGAACAGTTCGAGGAAATCCGAGCGCTGCATCGGCAACAGTTTGGCCAGCGCCGTGCGGCGGTCCTTCTCTGTATCGGCCAGGATCATCTCGCGCATGGCGACGATGCGCTCGCCGTCAAAGAACATGTGCTCGGTACGGCACAGACCAATGCCTTCGGCGCCGAAGGAGCGCGCCATGCGCGCATCGAGCGGCGTCTCGGCGTTGGTGCGCACCTTCATGCGGCGCGCCGCATCGGCCCATTCCATGATGGCGGCGAAATCGCCGGAGAGTTCGGGCTGCAGCATCGACACGGCGCCCTTCAGCACCTGGCCGTTGCTGCCGTCGATGGTGATGATGTCGCCTTTGCGGAAGGTCTGGCCCATCGACATCAAGGTGCCGGCCTTGTAGTCGACGCGCAGCGAGCCTGCGCCCGACACGCAAGGCTTGCCCATGCCGCGCGCCACCACGGCGGCGTGGCTGGTCATGCCGCCGCGCGTCGTCAGAATGCCTTCCGAAGCGTGCATGCCGTGAATGTCTTCAGGGCTGGTTTCGATGCGCACCAGGATCGCCTTGCGCCCTTGCGTATTCAGTTCTTCCGCATCGGCGGAGGAGAAAACAATCTCGCCGGTCGCAGCACCCGGAGAAGCCGGCAGGCCGACGCCGATGACGTCGCGCGGCGCCTTCGGATCGATGGTCGGATGCAACAACTGGTCGAGCGAGGCCGGATCGATGCGAGCGACCGCCTCTTCGGTGGTGATCAGCTTGTCACGCGCCATTTCGACAGCAATCTTGAGCGCCGCCTTGGCGGTGCGTTTGCCGGAACGCGTCTGCAGCATCCACAATTTGCCGCGCTCGATGGTGAATTCGAGGTCCTGCATGTCGCGGTAGTGCTGCTCCAGGCGGTCGGAGATGTCGACGAAGGAGCGGAACGCGTCCGGCATCAGCTTCTGCAGCGACGGCTTGTCGGAGCCGGCGGCGATGCGCGCCGCCTCGGTGATGTTCTGCGGTGTGCGGATGCCGGCCACGACATCCTCACCCTGCGCGTTCACCAGGAACTCGCCATAGAGCATCTTTTCGCCGGTCGAGGGATTGCGAGTGAAGGCGACGCCGGTGGCCGAGGTGTCGCCCATATTGCCGAACACCATGGCCTGGACATTGACCGCCGTGCCCCAGCTTTCGGGAATGTCGTGCAGGCGCCGGTAGGTGATGGCGCGGTTGTTCATCCAGCTGGAGAAGACGGCGCCGATCGCGCCCCAGAGCTGCTCGTGCGGGTCCTGCGGGAACGGCTTGTCGAGTTCCTCCTCGACCTTGGCCTTGTAGAGCGCAATGACGCCCTGCCATTCCTCAGCCGTCAGTTCGGTGTCGAGTTCGTAGCCGAGGCTCGCCTTCTGGTCCTCGAGGATTTCCTCGAACACTTCGTGGTCGAGGCCCATGACGACATCGGAATACATCTGGATGAAGCGGCGGTAGCTGTCATAGGCAAAGCGGGCATCGCCGGAATCGGTGGCCAGCGCTTCCACCGTCTCGTCGTTGAGGCCGAGATTGAGTACGGTGTCCATCATGCCCGGCATCGAGGCTCGGGCGCCTGAGCGGACCGAGACCAGCAGCAATTTCGACGGATCGCCGAAGCGGCGCCCGGTAAGCCGGCCGATATGGTCGAGCGCTTCGGTGACGTCGGCCTTCAACGCGGCCGGATAGCTGTTGCCGTTGGCGTAATAGGCGTTGCAGACTTCGGTGGTGAGGGTGAAGCCCGGCGGCACCGGCAGGCCAAGACTGCACATCTCGGCCAGATTGGCGCCCTTGCCGCCGAGAAGATTGCGGTCGCCCGCGCGTCCCTCCGCGGCGCCATCGCCGAAGGTGTAGACCCATTTGGTCATGCTCGCCCTCCAAGTCCTGGAAGATAGACAACACCGGAGCCAAAAGCCCGGTTCCCCCGCGTTACGACCCGAGCGTTATTATGCTGCAGTGCGAAAGGCAAGGCGTGGTCAGCCAAGCCCGGCCACTACAATCGATTAAGCAAAAGCTGCGTCAAAAAGACTTGCCGACCAGTCGCCCACGATATAGAACATATCGAGAACAAGTTGGGAGTAGCGTGATGAAACTCAACGGAAAACTCGACTATCTCGAATTGCCTGCGACCGGCGGGACGCTGGACAGCGTCAAGGCTTTCTACAGCGCGGCCTTCTCGTGGTCGTTCACCGACTACGGGCCGACCTATTCGGCCTTTGGCGAAGGGCTCGACGGCGGTTTCCAGGCCGATAGCGTGGAGGCGACGGCCAAACCGCTGCCGGTGCTTTATTCGCAAGACCTGGAAGCAACCCTCGACGCCGTCGAAAATGCCGGCGGCACGATCGTCAAGCCTATCTTCTCGTTTCCGGGCGGCAGGCGGTTCCACTTCAACGATCCGGCCGGCAATGAGCTGGCGGTCTGGGGCGAATAGCGGGCACCCGTGCCAGGCGGTGGATCAGTTTTGCACAGGGACCAACTCGGCATTGAGCTTTCGTGCCGCTCGTCCTATAAGGCCGCGCGCAGCGGGCAAAGCCCGCCTGCTGGGGCGTCGCCAAGTGGTAAGGCATCGGTTTTTGGTACCGACATTCCCAGGTTCGAATCCTGGCGCCCCAGCCAATTTACATGCCTTTTGAAATCAATGATTTGCGGACGCCATGAATAGCTGCCGTCAGCGGCTATCCGGCCCCCCACGCGACCCGACTCCATCCACAGAGCCGGGCCGTGCGAAGACGATCAGTAGTCGCTGTCGTCCTGGATGATGACGGGATGATGATGCCGATGATGGCGACGCTCGATCGAGCCCGTGACGATAACGGTATCCGGGCGATGATGTCTACGACCGTGGTCATAGAAGGCAACCGTGCCGTGCTTACGGTGATGAAGCCGTTGACCCTGGTCATTGATGATTACTGTATCCGGGCGATGATGTCTGCGGCCGTGGTCGTAGAAGGCAACGGTGCCGTGTTTGCGGTGATGAAGGCGTTGACCCTGGTCATTGATGATCTTGACGACCTTGTGGTTATGTCGATGGTGGGTGGTAACGATTACGTCAGCCGAGGCTACCGCCGGCATCGCCATGAACAGCGCCAAAGCGCTCACGATCATTGTTTTCATTGCAATATTTCCATCTGCTAATTATCCCTTCGCGGGGATAACCGCGTCCCATCCCTTTGGTTCCGAGTGGCGTCGTCAGTTCCCGCGGCGCGAACACGGCATGTCGAAAGAGGGAATTTCGACACCAAGGTCTTGTTGGCAGGACGCTCTTCAAAGCCGACCGAGGAGTTGCGCAACCCGACAAAGCAGCGCTGCGCACGACCCTCTGTATCGCAGTTCGATCACCTGATCTTTGGTGTGAGGCATCTGCCTTGCGAGGAAGCCCGTCGGCCTTTCAGGATTTCCGAGAAGACGACCAATCAGGCCGTCTCAGATCCCGTAAACAAGTGCAATGTAGATCACCGGTGCCAAGATCAGCAAAATCCCCATCGCGATAAGCACGGCGATTGCCAGGCGCTCTGTTCGCCTGACAAGGTCAGCGACCTTGTCGTCGTCAGCCGCCGGCATGAGGTCAAGGACCGAAGAAACTTCCGTAGGACTGTCGTTGTCATTTGCGGGTCGGGTGGTTGCGCGGTCAGGCACTGATCTCTGGACAAAGGTCACTATTAGCCTCGTTCTTGAAACGTCACGCCGCTTGGCGGTGTCACAACAATCGGGAGCCCGCTACTCTCTTGGGAATGGCGGGCACCCGATTGACCGCCGATGAAGGGACTCATACTCGGCAGCCCGGTTGCAATGTATTGAGAGGGCATAGGTTGCCCCCCTTCGACCTATAGCTCTGACGACAGGACTTCAGTCATACGCTGCTCGGACCTTGGTCGTACCTCCGACGAAGGGATGGCGGCCATTTGTGTCGACGCAGAAAAACGCGGGAACATTAGTAGGCTCTGACGAGTTCACTCCCAGCAACAAATTTTCGGGAGAGACATCGTGAACAACATAATTTGGCTCGTCGGAGCGGTCGTCATCGTGATTGCGATACTGAGCTTCTTTGGCCTCCGATAAACGGGCGTCTGCCGAATGCCGACAAACACGAACTCGTTTCGCGCAACTTTCTTTGGATAATGAGTTGAGTTGAGGGCGCCATGCGTCCCATCATTTTCAAGCGGCCGAAGGTTGCGCGTTGATCCGCACAACAATCAGTTCGTCTTGCGGCCAAAGACACGGGCGACGCGGCCGAACGGGCCGGGATCTGCTTCAGTCGGTTTGGCTGGCGATGCTTGCATCGTCGTCGTCTCGCGCGCGGGATGATTTCTCGGGTTGGAGACCATTGCCATCACCGCCTTGTTGGCGTCGAACTTCGATGCCGGCCGGGCGTTGCCCATTCTCTGACGGGTCAGATCCGAGCATGTGGGCTTGCCGTTCGCATCGAGAACCTCGCCCATGGTCAGTTTCTTGGTAAAGGCAAAAAGTTCCCAGACGGCATAGCGGACGGCGTCCGCACCATAATTGCCGCTGGCGCCCTTGGCATGGAACTCCATCAATTTGGGGATAAGAAAATTCGCCTTGCCCGCATCTGCTTCGCCTTCATAAGGCAACGTGCTCCAGTCCGATTTTATGAACGACGATCTGAAGTCGGCAGTCTCTCGCCAGAGAGCAACGGCGGTCGCCGGGTCGACAAAGGCCGCGACGTAGTTGCCTTTCAGATTGTGGGCGATCCGCTGCCCGTCCAGTAGGTCCTTGCATTCCGGAACGAGCCAGACAGCCTTCGGGAAGATCGACTGCATCTCAAAATCGTAGTTCAGCTCCACCGCAAGCCTCCCACGCCCGCCTTGACGTGGCGTCAATCTCCCAGCTTGCGCTTAAATTTCCCTCTCTTCGGCCGCGAAATCGCACCGAATGGGCGGCGGGCAACTTGATGGTCCTGCGACCTGCCATTCCCGGCAATCAGCTCTTTGCCGACTTCGCCATCCATTCCGACCGGTACCAGTCGACGAATTTTTTCAAGCCGTCCTCGATCGAAACGCTGGGCCTGAAGCCGAAATCGCGTTCCAGCGCCGTCATGTCGGCATAAGTCTGCTCGACGTCGCTGGTCTGCATCGGCTCGCTCTGGCGGATCGCCTTTACGCCGAGCAGCTTTTCCAGCGTGTCGATGAAGTCGGCGAGCCGCACCGGGCTGTTGTTGCCGACATTGTAGAGCCGGCTGGGTGGAACCTCAGTCAAGGGCGGCTTGTCGAGCACGGCGACGACCGCTCTCACCACATCGTCGACATAAGTGAAATCGCGCCACATTTCGCCATTGTTGAACACGCGGATCGGCCTGCCCTCGAGCATCGCCTGGGTGAACAGCCAATAGGCCATGTCGGGCCTGCCCCACGGGCCGTAGACGGTGAAGAAGCGCAGGCCGGTCTGCGGCAGGCCGAAGAGATGAGCATAGGTGTGGCTCATCAGTTCATCGGCCTTTTTGGTGGCGGCGTAGAGCGAGACCGGCCTGTCGACCTGGTCGGTCTCTGCAAACGGCACCTTGCGGTTGCCGCCATAGACCGAACTCGACGAGGCATAGACCAGATGCTCGAAGCCGACTGTTGCGCGGCAGAATTCAAGCACTTCGAGGTGACCTGCAACGTTGGAGCGGACATAGAGCCGGGGATTGTCCAGCGAATGGCGCACGCCCGCCTGTGCCGCCAGATGAACGACCCTGACGATGCCTTGTCCGGCCAGCGCATCGGCCAGCGCGCCGGGTTCGGCGATGTCGAGCTGGTGAAAAGAAAAACCCTTGTGAGGCTGGAGACGGGCGAGCCGTCCCTGCTTCAGCGCCAGGTCGTAATAGTCGTTCATATTGTCGACGCCGACGACGGCTTCGCCGCGGTTCAGCAAATGATGGCAGACATGGCTTCCGATGAACCCCGCGGCTCCAGTGACGAGTACAGGCAACAACGTTCTCCATAGGCACGATCAGGTCGGCCCACTGATCCGACCATTTTCAGTTGCTGCTATAGTCGAAAGCCTGAATTGAGGCCACAGGCCACGCTGACGAGTCAGCTCGCCTCGCGCATCGCCTCGGCGGCTTGCAGGTCGACTGAGACCAGCTGGCTGACGCCCTGCTCGGCCATGGTCACGCCGAACAGGCGATTCATGCGCGCCATGGTGATCGGATTGTGGGTGATGATGACGAAGCGCGTCTCGGTGGTGGCGGCCATTTCGTCCATCAGGTTGCAGAAGCGCTCGACATTGTGATCGTCAAGCGGCGCGTCGACTTCGTCGAGCACGCAGATCGGCGCCGGATTGGTCAGGAACACGGCAAAGATCAGCGACATCGCCGTCAGCGCCTGCTCGCCGCCGGAAAGCAGCGTCATGGTCTGCGGCTTCTTGCCGGGCGGACGCGCCAGGATTTCGAGCCCGGCTTCGAGCGGATCGTCGGATTCGATCAGCTGCAGCTCGGCCGTGCCGCCGCCGAACAGATGCGAGAACAGCCGCTGGAAATGGCCATTGACGACATCGAAAGCGGCGAGCAGCCGTTCGCGGCCCTCGCGGTTCAGGCTCTGGATCGCTTGCCTGAGCTTGCGGATCGCCTCGATGATGTCCTCACGCTCGGAGACGATGGTCTCCAACCGGTCGGACAATTCCTTCTGTTCTTCCTCGGCGCGCAGATTGACGGCGCCCAGCCGTTCACGCTCGACCTTCAGCCGGTCGAGCTGGCGCTCGATGTCGGCCATTTCCGGCATCGGGCTGTCGGCCTCCAGTCCGGTGTGGCGGATGACCAGATGCGGCGGCGTGTTCAGGGTTTCCTGGATGCGCGACTCGACCTCGAGCCGGCGTTCGTCGGCTGCGGTCAGCCGCTCTTCGGCGCGGACGCGGGTTTCGCGGGCATCGGCCAGCGACTGGATCGCCGCGGTGGCGGCCTTGTCCAGTTCGGCCTGCTTGTTCTCGGCCTCCTGCAACCGGTCGGCGGCCGCCTTGCGCAAAGTCTCCGCCTCGGTCAGCTGCGACAGCAGCGCGCGGCGCCTGGCGTCGATCTCGTCGGGGGCGTCGGCCAGCGTTTCGCGCTCGGCCTCGGCTTCAGCCCTACGCTCGCCAAGCGAAGCGATCTGGGTCGAAGCATTTTCCGCACGCTGCAGCCAGCTGCGGCGTTCGGCGCCGATCGCATCGAGCCGGCGCGTGCGCGCCTCGGCTTCGCGGCGGAGGCCCTCATGGACGGCGCGCGCGTCGGCAAGGGTTGCACGGTCCCTGCCGACATTGGCGGCGGATTGTTCGAGCTGCAATTGCAGGTCGCCGAGGTCGGGTGCGTCCTGCAGCATCATTTCCGCCTCGGCGAAAGCGGCAGCTGTCTCTTCGTGGCTGTCGACGATACGCGCGCGCGCCTCGTCCAGGGCAGCGCGACGGCTTGCCAGTTCGCCGCCGGCCTTTTCGGCCTCGGCCAGCGCGTTGCGGGCGGCGTCCAGCCCGTGCTGGGCATCGCGCCCGGCCTGGCGGGCGTTGCGCTCGGCTTCGCTAGCCTGGCGCAGCGCCTGCTCGGCCTGGGCAAGGGCGGCTTCCGCCTCACGCACGATCTGCGTCGCCTGCACAGCTTCGGCATCGAGTTCGGCCAGCCGGTTCTTCTGCGCCAGCCGTTGCGCGGCCGCCGTCGGCGCATCGGCGCTGGCGGTCAGGCCGTCCCAGCGCCACAGCGCGCCGTCTCGGCTGACCAGCCGCTGGCCGGGCGCAAGCAGCGCCTGCAGGCGGCGGCCATCGGCGGCGTCGACGATACCGATCTGGGCCAGCCTGCGGGCAAGCTGTGAAGGCGCGCTGACCACGCTGGCGAGGCTCTTGATGCCTTCGGGCAGAGCCGCATCGCCGGGCTGAACCTGGCTTTCGCCCCAATGCACCGGCGCGCTGCGGTCGAGCGGCACGTCGAGATCCTCGCCAAGGGCAGCACCAAGCGCGGTCTCGTAGCCGCGTTCGACGCTGAGCTGTTCCAGCACCGATGGGAAAAGATCGCCGCTGGCGGCGTTTAGGATCTTGGCCAGCGTGCGCGCTTCGGTCTCGATCCCGGCGAGTTCTGACCGGGCGTCCTGCAGCGGCGGGCGGGCGGCACTCTCACTGGCGCGCGCCTCGGCGACCGCCTGTTCGGCAGTGATGGCGTTGGCCTCGGTTTCCTCCAGCCGGGCAAGCGCGTCCTCGACCAGCGCACGCTTCTCGGCAGGGTCGGGCAAGCCCGCGACCTTCGACAGGATTTCCGACAGCTCGCGGTCGACATCGGCCAGCTGGCGGGCAAAACGGTCACGGCGTTCGGCGGTCTCGCGCAGCGTGCGCTCGATCTGGTTGCGCGACGCCGCGGCCTCAGCCCGTTCGGCGGTCAGTGCGGCGAGTTTTGCTTCACTCTGGGCAAGTGTGGCATCGGCCTGCTCGAAAGCGGCGCGCGTGGTGGCTTCGCGTTCGGCAGCACCGGCATTTTCGGAATTGAGCGTCGCCTCTTCCTCGCGCAGGCGCTCGAGAATATCCGCATTGTCGCGCACCATGCGCTCTTCGCGGGCAATGTCGCCGTCGAGTTGCTGCAGCCGGCGCTCGAGCTCGGCCTGGCGGGCGCGGATGCGGCCAGCCTCCTCCTCGATCTGCGATTTCGCGATCGACAGGCGCTGGAAGGCCGCGGCCGCCGCGGCCTCTGCGTCACGCAGATCAGGCAGCCGGTGCGCGGCGATGCCTTGCTCGCGGGCGGCGGCCATTTGCGCCGAGGCGCGGTCGCCGACCAGAGCGGTGGCAACGGCAAGTGCCGAGCGCGCCTCGCCTTCCTGGGTCTTGGCCAGCGTCCAGCGCAGATGCAGGAGCGTCGCCTCGGCCTTGCGGATATCGGCTGACAGGTTCTTGAAGCGCGAGGCCTGGCGCGCCTGGCGCTTCAGGCTTTCGATCTGGCTCTCCAGTTCGCCGACGACGTCGTCCAGCCGCTCCAGATTCTGTTCGGCGGCCTTCAACCGCAGCTCGGCCTCGTGACGGCGCGTGTGCAGGCCGGAAATGCCGGCAGCTTCTTCGAGCAGGGCGCGGCGCGCCTGGGGCTTCGCCTGGATCAGCTCGCCGATGCGGCCCTGGCCGACCATCGAGGGCGAGCGTGCGCCGGTCGACTGGTCGGCGAACAGAAGCTGCACGTCCTTGGCGCGGGCTTCCTTGCCGTTGATGCGGTAGAGCGAGCCGGCCTCGCGCTCGATGCGGCGCGACACCTGCAATTCATCGGCGTCGTTGAAAGCGGCGGGTGCGGTGCGGTCGCTGTTGTCGAGGAACAGCGTGACTTCGGCGGTGTTGCGCGCGGGCCGCGTCCCCGACCCGGAAAAGATCACGTCGTCCATGCCGGACGCACGCATGTTCTTGTACGAGCTTTCGCCCATCACCCAGCGCATCGCCTCGACAAGGTTCGACTTGCCGCAACCGTTCGGCCCGACAATACCGGTCAGGCCGCGTTCGATGACGAACTCGCCGGGTTCGACGAAGGACTTGAAGCCGAGGAGACGGAGGCGCGAAAACTTCATTCGCGCCTGCCTACAGGTCGCAGAGGTGCGCAGTCGCCAAAGCGCAGTCGCTCCGGCGCCGGCTGGACGTCAGAGCAGAGGGTCGATGATGGCCGATATTTCCTCAATCGACATCGCACCTTTGTAGGTCTTTCCGTTGATGAAGAAGGTCGGCGTCGAGTCGACCTTGAATTCATCGGCGCCGCGCTTCTGGACCGATCTCACATCGTCCAGAAGTTTCTGGTCCGTCAAGCAGGCCTCGAAGGACTCCTGTGTAAAACCGGCGAGCTTGGAGATCTGCAGCAGCGCATCCTTGGTATTGTTGACGCCGACCCAGTTGGCCTGCTGCTTGAACAGCACGTCGACCATCGGGAAATAATTATCCTTTGAACAGCGCGCCAGCATGAAACCGGCCTCGGCGCTCGGATCGAACGGGAATTCGCGCAGTATGTAGCGGGCCTTGCCGGTGTCGATGTACTTGGTCTTCAACTCTGGGAAGGTGGTCGCGGCGAAATGCGCGCAATGCGGGCAGGTCATCGAGGCATATTCGACGATGGTGACCTTGGCGTCGTCCTTGCCGAGCTGCTTGTCGGGTAGAGCGCCGGGCTTCAGCAATTCCGCCATGTTGACGTCGCCCGTCGAGTCCGGCGCCTTGGCGGCGGCCGGCGTGGCAGGCGTCGCAGCCGGCACGGCAGGCGTTGCAGGCTTGACGTCCGCCGCCTTGGCATCCTCGCCGGAATCGCTGCATGCGGCGAGCAGTGCCACTGCCGGAATGGCTGCCAGCGACGACAGGAGGTTTCTGCGGGACAAGCTACGGTTCATGCGAATCACCTGACTATGGTTGGATTTTGCAATGCAAAGGCTAGAAAAGGCGAGAGTTGGCGGGAATTAAGGCATCGCCGTCCCCATTCCAATCGCCTAACTCTATATGCATCATCACGAATGCGCGAGATTGGTGACGGGTTCATGACCGGCTGATTACCGGTTGATTACCCCGGCCGCTTCCTTTCGCCAAGAATGGTGGCGCCCAGCCGCTCCAACGAGGCGCGCAGGCCTTCGTCCTCGATCTTGCCGACGGTATCGGACAATTTGGCCTTCTCGACAGGTGTCAGAGGCCTGGGAACCGGTTTCGGACGGGCTTTCTCCGATAGCACCGGCTTCTGCACGATCCGGATCCGGCCGATCGCGTTGAAGCCAAGGAAAGCGTTGACGCGGTTGATGATTTCGCCGGTCTCGTGCTGCAGATGCAGTGCCGCCATGCCTTCGCAGGCGATAACCAGCGTCGCCGGCTCGAACGGGTCGTCCTCATGCATGCGGCGCGGCCACTGGATTTTTTCCGGGCGCGAATGGCCGGCAAGCCGCGGCCCGGCAATCTCTTCCCACGACTGCACCAGCCCGATCGAGATGCCGGCCCGCTTGCGCAGCACGGGATCGAGGATCTGGGTGGCGAGATCGCTCACCGGAACGGGATTGCCGTAAGGCGTTCTCCCTGCCATGTACGTTCTCCAGCCACGCTCCCCACCAGCCTAGAGCCAGCCCGCGATCAATGGCACTGCACGAACAGACCCGCAAGGCCGCATCCGGAGAGATCGCTTCACGCCTGCTCGGATGGTACGACGCGCACCACCGCGAGCTGCCGTGGCGCATTGCGCCGCGCGCTGCGGCCGGCGGCGCACGGGCGGATCCTTATCGGATCTGGCTGTCGGAGGTGATGCTGCAACAGACCACGGTCGAAGCGGTAAAATCCTATTTTCGCGCTTTCGTCGAAAAATGGCCTGATGTGGAGGCACTTGCCGCGGCACCAACCGAGGATGTGATGAAGGCCTGGGCCGGGCTTGGCTATTATTCGCGCGCCCGCAATCTCAAGGCCTGCGCCGATCTCGTTGCGCAACGCGGCGGCCGCTTTCCCGACAACGAAGCGGGTTTGCGGGAACTGCCGGGCATCGGCGCCTATACGGCGGCGGCGATCGCGGCCATCGCCTTCGACCGGCCGGCAGCCGTCGTCGACGGCAATGTCGAACGTGTCATCACGCGGCTCTATTCCATCGCAACGCCGCTCAGCGAGGCAAAGCCTGAAATCCGTGCGCTGGTCGAAAAACTGGTGCCGCAGACAAGGCCCGGCGACTTCGCCCAGGCGATGATGGATCTAGGCGCCACGATCTGCACGCCAAAGCGGCCGCGCTGCATGCTGTGCCCGGTGCGCGAGAATTGCAGCGCCATTCTGTCCGGCGATCCCGAACGTTTTCCGTTCCGCCTGCCGAAGGCCGACAAGCCGCTGAGGCGGGGCGCCGCCTTCGTCGCCGAACGCAGCGACGGCGCCATACTGTTGCGTAAGCGGCCGGACAAAGGCCTGCTCGGCGGCATGACCGAAGTGCCGACCACCGGCTGGACCGCGCGGATCGATGGCGCGACGACTGCGGACGCCGCACCCTTCCCCGCCGACTGGCGGCGCGCCGGTGAGATCGCGCATGTCTTCACCCATTTCGCGCTCGAGCTCGAAGTCTTTCACGCGCAGGTGAAAAGTGATGCGCCGGAAGGACATTTCTGGTCGCTGGCCCATGACATTTCGGGGGAAGCGCTACCGACCGTCATGAAAAAGGTCATCGAAGCGGCGATACCGGGCGCGACCAAAGCGCGTCGTGTGTGATTGATCAGACCGCGACGCGCTTTGGGTTGTTTGTTTTGTGCATGTCGTTTTCCCAAAACCGCTGCACACTTTTGGGCGACATGCACCTAAAAGCACCGCCCGCATTGAAGGGATAAAGATGACTGAAATCCGCCACATCGTGTTCGACATCGGCCGCGTGCTGATCCACTACGACCCGAACATTCCGTTCAGCCGTCTGATCCCGGATGCCGAGGAGCGCAAGTGGTTCTTCGACAATGTCTGCACGCATGACTGGAACATCGAGCAGGACCGTGGCCGGACGTGGGAAGAGGCGGAAGCGCTGCTGATCGCCGAGCATCCCGATCATGCCGAAAACATTCGCAATTTTCGCCGCCACTGGCACGAGATGGTGCCGCATGCCTATGAGGACAGCGTCGCCATCATGCTCGGCCTGATCGAGAGCGGCCACGACGTGACCATGCTGACCAACTTCGCCGCCGACACGCTTGCCGAAGCGAGGCTGCGCTTCGACTTTCTCAGCCGCCCGCGCGGCGTCACCGTGTCGGCCGATATCCGTGAGATCAAGCCCGACCGCGCCATCTACGACCATCACGTCGCCGCATTCGGCCTCGAACCGTCGGCGACGCTGTTCATCGACGACAGCCAGAAGAACGTCGACGGCGCCAAGGCGGCCGGCTGGCAGGCGGTGCTGTTCACCGACGCAAAAACGCTCAAGGCGGACCTTGAGCGTTTTGGGATAAAAGTCTGAGGCGGTAGCGGGGAGGCCGATCAGGCCCCTGCCCGCTCCATGCCGAGCCTGGCGATGCGGCGCAATTCGTCGATCGGGGTCAGGCCGCCCGAGCGCTCATAGTGCCAGAAGGTCCAGCCGTTGCAGGCGTCCAGACCCTGCACTTCGGCGCCGATCTTGTGGATCGAGCCGGCGCTGTCGCCGATCGCCACGGTGCCGTCGGCGCGCACCTTGGCGGCCCAGCGCTTCTTGGAATCATAGAGTGTCGCACCGGGCTGCATCAGCCCGGTGTCGAGAAGGCTGACAAAGGCGACACGCGGCTCGGCGCGCTTGCCTGTCAGCACGGTGAGATCGGCGGTTTCAAGCGGCCGCACCGCGTCGATGCGCTCATTGGCGGCGTCGATATAGGCCTGCTCGCGCTCTATGCCGACGAAGTGGCGGCCAAGGCGCTTGGCGACGGCGCCGGTGGTGCCGGAGCCGAAGAACGGGTCGAGGACGATATCGCCAGGCTTGGTCGAAGCCATCATGATGCGGGCAAGCAGTGCTTCCGGCTTCTGCGTCGGATGCAATTTGTCGCCATTGTCGTTCTTCAGCCGCTCGCCGCCCGTGCAGATCGGAAACAGCCAGTCGGAACGCATCTGGATGTCGTCGTTGGAGGCTTTCATCGCCTCGTAGTTGAAGGTGTAGCCCTTGCCCTTCTGGTCGCGCGAGGCCCAGATCATGGTCTCATGCGCGTTCTGGAAGCGGCGGCCGCGGAAATTCGGCATCGGGTTCGTCTTGCGCCAGACGACATCATTGAGGATCCAGAAGCCGAGATCCTGCATCTTGGCGCCGACCCGGAAAATGTTGTGATAGGAGCCGATGACCCAGATGGTGCCATTGGGCTTCAGGACGCGGCGCGCCGCCAGCAGCCAGGCGCGGGTAAAGGCGTCATAGGCCTCGAAGCTCTCGAACTGGTCCCAGTCGTCGTCGACGGCATCGACCTTGGACTGGTCTGGCCGGTGCAGGTCGCCGTCGAGCTGCAGATTGTAGGGCGGATCGGCGAAGATGACGTCGATGGATCTTTCCGGCAGCCGGTCGAGCGCGGCGACGCAATCGCCCTTGAGGATCGTGTCCAGCCACTCGGATTGCTGGGGAGCGTGAGAAAGGTCGTCGAGAAGACGCACGGCAGACATGTTTACACCCAAAGCACGCGTTACTGTTTACTCCCCGTTATGGTTACCGATCAGCGTAAATATTCGGTGAAGGGCGTAACCAGCCCGGCTGCCCTGATGTCGTTAATTTGCGCAGCCCGGCCTGTTGGTGTATGCCGCGCCGCCTGAGCCCTGTCGGGCCACCCACCATCCTCCCTCGTTCCGGATTGCCATGCCCCAGCCAGATCTTGTCATCTTCGATTGCGACGGCGTGCTCGTCGATTCCGAAATCATCGCCGCCCGTGTCGAGGCCGAACTGCTGACACTCGCCGGCTTCGAAATATCGGCCGAGGAGATCGCCGAAAGCTATGCCGGGCTGACCTTCAAGGACATCATGATGCGGGTCGAGGAGAAGTCCGCCATCCCGTTCCAGGCCTCGATGATCGACCGCGCCGAAGAGCTGGTCGACCGCAAATTGCGCAGCGACGTGCGCGCCATCGACGGCGCGCGCGAGGCGGTGGCTGCGGTCACCGCGCCGCGCTGCGTGTGCTCGAATTCACGCTCCGAGAGGATCGAATTCATGCTGGAGAAGGTAGGCCTGCTGCCGTTCTTCGCCGGCCGGATTTTTTCAGCGCTGGAGATACCAAGCAAGAAGACCAAGCCCGCCCCGGACGTTTTCTTGTTTGCGGCGGAGAAACTCAACGCCGATCCGGCCAACACCTTCGTCATCGAGGATTCGGTGCACGGCGTCGCCGGCGCCAGGGCTGCCGGCATGCGCGTGATCGGCTTCACCGGCGCCGCGCACAGCTATCCCGGCCACGCCGACGCGCTGACCGAGGCCGGCGCAGAAACGGTTATCCGCCGCTGGGCCGAACTGAAAAGCGTGATTGCCGCGCTATCCGAGTGGTCGGACGCCTAAAGCGTTTCACCGTTTCACGGAAACGGCGAACCCCTCTAGGCCTTTGTTTTTACGCAATTCCGGACGGAAAACCGCTTCACACTTTTCCTGGAATTGCTCTAAACTAACTCAATCCTTGGCTTTGATCGCCTTGGCTCGAGCCGGCTTCTTCTTCGCCTTGTTATAGGCAATCGCCGCGCGGACGAGCTCTTTCAGTGCATCCGCATCGATCTCCTCGCCTTCGGAAACATCGATCGCCCGCCACACCTTGCCGTTGAGGCCGTTGTTGAACAGCTTGTCAGGGTCCGGCAAGCTGGCGCCGTGCGAAAAGGTCAGCTTCACCTTGTCCTTGTGGGCGTTGCCGACGGCGATCATGCCGTCGCGCGACCATACCGGGCTGCCCATCCACTTCCACTCCTCGATGATCTCAGGATCGGCGTCGAGGATGGTCTTGCGCAGGCTGGCGAGCGTCTTGCCTCGCCAATCGTCCAGTTCGCGGATCCTGGCATCGATCCGCTCGGAGGCTGAAGGTCCTGCCTCCGACTTGTTCGCACCGCTGGTCTTCATGGTCTCCTCCGTTCACATCTTCTCGCCAGGCAATTTGCTGGCCTGCTTCACCCAGCTGGCAAACCTGGTCTCGTCGATCTCTTCGCCTTCATGAATGTCGAGATAGCGCACGTCCTTCTGCTTCGAGCCACCGGGAGGAACGGGATCCAGCGAGGCGCCGCGGAAGAAGGCGACTTTGACGTATCTGGTGAAGCAATGCAGGCTGAGGAACCAGCCTTCGCCCTCGATGCCATAGAACGGCGAGTTCCACTTCACCGCCTTGTAGACACCGGGAACGGCGCCAACGATGAGCGCGTCGAGGCGGCGCCCGACATCGCTTTTCCAGCCCGGCATGGCCGCGATATAGGCCTGCACGGGGGCATCCCCATAGGCCTTGGCGATTTGCGGGTTGCCGCCTGAAAGCAGGACCGGCTTGGCCGGCGCTGGTTTGGCTGGGGCCGGCTTCGCGGCCTTCGATTTTCCGGGCGCCTTGGCCATCGTCCCTACCCTTGCGCGCGTTGCTCACCGACCGATTTCGCGAGATAGGGCAGCACGAACATATAGAGCCCGCTGAACAGCAGCAGGAAGAGCGGCAGCAGCGGCGAGTAGACCACCCATGCCGGAGGCTGGCCGAATGCCATTGTGATGAAATTGGCTGCCACGGTCAGCGTGAAGATGATCGACAGCCAACGGTGGGTTTGCCTTATCCACTTGCTCCAGTTCATTGCCACCTCCTCTTGAAAATGTGCGCTTACCAGCGTGCCAGCTGGGTGATCTGGATGAGATTGCCGCAGCTGTCGTTGAGCTGGGCGATGGTCGAGCCGGTCACGTCGGTCGGCGCCATGGCGAACGCACCGCCGCGCCCCTTGATGCGCTCATAGTCGCCCTTGATGTCATCGGTGAACAGCATGAGCGCCGGCTGGCCCTGCTTGAAGATGGCCTGCTGGTAGGTTTTGGCGGCCGGATTGTCGTTGAGCGCGAGTTGCAGTTCGGTTCCCTCGGGTTCATCGGGCGAGGTTACGGTCAGCCAGCGAAAAGGCCCATTGCTGAAGTCGGCCTTCACGGCAAAACCCAGCACGTCGGTGTAAAAACGCAGCGCGTTGTCCTGGTTGTCCACGTAGACGCTGGTCAGCTTGATCTTCATCGATTTTCTCCTTTTTTTTCGTTCGGTGGCCCCGCAATCGGGGCATGGCGCTGAATTGGGCCGGCAGGCCTCAATCTGGCTTCGCCAGAAGCTGCTCCAGCCTGGTGAGGAATTGCTGCCACCCGGCCCTGGCGCCGCCATAGGCCTGTTTCTGATCGGGGTGGAAGCCCGACTGCTCGACGCGCAGATGGGTTCCCGTGCTGGTGGGCGTGAGCGTGAACGTCACCACGCTCTTCAGATTGTAGGCTGCATCCTCATGCGCAAAATCCCAGCTGTAGGACAGCGTCCTGTTCTGCTCGATGGCCAGCACCTCGCAATCGAGCACGCCGCCCCAGTCGCCGCGAAGATTGAAGCTGTGGCCGATGACAGGCTTGAAATCGTTCTTCATGAGCCACTCCTCCATCAGATGCGGCTGCGTCAACGCGCGCCAGATCTTTTCCGCCGGCCAGGATATTTCACGTTCCACGACGACGGTGCGCAGTTCCGGCTTGCTCACTGGTCCATCCTTTTCAGCAGATCCTCGAGATCGTCGAAGCGGCTCTCCCAAAACCCCGTCATCTGAACCGTCCAGTCCGTCAGCGGACCAAGTGCTGCGGGCAGCGCGCTGTAGTGGGTCTGTCGTCCGGCGTGGCGGTCGAGCACCAGGCCGGCCTGCTTCAGGACGCCGAGATGCTTCGACACCGCCGGCTGCGAGACCCCGGACTGCGCCGTCAGCGCCCCCACAGTCTGCTCACCCTGGCGGCACAGGCGCTCGAAAATGGCCCGCCGGGTCGGGTCGGCAAGGGTTCTGAAAAGAGTATCGTGGGCGTACGGCATCGGGATCAATAACCTGCGAGCTATTGATTGACGTATAACCGCCGGGATATGGATCAGTCAAGTGCGCTAGATGGCATGGATCACGATTTAAAGCGCAAACGGCAGCTGCCTGCAGGCGCGTTCCTGCAGGGTCATGGTCAGATCATTTCGATCTTTCAAAGAGTTGGCAGCCAGCGTCGCAGCTGCGACGCCCCCTAGGCGATGCCTAGTTCGTCGCCGGAGCGCGCTTCTTTTTCTTGCCGGACTTCTTGTCCGCAGCCGCCGGCGCGGTGTCGTCATAGCCGGCAAAGGCCTGGTAGTCCTTGGCGGACGGCTCGGGCACAACGACGTTGGAATCGGTGAAGACGAACTGGGTGGCGGTCGAGGGATCGCTGACCTGGATCTGATAGGGATGGATCTGCGAATAAAGCACGTCGGTGCCATGCATGACTGCGATGCGGATCGGCATGGTGATGGTGCCGGGGGTGAACATCGGTCCCGGCACGATCTTGCCGGCAACGCCAATCTTCATCGTCAGCTGGCCGTTGGCGCGGCTGCAATCGCGGCTCACCTCGCTGATGGAGGCCTGGTAGATGATCTTGGTCGGATCCTTGTTCGGATCGACGATGGTGCCATCCGGCGCCGTCTGCGCGGCGGCAGCGGCCTCGGCATCCTGCGCGGCGTCAGCCTTTTTCTTTTTCGGTTGCGACGCGCCCTTGGCGTAGGTGTTGAAATAGGCGGTGCCGTCACGCAACGTCACTTTCGGGCAATAGGCCTGCAACTGGCTGGCGAGCACCTTGGGGTCCTGCGGCGGTATTGGCGCATTCGGATCGGTCTTCTTGCCTATTCCGAGGTTGAGGATGCCATTGTCGCTCGATTGGCAGCCGGCGGCGGCAAGCATAAAGCCGGCGAGCGCCAGACCCGCGACAAAGCGACGGTTGAACGAATAGAACGCCATGAAACTGCACTTCCCTCTCGCAAAGCTGGTGACGTATAGCAACGGCGCGGCAAAAATGCGACTGAGCCAGCGCAGAAATTAACCACTCTGTGGTGAACGGAAACGCCAAGCGGCAACGGGTCTGTGACATGCAATATGTGAGTACTCGCGGGGAAGCACCCGCGCTGGGATTTTCGGACGCGGTGCTGGCCGGACTGGCACGCGACGGTGGGCTCTATGTGCCGCGCGAGTGGCCGCAGTTTTCGGCAGCCGATATCCGCGCCATGCGCGGCCTGCCTTATCCCGACCTCGCCATCCGCGTGCTGACGCCGTTCCTTGGCGGCGAGATCGCGGCACCCGTGTTTGAGCGCCTGGTGCGCGAAGCCTACGCCACCTTCCGCCACCAGGCCGTCTGCCCGCTGGTACAGACCGGCCCCAACACTTTCATCCTCGAGCTCTTCCACGGTCCGACACTGGCTTTCAAGGACGTCGCAATGCAGCTGCTGGCCCGGCTGATGGACCATGTGCTAGCAGAGCGCGGCCAGCGCGCCACGATCGTCGGCGCCACTTCGGGCGACACCGGCGGTGCGGCCATCGACGCCTTTGCCGGCCGCGACCGCACCGATATCTTCGTGCTGTTCCCGCATGGCCGCGTCTCGCCTGTGCAGCAGCGGCAGATGACGACATCGACCGCAGCCAATGTCCAGGCGCTGGCCATCGAAGGCAATTTCGACGACTGCCAGGGGTTGTTGAAGGACATGTTTAATGACCATGCCTTCCGCGATGGCGTCTCGCTGTCGGGCGTCAATTCGATCAACTGGGCCCGCATCATGGCCCAGATCGTCTATTATTTTTCCTCGGCGCTTTCGCTCGGCGCGCCGGACCGGCCCGTTTCCTTCACCGTGCCGACCGGCAATTTCGGCGACATCTTTGCCGGTTACGCCGCCAAGAAGATGGGCCTGCCGATCGAGCGGCTGATCGTCGCCACCAACGATAACGACATATTGGCGCGCACTTTCGCGACCGGCGAATACCGCACCAAGGGCGTGTTTGCGACGACATCGCCATCGATGGACATCCAGGTGTCGTCGAATTTCGAGCGGCTGCTGTTCGAGGCCTCCGATCGTAATGCAGCGACCGTGCGGCGCTACATGGCCGGGCTGAAACAGTCCGGAGCCTTCACCATCGAAACGGCTGAAATGGCCAGGATGCGGGCCGAATTCGACGCCGGCCGCGCCGGTATGGATGAGGTCGCGGCCACCATCCGCTCGACGCTGGAAACCAGCAACTATCTGCTCGACCCGCATACGGCGGCGGCCATGCATGTCGCCGCCGGCAAGGCTGACGGCGCCGTGCCGATGGTGGTGCTGGGTACGGCGCACCCGGCCAAGTTCCCGGCGGCTGTCGAAGCCGCCTGCGGCGTGTCGCCAGCCCTGCCTGCCTGGCTGGGCTCCTTGATGTCAGCCGACGAAAAATACACGGTACTTCCATCCGACCTGAAAATGGTGGAAGATTACGTGAGCCGCCACTCAAGGGCAGCGCGTTAGGGAGTACTTGCCATATGGGTGTTGAGGTAAGCCGTCTGTCGAACGGCCTGACAGTCGCCACCGAAACCCTTCCAAGCCTCGAATCCGTTGCCCTTGGTGCCTGGGTCAAGTCGGGCGCTCGCAATGAGCGTGACGAAGAGCACGGAATGGCCCATCTGCTCGAGCATATGGCCTTCAAGGGCACGAAAAGGCGCACGGCCTTCGAAATCGCCTCGGAAATCGAGGATGTCGGCGGCGAGATCAACGCCGCCACCAGCGTCGAGACGACATCCTACTATGCCAGGGTGCTGTCCGACGACGTTCCGCTGGCGGTCGATATTCTTGCCGACATCCTGCAGGAGTCCGAGTTCGACCCGCAGGAGCTGGAGCGCGAGCAGCATGTGATCCTGCAGGAGATCGGCGCCGCGCACGACACGCCCGACGACATCGTCTTCGACCGTTTCACCGAGACGGCGTTCCGCCACCAGACGATCGGCCGCTCGATCCTCGGCACGCCGGAAACCGTCAAATCCTTCACCTCCAAACAGCTGCACGATTTCATCGAACGCCAATATGGCGCCGAGCGCATGGTGATCGTCGCGGCCGGCGACATCAAACACGACAATTTCGTGCGCGAAGTCGAAAAGCAGCTCGGCGGCTTCCGCAGCAAGGCCGACAGCACGATGCCGCAATATGCGCAGTATGTCGGCGGCGATTTCCGCGAGGATCGCGACCTGATGGATGCGCAGATCGTGCTCGGCTTCGAAGGCCGCGCCTATCATGTGCGCGACTTCTATGCCTCGCAGGTGCTGTCGATGATCCTCGGCGGCGGCATGTCATCGCGGCTGTTCCAGGAAGTGCGCGAAAAGCGCGGCCTGTGCTATTCCGTCTATGCCTTCCACTGGGGCTTTTCCGACACCGGCATTTTCGGCGTGCACGCCGCGACCGGGCAGAGCGACATCGCCGAACTGGTGCCCGTCATCATCGACGAGCTGCAGAAGGCAGGCGAAAACATCCTGCAGGAGGAACTCGATCGGGCGCGTGCGCAATACCGCGCCGGACTGATCATGTCGGCGGAAAGCCCCGCAAGCCGCGCCTCGCAGATCGCCAGGCAGCTGCTTCTGTTCGGCCGGCCGATCGCCAAGGAGGAGTTGATGGAACGACTGTCGGCGCTGACCATCGAGCGGCTGACCGACCTGTCGTCACGGCTGTTTTCGACCAAGCCGACGCTGACTGCCGTCGGCCCCGTGGGTACGCTCGCGCCCTATGAGGCGATCCTCGATTCGCTTGCGGGCACGCACACCACGGCCCGCAAGCTCGCCGTCTAAGTCCCCTCAAGGCGCGCCCCGTGTTCGCGCTCCCTTTCTTTCGCCGTGACCTGCCGGCACTGAAGGGCGACCGGGTCACGCTGCGCGTGCCCTACACCAACGACTATCGCGAATGGTCGGCGCTGCGCGGCGAAAGCCGCGGCTTCCTCGAACCGTGGGAGCCGCGCTGGACGCCCGATGAGCTCGACCGCACCGCCTGGCGGCTGCGCATCGGCCGCTACCGCGAAGACTATGCACAGGGAACCGCCATCGCCTTCTTCATCTTCGAGAAGGCAAGCGGCAAGCTCGCCGGCGGCATTACGCTGGGCAACATCCGCCACGGCGTCTCGCAAAGCGGCCATGTCGGCTACTGGATCGGCGAGCGGTTTGGCGGCCGCGGCCTGATGACCGACGCGGTCAAGGTGGTCTGCCGCTTCGCCTTTGATACGCTGAGGTTGCACCGGATCGAAGCTGCCTGTATTCCCGACAACGCACGGTCGATCCGAGTGCTTGAAAAAGCCGGATTCCGGCGCGAAGGACTTTTGCGATCCTACCTCAGGATCAACGGCATCTGGCAGGACCACTACCTCTACGCCCGGATCGCGGACGATCCGCCGGGCGCTGGAACGAAGGACTGATTTTTGACGAATTTCCTGCGAAACGGGTCGCTGTTGGCCTTTGTTCTGGCGGCTGTCGTCACGCTCTGCGCGGCGCTTCCGGCCTTCGCCGTCGAACCGATCAAGATTGCCCGCGACGATGTCGCGCTCGACCTGTCGCGCGCCGTCTTGATCTACCGCGACCAGGGCGAGAACTTCCAGGTGTCGACCGCGCCCGGCCCTGACGGCATCGTGCGGCGCATCGAGGTCGAGGCCAATGACGCGCGCTCGACCGGTGACTGGGCGGTGTTTGCGCTCGCCAACACCACCGACCAGCAGCTCGATCGCCTGATCGTGGCGCCGCACTTCCGGCTGGTGAATTCCGGCATCTTCTGGCCCGATCTCGGCGCCACCCGCATCGCCGCGATCACACCCAGCGAGGGCTTCGCGCTGGACCGCCAGTCGAGCCCCGACGCCGACGTGTTCCGGGTGACGCTGAACCCGGGAACGGTGATCACCTTCATCGCCGAACTTGCCTCGCCCAAGCTGCCGCAGGTCTATCTGTGGGAGCCGGAAGCCTACAAGGACTCAGTCAATTCCTACACGCTGTTCCGCGGCATCGTCATCGGCATCGCCGGCCTTTTGGCGCTGTTCCTGACCATCCTTTTCGTCGTCAAGGGAACCTCGATGTTCCCGGCGACCGCGGCCCTCGCCTGGGCGGTGCTGGCCTATATTTGCGTCGATTTCGGCTTTTTAAACAAGATCATAGAGATATCGCCCGGCAATGAGCAGATGTGGCGAGCGGGAACGGAGGTGGCGCTTGCGGCGACCTTCGTTGTGTTCCTGTTCGCCTATCTCAATCTCAACCGATGGCACGGCCATTTCAGCTATGGCGCGGTGGTCTGGATCCTCGGCCTGCTGCTGATCGCCGGGGTGGCCATCGTCGATCCGGCCGTCGCCGCCGGCATTGCCCGGTTGTCCTTCGCCGCCACCGCGCTCACCGGGCTTGGCCTCATCATCCTGCTCGGTATTCGTGGTTACGACCGCGCCATCATGCTGGTGCCGAGTTGGGTGATGGTGCTGCTCTGGCTATGCGGATCGTGGATGGCGATCACCGGCATGCTCGACAACGACATCGCCCAGCCGGCCTTGGGCGGCGGGCTGATCCTGATCATCCTTTTGATCGGCTTCACCGTCATGCAGCATGCCTTTGCCGGCGGCGCGCTGCATCAGGGCCTGTTCTCCGACCTCGAGCGCCAGGCGCTGGCGGTGGCCGGCTCCGGCGACACGGTGTGGGACTGGGACGTGCTGCGCGACCGCGTCGTCACCAAGCCCGATGTCAGCATCCAGCTTGGCCTTGCGCCCAACAGCCTGGGGGGTGCGGCCCGCAACTGGCTGCCGGTGCTGCATGCCGACGATCGTGACACGTTCCGCACCACGCTCGACGTGGTGCTCGAGCACCGGCGCGGCCGGGTGTCGCAGAATTTCCGCCTGCGCGGCGCCGACGGGCACTACCACTGGTTCTCGCTGAGAGCACGGCCGGTGATCGGTTCGGACGGCGAAGTGATTCGCTGCGTCGGCACCATGGTCGACGTCACCGAGCAGAAAAAGTCCGAGGAACGGCTGCTGCACGACGCCGTTCACGATAATCTGACCGGCCTGCCCAACCGCGAACTTCTGATGAACCGGCTGGAAGCGATCATCTCGATTGCGCGCACCGAAGAGAAGGTGCGGCCCACCGTCTTCGTCATCGACATCGACCGCTTCAAGCAGGTCAATGACGGGCTTGGCATCTCGGCCGGCGACACCATCCTGCTCACCATTGCACGCCGCCTGCACCGGCTGCTGAAGCCGAAGGATTCGCTGTCGCGCTTTGCCGGCGACCAGTTCGCCCTGATGCTGCTGTCCGAGCAGGACCCTTCCCGCATCGCGGCGGTCGCCGACGCCATCAAGCACGCGATCAACAACCCGATCACCTTCGCCAAGCGCGAGATCGTTCTGACCGCCTCGATCGGCCTGATCACCTGGACTTCGGCGCAGACTTCGGCCGAGGACATGGTCAAGGACGCTGAGCTTGCCATGCACCAGGCCAAGCGCTTCGGCGGCGACAGGATCGAGCCGTTCCGGCCTGCCTTCCGCACCGTCGGCACCGACCGGCTGCAATTCGAATCCGATCTGCGCCGCGCCATCGAGCGACGCGAATTCACCCTCGCCTACCAGCCGATCGTGCGGCTGGAGGATGGCAGCATCGCCGGCTTCGAAGCGCTGCTGCGTTGGGACCACCCGCGCCGCGGCATGATTCCACCGGGCGATTTCATCCCGGTCGCCGAAAGCTGCGGCCTGATCGTGCAGCTTGGCCTGTTTGCCATGCAGCAGGCGGCCGAGGACCTCGCCGGCTGGCAAAAGCAGATCGGCGACACGCCGCTGTCGGTATCGGTCAATCTGTCCAGCCGCCAGCTGATCCGCCGCGACCTGGTCAGCGATGTCCGCTCGGTCATCGCGCGCGCCAATCTCAAGCCGCGCTGCTTCCGGCTCGAACTCACCGAATCGCTGGTCATGGACAATCCCGAGCAGACCTCGCATGTGCTGACCAAGCTGAAGCAGCTCGGCATCGGCCTGTCGCTCGACGATTTCGGCACCGGCTATTCGTCGCTCGCCTATCTGACGCGCTTCCCCTTCGACACCATCAAGATCGACAAGAGTTTCGTCGACGACGCGACGCCGAAGCGTGCGGTGCTGCTCAAATCCATGGTCAACATGGCGCATGAGCTCGGCCTGTCAGTGGTGGCCGAAGGCATTTCCGACGAAAGCGACGCGCTGGAACTGCGCCAGATGGGTTGCGAATACGTGCAGAGCTTCATGTTCGGCGCACCGATGCCCGGCGACCAGGTGCTGAAGGCTCTGAAAGAGCAGTATCCGATGACGCAAGCTTGACGCGGAGTCAGGCGCGTCGTCCAAAGCGCGAACCTCGGCGATTGGCCGAGACGCTTATCGCTTCGTCATCCTAGGGCGAAGCAAGGAGCGCAGCGACGCGGCGCAGGCCCTAGGATCCATGCCGTGACGTTAAGGCGTTGAAAACGGTGCAGAATTCTGCACCTCTGCGCCCTTCGATCGAGGGCACGGAATGGATCCTAGGGTCTCCGCGACGGAGCTTCGCTCCTGCTTCGCCCTAGGATGACGAAGGTGGGGGCGGCTTAAGCTAATTGCGAATGTTTGCGCGCGACTGTTCGCGAGTTACGCGTGCCCCGCCGCCAGGCTGAGATGCGCCAGGTCGATGCCGATACTGGCCAGGATGCGGTCGTACTTGCGTTCGATGTCGGCGTCGAACAGAAGCTCCGGCGTGGCCGGGCAGGTCAGCCAGCCATTTTCGGCAATCTCGGTTTCCAGCTGGCCGGCGCCCCAGCCGGAATAGCCGAGCGCCATCAGCGCGCGTCGCGGCCCACGACCGGACGAGATGGCGCGCAAGATGTCGACGGTGGCGGTCAGGCAGATGTCGTCGGAGACGGTGAGCGAGGATTCCACCCGGTAGTCGCCGGAGTGCAGGACGAAGCCGCGGCTGCGGTCGACCGGGCCGCCATTGCGCACGACGAAGTCGCGCGCCTGCGCCGGCAGCCTAATCGCCTCCTGCTCGTTCATGATGCCGAGCTGCACCAGAAGATCGGGAAACAGCATCTGCTGCGTCTGGTTGATGATCAGGCCCATCGCGCCTTCATCGCTGTGCGCGCAGATGTAGATGACGGAGCGCGTGAAACGGTCGTCCTTCATGCCGGGCATGGCAATCAGGAACTGGTCGTCGAGAAAGCCGCGTCCGCCGGCCGTCTTCTTGTGGCGCAACAAGTCCATGGAGGGAGCGTAACGCGTTTCCGGGACGCCGAAAAGATGCGCCGCGCGCGATTCGCCCAAAGCCCAATAGCTGGCGCAAACGATTCTCCAGCTCGTATCGAACCTGGCGGAATGCTTGAACTCGACTGTTCCTCGCCCAAAGGTCACGCAAATATGATACGCAGAGCGCCATGAAAACATTGCGCGGCCATGAACGGACGATCAAATCACCGCCATGCAAAGCTTGAAAATCCTGCTGCTCGGCGCCGCCATCGGATGCGGAGCAGCCCTTCCCGCCGCGGCTTCCTCTTCGGACTGGTACAACAGCGAAGGCGGCAAGGTGCGGCTGGTGACATCAGGCAAGGCCGACGAGGCCGGGCGCATCCATGGCGTGCTCGACATTGCGCTCAAGCCCGGCTGGAAGACCTATTGGCGCGATCCGGGCGATGCCGGCGTGCCGCCGCAGATCGACGTCTCGGCCAGCACCAACATCACCGATGCGGCGTTTTCCTTCCCGCCGCCGCAGCGCCATGACGACGGCTACGGCAAATGGGCCGGCTACAACCATCCGGTTTCGCTGCCGGTGACATTCACCCTGTCGTCACCTAGGGATGCGGCCGTCATCGATGCCGACATCTTTCTCGGCATCTGCGAGACGATCTGCATCCCGGTCCAGACGCGGCTGAGCGTCGATCCCGCCGCCGATCCCGACAATGCCGAGGATGCGGCGCTGGTGAAGGCGGCCCTTGCCACCTTACCCGCCCCTGCCAAGGCCGATTTCGGCATCAAGGTCCTGCCCGGCGACCACGAGACGCTGGTCGTCGAGGCGACCTTTCCCGGCGATCCGGAGGCTGCGGATTTCTTTGTCGCCGGCGAACGCGACTACATGTTCGGGGCGCCGGCGCGCAGCGAAAAGGACGGCCGGCTGGTGTTTACCATACCGATCCTCGACCGGCCGTCAGCGACACCGACCGATGGCGGGTTGTATTACACCCTGACAAGTGCGCAAGGCGCGGTCGAGGGCGTTCTGCCCTTCCCTTGATCCGAGTCCCGATCCGGGCTTTCCCTTGATCCAGGCCTTGTCGGCGGTTGCGGGAGATGCCTGATTTCGCTATCGCAAGTAACCTTCCCTGCTTTTCACACGAGGACATCATGACGATTGCCGTTGGTGACAAACTACCCGATGCGACCTTCAAGGAAATGACCGCCGACGGGGCCAAGGTGATCACTTCGGCCGAGATCTTTGCCGGCAAGAAGGTCGTTTTGTTCGGCGTTCCCGGCGCCTTTACGCCGACCTGCAGCAACAACCATCTGCCGGGCTATCTCGAGAACCATGACGCCATCCTGGCGCGCGGCGTCGACACCATCGCCGTCGTCTCGGTCAACGACGTCCATGTCATGGGCGCCTGGGCCAATTTCACCGGCGGTCAAGGCAAGATCCTCTATCTCGCCGACGGCAATGGCGATTTCGCCAAGTCGATCGGCCTCGATGGCGATTACTCCAGCGGCGGCATGGGATTGCGCTCGAAGCGCTTTTCGATGATCGTCGACAATGGCAAGGTCACCGCGCTCAATGTCGAGACCAAGCCCGGTGTCGACACTTCCGGTGCGGCACACATTCTGAGCCAGCTCTAATCCCGGATTGCCATTACCTGACGATCGCGCCCGCCTGGCGCGATGGCCTGCTTTGGGGGACCTCGACGATGTTTGACATCATCTGGCGCAGTGTTGCGATCGGCATCGGCGCCACGGTGCTGATGGACCTGTGGGCGATGTTCCTGCATCTGGCGCTCAGTCAGCCGCGGCCGAACTGGGGGCCGCCCGGCCGCTGGGTCTGGCATCTTAGGGAAGGCAAGGTCTTCCACGACGACATTGCCCACGCCGCACCCTATGCGCACGAGACGGCGCTGGGCTGGGCCTTCCACTATTTCACCGGCATCGTCTACGGCGTCATCCTGGTGGCGCTGGTGGGCAGAGCGTGGCTGGACGCACCGACCTTCCTGCCGGCCTTCATCCTCGGCATGGTCACCATCGGCGCCGGCTGGTTCCTGCTGGCACCCGGCATGGGCGCCGGCTGGGCCGCTTCAAAGCGCCCCAATCCGATGCAGATCCGCGCCTTCAACGTGATGTCGCACACCGTGTTCGCGCTTGGCCTCTACGGCACCGCCCTGCTGATCCGCTGAGGATTCTATTCGCTGACAACGCGCGGCTTGATCGCGGCGACGGTGTCGATGATCTCCTGACGCAGCGCGTCTTTCTCAGCCTCGAACTGCTCGCGCGTGATGCTGCGACCGCCGGTGGCGGTGACGCCGAATTCCTCCAGCGCGAATTCATGGCGCGCCTTCCATCGGACCACATGCCCAGTCATGGCCTGGGAGAGCGCCGGCACAGATCCCGGATGAGCCGGCAGGCCGCACGATTGCGTCGTCCGCGCATCCGCCGCCAGCATGACTACGTTCCAGTCGTCGAGGCCTATAAGATCCATCTGGGCATAGAGGAACGCGCCATGCTCGCCGTCCCAGATCGACTGGTCGATAACGAGGAAGGGCGTGGCGCGGCAATAGCCGTGGCGTGCCGTCATCTCGGCGTTGAAGGTCTCGGTGCGAACCTGAAGCCGGTACCTGGCCGCTGCGAAAAGAGCGATGTAGTCATCCGCCGTGCGCATGATGTTGCGCTGATCGTCCGGCGCGAAGCCGGCCTCCCGCAGGAAGGAACCGATCTTCGGATCGTCCCAAAGTTCCTTCGAGAAAACGCGCGTCACGCCATCGGCATCCGGCGTCGGGCGCATCATTTTCTTGAGATCGGCAAAGCTGTGCTGCTGCTTGCCGAAAGTCCTGCGTCCGAACATCGCCGCGCCTCATCGCCAAGATCGATCGCGCCGTTCTATCACCCAGGGATGAAATCGACTTTAAGCCAAAGCCTAGAATTGCTGGCTTCCGGCTATCAATTGCCGTGGCGTGGCTTGTCGATCGGCCACCAGCCGTGGACGACGCGGCGCGCGCCGATATCATAGGCGAAATAATTGCCGCCGCCGGCCGGCTGATCCGCCGCGCGGCTGATCTCGCGATTGCTGAGCGAGAGCAGTAGCAGCGTTCCGACGCCGCCATGGCCGACGAAGGCAATGTCGCCGGTTTCAGCGGCGCCGAGCACCGTTTCGAACTCGCTCACAATGCGCTGCTGGGCATCGATGGCCCGTTCCCAGCCGCGAATGCTTTTGTGCGGGTTGGCGAAGAACTGGTCGGCGACCGCCTCAAACTCCGGCGGCGGCAGGAAGCCGGTTGCCGACCGGTCGTTCTCATGCATGCGTTCGCGCACCTCGACCGCAAGGCCGAGATGCCTGGCGAGGATCTCGGCGGTTTCGACGGCCTTGCGCTCGGCCGACGAGACGATACGGCGGATCGAGCCGACCCATGGCTGCTCGAGCAAAGCCAACGCCCTCGCCCGTCCGATCTCGGACAGCCCCCATTCCGGCACGGGAACGTTGGCGTCGATCTGAACCTGCGGATGGGTGATGTAATATGCAATCGGCACGGGTGAGGTCTTCCTGCCGGTAGCCGAATTCAATAGCTCTGGGTCGAACGCCGTGCCCTTGGCGCCGCCGGCTGCTTCTCGGATGCTGCCGGCTTCAGCGCCGCCGCAGGCTTCGGTGCCGCAGGCGTGGCCGAGCCCTTCTTGAACGGCGCCATGCCTTCCCTTGCGAGTTCGTCGGCGCGTTCGTTCTCGGTGTGGCCGGCATGGCCCTTGACCCAGTTCCAGGTCACCTTGTGACGCCGGTTGGCCTCGTCCAGCGCCTGCCACAATTCACCGTTCTTGACCGGCTTCTTGTCGGCAGTCTTCCAGCCGTTTTTCTTCCAGCCGTGGATCCACTTGGAAATGCCGTCCATGACATATTTGCTGTCGGTGTGAAGCTCGACCGTGCACGGCTCCTTCAGCGCGTTCAGCGCCGAAATGGCGGCAAGCAGCTCCATGCGATTGTTGGTCGTCTCGGCCTCGCCGCCCGACAATTCCTTGGTCTTGCCGTTGAAGCGCAGGATGGCGCCCCAGCCGCCGGGCCCGGGATTGCCCGAGCAGGCGCCGTCGGTGAAGATTTCAACCTGCTTGGTCATGTCAGTCCATATTCCGAAGGGGACCTGATGGCGCGATGGAAGCGCATGCGGCGGATATATTCGGTCGGATCGCGCTTCATGACCAGCCCGCCATCGGGAACGGTCAGCCAGTCATAGAGACGGGTCAGCATGAAGCGCAGCGCCGAGCCGCGCGCCAGCATCGGCAGCGCCGCCTTCTCGGCATCACTCAAGGGCCGTACGCTCTGGTAGCCCGCCAGCAGCGCCGTGCCCTTGGTGAGATTGAAGGAGAAATCCTTCTCGAAACACCAGGCGTTGAGGCAGGTGGCGACGTCATAGGCGTAGAGGTCGTTGCAGGCGAAATAGAAGTCGATGAGACCGGAGAGTTTCTCGCCGAGGAAGAAGACATTGTCCGGGAACAGGTCGGCGTGGATGATACCGGCAGGCAGGCCTTGCGGCCAATGGCGTTCGAAATCGGCGAAATCGGCGTCGACCTCGGCCGCCAGGCCCGGCTCGACCTCGTCGGCACGGTCGCGCGCGGCGTTCCACAATTTGCGCCAGCCGTCGATGGCCAGCGCATTGTCTCGGCTCATCGCAAAATCCTGGCCGGCGAGATGCAGGGCGGCCAGCGCCTTGCCGACCTCCGCGCAATGCGCCGCTGTCGGCCGCCGCAACGACAGGCCCTCAAGGAAGGTGATGATGACCGCCGGGCGGCCGGCCAGCGTGCCGATGACGGCCCCGTCATGCGCGGTCACCGGCAGCGGACAGGAAATGCCTTTGCGGGCGAGATGGCCCATCAGGCCGAGGAAGAACGGCAGGTCGGCTTTGTCGACACGCTTCTCGTAGAGCGTCAGTATGTAGGAGCCGCTCGATGTGTGGAGCAGAAAGTTGGAATTCTCAGTGCCTTCGGCGATGCCCTTGTAGGACAGTAATTCGCCGACCGGATAGACCTTGAGGAACGCGCCGAGTTCGCCCTCGTTGACATCGGTGTAGACCGCCATGGGCTGTTCACGCGGCTCCGTTGACGAAGGCCATGTCGGCCCGCGTCAGTTCGACATCGCGCAGAACCCGCATGACTGGAAAATCCTCCGTTTCGGTCGCCGTGATCGCGAGATCGATGGTCACCTCGAAGCGCTGGCGGAAAGCGTCGATGATCTCATCGACGATGATCTCCGGCGCCGACGCGCCGGCAGACAGGCCGAGCGTCGAAATGTTGGTGATGTCATTCCATGGAATTTCGGAAGCGCGCTGTACGAGAAGCGACATGGTGGCGCCGGCGCGCTCCGCCACTTCGACAAGACGGCGCGAATTGGAGGAATTGGGCGCACCGACGATCAGATAGAGGTCGGCGCCGGCGGCGGTTTCCTTGACCGCTTCCTGGCGGTTGGTGGTGGCGTAGCAGATCGATTCGGCGGCCGGCGCATGCAATTGCGGGAAGCGCTCCTGCAGCGCCCGGATGATGCCGGCTGTGTCCTCGACCGACAGCGTCGTCTGGGTGACGAAGCCGAGCGCTTCGGGGTTCGCGGGCGCAAAGGTCGCTGCGTCGGCTTCGGTCTCGATCAGCGTGACGGCGCCGTCCGCCAGCTGGCCCATCGTGCCGATCACTTCCGGGTGTCCGGCATGGCCGATCAGCAGCACATGGCGGCCGAGCCGCTGGTGGCGCATCGCCTGCTTGTGCACCTTCGACACCAGCGGACAGGTGGCATCGAGATAAAAGAGTTCGCGCGCCTGGGCGTCGGCCGGCACCGATTTCGGCACGCCATGGGCCGAGAAGACTACCGGCGACTTGCGATGCTCGGGCGGGATCTCGGACAGTTCCTCGATGAACACCGCGCCCAGGCTTTGCAGGCCCTCGACGACATAGCGGTTGTGCACGATCTCGTGGCGGACATAGACCGGCTTGCCATATTTCTTCAACGCCAGCACGACGATCTGGATGGCGCGGTCGACGCCGGCGCAAAAGCCGCGCGGCTGGCAGAGCCGGATCGTCAAAGGAGGCTTGGTCTTGGTGTGAAGCATCTAATCCGGGCCGGTTGTTCAGAAGGCGAAATGAGGTGTGCAGCCCTGCCCTGTCAAGGGTGGTAGGGATCAATCAGGCTTTTGCCGGACGGCGCAGCCTGATGATCAGAACCGCGGCAAGAGCCGCCGCAAGCCCATACCAGGTGAAGGCATATTGCAAATGAGAGTTCGGCAGGTCGATGATGGTGACGCCGCCGACCGGCAGCCCGCCTGGATTCGGCGACTTGTCGGCGTCGATGAAGATCGGCACCAGCACGGCACCGGCGGGCAGGCCCGCACTTGCCGCCATGGCGTCGCGGTCCTTCCAGTAGAAGATGTTCTTGGCCACATTATTGTCGGGCAGCATCATCGACGGCTTGGCCGGCAGCGGGTTGCGCGCCAGCCCGGTGACCGTCACCTTGCCCGCCACCTGCCCTTGCGAGCGCCTGGTGGCGTCCTTGAGGTCATAGGGCACGAAGCCGCGGTTGATCAGCACGAAGCGGCCATCGTCGAGCGCCAGCGGCGTGTAGACATTGAAGCCGGCGTCGCCGTCCCACGTCGCGTAGAAATGCCGCTCGCCTGAATGCAGGAACGTGCCGCTGACGGTGACCGGCGTGTAGTCGACATCGCCGGTGGTGGCGAATTCCTTCTCGACGTCCGCCAGCGGCCTTGGCGCCGAGTGGGTGCGCTGGTCGATCGTCGCCAGCAGCCCTTCCTTCCAGTGCAGGCGCTGCACCTGCCAGGTGCCTAGCCCGAGCAGAATGACGAACAGCACCAGGCCAAGGCCGAGCAGCAACGCCGTCTTCGGCCGCGAACGGCCGGTGGTCTTGGCCACCGCCTTGCTCATTGCTCGCGGTCCAGCCGGCCTTCAGCCGCCTTGTTGGCATATTGCAGCGTCAGCAGCACGCCCTTGATCAGCCTGAGTGCCGTCAGACACAGCGCCACCGCCAGCGGTATCCAGATGATGAAATGCAGCCAGAGCGGCGGGCTCAGCGTCACCTCCACCCACAGTGCCAGCCCGACGATGATGAAGCCGATGATCAGGATGACGAACACCGCCGGACCGTCGCCGGCATCGGCGTAGGAATAGTCGAGTCCGCAATTCATGCAGTGCTTGCCGACGGTCAGGAAGCCGGAAAACAGCCGCCCCTCGCCGCAACGCGGACAGCGGCCGTGCAGGCCGGCCGAAATCGGCTCGATGGGTGGCCAGATCGCCTTGTCTTCGCTCATGTTCTACGGCTCGATTTCAATCGGCGTTCCATCCGGCACCATGGTCCAGATTTCATCCATGTCGGAGTCGGTAACCCCAATGCAGCCATCGGTCCAGTCGACCAATTGAAGCAGCCAGCCTTATGGGCGCCAAAAAGAAAAAAGGCGACCGCATTGCCGCGGCCGCCTCCTCGTTTCTTGGGGGCTGCTCCCCGATGAAAGCCGTCAGTGGCCTTCGATCAGCGCGCCGGCCGATCCCCAGACATAGATCGCGCTGAACAGGAACAGCCAGACCACGTCGACGAAGTGCCAGTACCAGGCAGCCGCCTCGAAGCCGAAATGCTGCTTCGGCGTGAAGTCGCCCTTCATGGCGCGGATCAGGCAGACCAAGAGGAAGATGGTGCCGATGATGACGTGGAAGCCGTGGAAGCCGGTCGCCATGAAGAAGGTCGCGCCGTAGATGGAGTCCTTGAAGCCGAACGGAGCGTGCATGTACTCGTAGGCCTGCACCATGGTGAACAGCATGCCGAGGCCGACGGTCAGCACCAGGCCGTTGATCAGGCCCTTGCGGTCGCCATGGATGAGCGAATGATGCGCCCAGGTCACCGTGGTGCCCGACAGAAGCAGGATGATGGTGTTGTAGAGCGGCAGGTGGAAGGGATCGAGGACTTCGAGACCCTTCGGCGGCCAGACGCCACCGGTAAAGGCGGTGCGGGCATATTGCTGCGCTTCGCTCGGGAACAGGCTGGCGTCGAAATAGGCCCAGAACCAGGCGACGAAGAACATCACTTCCGAAGCGATGAACATGATCATGCCGTAGCGTAGATGCAGCGACACGACGCGCGTGTGGTGGCCCTCATGCGCTTCCTTGATGGTGTCCGACCACCAGGCGAACATGGTGTAGAGGACGATGACCAGGCCGATGAAGAACAGCCACGGATTGGCGATGTTGTGGCCGAAGATCGGGAAATCGCCGTTCTTGAGATACTGCATCAGGGCGACGCCGCCGACGGCGGTGACCAGCGCGCCGATGGACCCCAGGAAGGGCCATGGGCTCGGGTTGACGAGATGGTAGTCGTGTTGTGGTTTTGCGTGCGCGTCTGCCATATCAACCCCCGAGATTTGCTTCGGTATCGGAAACTTTGGTGGTGCTGTCCGGCGCCGATGAAGCGACCGGTTTGTTCTTTTCGACCGGGAACATGGTGTAGGACAGGGTGATCGTCTTCAAGTCCTTCAGTTCCGGCACGTTGACGATGTCTGGATCGACATAGAACACGACCGGCATGTCCAGCGTCTCGCCGGGCTTCAGTGTCGTGTCGGTGAAGCAGAAACACTCGACCTTGTTGAAATAGGGACCCGCCAGTTCCGGCTGCACGTTGAAGGTGGCGCGGCCGGTGACGGCGCGGTCGAACTTGTTGGTGGCGCTGTAATGCGCCTGCGTCGTCTCGCCGATCTTGATGGTGACCGAGCGGGCGACCGGCTGGAACTGCCAGGGAATGCCATTGGTGTTGGCGTCGAAGCGCACCGTGATGTCGCGGTCGAGGATGCGGCCGGCATATTGCTTCTCGGCGCGCTGCGTGGTGCCGCCATAGCCGGTGGCCTGGCAGAACATCTTGTAGAGCGGCACCGCGGCGTAGGCCATGCCGATCATGCCGCCGAAGAAGGCGACGCAGACGGCGGCGACAACGCGGTTGGTGTTCTTCTTCCTGGGGTCGGTCACGGTCGGGCGGGTCATCATCGGCCTCACATCGATCCGCTATGGCCGAATTTGACGATGGTGATGACGTAGAAGACGACAACCAGCGCCGCCAGCGCCAGGCCGATGGCCGCCGAACGGTTGCGCTGCGCCTTCTTCTGGCTTTCGGTCAGCGTGACCAGTTCAAGCTTCTTGTCGATCATGGTCATGCCCCACCGATGGCCAGAGCGCGACCGACGACGCAGTCGGCCAGATAGATGGCGAAGATGGCGAAGAGGTAGAGCAGCGAATAGGCAAACAGCGCCTTGGCCGGCTTCATGACGCGGTCGTCGTCCGTCATGCGCAGCACCTTCCAGGCATACCAGACAAAGCCGGCGCCGAGCGCCAGCGAAGCGATGCCGTAGCCCGCGGTGGTGAAACCGAGCACCCAGGGCAGCACGCCGATCGGCGCAAGGATCAGCGCATAGGCAAAGATCTGGCGGCGGGTCGAGGCCTGGCCGGCGACATTGGGCATCATCGGGATGCCGGCCTTGGCGTAGTCGTCGGACTTGAACAGCGCCAGCGCCCAGAAATGCGGCGGCGTCCACAGGAAGATGATCAGGAAAAGGACGAGGCTTTCGAGGCTGACCGTTCCGGTCACCGCCGCCCAGCCGATGACCGGCGGAATGGCACCGGCGGCACCGCCAATGACGATGTTTTGCGGCGTCGAGCGCTTCAGCCACATCGTGTAGACGACGGCATAGAAGAAGATCGTGAAGGAGAGCAGCGCCGCCGACAGCCAGTTGACCAGCACGCCAAGCGTCATCACCGACAGCACCGACAGCACAAGGCCGAAACTCAGGGCTTCGCCGGGCAGGATGCGGCCGGACGGAACCGGGCGGCCGGCGGTCCGGCTCATCACGGCGTCAATGTCGGCGTCGTACCACATGTTGAGCGCGCCCGAGGCGCCGGCGCCGATGGCGATGGCCAGGATGGCGACCATCGCGATCAGCGGGTTGACGGTCACGGGCGCCGCCACCATGCCGACAAAGGCCGTGAACACCACCAGCGACATGACGCGCGGCTTCAGCAGGGCGAAAAAATCGCCCGCCGTGGCTTCCGAAATTCGAAAGCCCGCTTCGTCAATCAATGGGTCGTTGACCAGGGCCATGCGTAGTTGAGTCCAATCATTCCGTTGGCCAAAACCGCCGGCGGGCCGGCGGTTTCGTATTCAGGCTGCCTTACTTGATCTTCGGCAGCTGTTCCCACTGGTGGAAGGGCGGCGGCGAAGGCAGCTGCCATTCGAGCGTCGTTGCACCCTCGCCCCATGGATTGGCGCCGGCCACCCGCTTCTTCTGGAAGGCTTCGAAGACGCCGTAGAGGAAGATCACCACGCCGACGGCCGAGATGTAGGAGCCGTAGGACGACACCATGTTCCAGCCGGCAAACGCGTCGGGATAGTCGATGGTGCGGCGCGGCATGCCGGCGAGGCCGAGGAAATGCTGCGGGAAGAAGATCAAATTGACGCCGACGAAGGTGACCCAGAAGTGGGTGTTGGCGATCACCGGCGAGTACATGTAGCCGGTCATCTTCGGGAACCAGTAGTACCAGCCGGCAAAGATGGCGAAGACCGCGCCCAGCGACAGCACGTAGTGGAAGTGGGCGATGACGAAATAAGTGTCATGCAGCGAGCGGTCGAGGCCGGCATTGGCGAGCTGGACGCCGGTGACGCCGCCGACCGTGAACAGGAAGATGAAGCCCAGCGCCCACAGCATCGGCGTCTTGAACGAAATCGACCCGCCCCACATCGTCGCGATCCAGGAGAAGATCTTCACGCCCGTCGGCACCGCGATGACCATGGTGGCGAAGACGAAGTAGCGCTGCGTGTCGAGCGACAGGCCGGTCGTGTACATGTGGTGCGCCCAGACGATGAAGCCGACGGCGCCGATTGCGACCATGGCGTAGGCCATGCCGAGATAGCCGAACACCGGCTTCTTCGAGAAGGTCGAGACGATGTGGCTGATGATGCCGAAGCCCGGCAGGATCAGAATGTACACTTCGGGATGACCGAAGAACCAGAACAGGTGCTGGAACAGCAGCGGGTCGCCGCCGCCATCCGGGGTGAAGAAGGTGGTGCCGAAATTACGGTCGGTAAGCAGCATGGTGATGCCGCCGGCCAGAACCGGAAGCGACAACAGCAGCAGGAAGGCGGTGACCAGAACCGACCAGGCAAACAGCGGCATCTTGTGCAGCGTCATGCCCGGCGCGCGCATGTTGAAGATGGTGGTGATGAAGTTGATGGCGCCGAGGATCGACGAGGCGCCGGCAATGTGGATCGACAGGATCGCCAGATCCATGGCCGGCCCGGGCTGGCCGGAGGTCGACAGCGGCGGATAGAGCGTCCAGCCGCCGCCGACGCCGTAGGCGCCGGGAGCGCTCGGCATAAAGGCCGAGGCGATGAGCAGGATGAAGGCCGGCGGCAGCAGCCAGAACGAGATGTTGTTCATGCGCGGGAAGGCCATGTCCGGTGCGCCGATCATGATCGGCACCATCCAGTTGGCGAAGCCGCCGATGAGCGCCGGCATGACCATGAAGAAGATCATGATCAGGGCGTGCGCGGTGCCGAAGGCGTTGTACATGCTTTTGCCGCCGTCGATGGCGGCATCGCCGTTCATGCCGTAGACCATCTGCGCCAGACCGGTGAAGATCTGGATGCCGGGCTCCTGCAGCTCCATGCGAATGACGACCGAAAGCGCGCCGCCGACGATGCCGGCGAAGATCGCGAAGATCAGATAGAGCGTGCCGATGTCCTTGTGGTTGGTGGAGTACACCCACCGGACCCAGCCATGATAGGGCTTGTGGTCGTGATCGTCGTGAGCTGCAGCTTCTGCCATGGTCGGCTCCGTTCCCTAATTCTTGCTAACCCGCGGCATCAATTGCCGGCGGCCGCTACCTTGTTGGTACCGTCGACCTCGGCCATCAGCGCCTTGTTGGCGCCGGGAAGGTCGGTCTTGGCTGCTGCCAGCCAGGTCTTGTACTGCGCGTCGGAGACGACGCGGATGGCGATCGGCATGAAGGCATGGTCCTTGCCGCAGAGCTGCGAGCACTGGCCGTAATAGAGGCCTTCCTTTTCCGCCTTGAACCAGGTCTCGTTGGTGCGGCCGGGAACCGCGTCCATCTTGATGCCGAAGGCCGGCATGGCGAAGGAATGGATGACGTCGGTTGCGGTGATCAGGACACGGGTCATGGTGTTGACCGGCACGACCAGCTCGTTATCGACCGCCAGCAGGCGCGGATAGACCTTGCGGTCTTCCTTGCCGATAGCGGCGCGGTCAGCGTCCTGCAGAATGGCCGAGTTGAAGGAGAGCGTGTTTTCGGTCTGGTACTCATAGTCCCAGTTCCACTGATTGCCCGTCGCCTTGACGGTCAGCTTGGCTTCTTCCGGCGGCGTGTATTGCGCGGTCAGAAGCTGGAACGAGGGGATGGCGATGAACAGCAGGACGACGACCGGACCAACGGTCCAGATCACTTCGATCAGCGTGTTGTGGCTGGTCTTGGACGGAACCGGATTGACGCTGGCGCGGAACCTGAAGATGCACCAGGCAAGCAGCGCCAGAACCAGGACGGTGATCGGGACGACGAACCACATCGTGTAGTTCCCGAACCACTCGATCTGCCGCATCATGTCGGTCGCCGGCGGCTGAAAGCTCATCTCCCATGGCTGCGGCTGGGCCGCATGAGCGGAGGCACTGGCGAAAAATGCGGCTGCAGCGCCTGCTGTTGCCATCAATTTGGCGCTTGCTGGGAATTTTCTCATCGCCCTCATCATCTCCCGGTTCCTCGCGATCGCGCGCAAGAATATCGAACAATGCCGGGATGGGAATCCCGGACAGTCCCAAGGGTGGTTCAAACCATACTCTATTTCCCTCCGCAAGAAAGGAGCGGGCAAAACCGTGCGGCATTTTTGCGCGCAAGCGCGACCGCACCGTTTCAGCGGCCTTTTGCCCCGCGCGGATGATCGACAGATGAGCTATGCGGGCTTGCGGCCGGAATGCGCCCGACGGTCGCAATTCGGGCGAATTTGCTAGGGAAAAGCGCATTATTGCGCTTGCCGGGGCTGACCGGCGGTCGCCCTATCCTTTACTTGGCCTTGGCGCGGCTTAAAGTGCCGTGATTCGCTAATGGAGCCGTCATGACCTCTTGGCTTTCGAGAAACTCCTGGCTTTCGAGAAGCGGGGCGAAGGTCATCTTTCTCGCCGCCCTGATCGGTATCGGCTCGTCCGCAGCCGGCATCGCCAATGCAGCGCAGCCGAGCGGCACGGTCAAGTCGACGCACGGCGCGTGGTCGATCATCTGCGACACGCCGGCCGGCGCGACGTCGGAACAGTGCGTGATGATGCAGAACGTCGTCGCCGAGGATCGCCCGGAAATGGGACTTTCGGTCGTCGTGCTGCGCACAGCCGACAACAAGGCCGAGATCCTGCGCGTGCTGGCGCCGCTCGGCGTGCTTTTGCCCAACGGGCTTGGCCTCAATGTCGACGGCAAGGATATCGGCCGCGCCTATTTCGTGCGCTGCTTCCAGGACGGCTGCTATGCCGAGGTCATTCTCGAAAAGCCGCTGCTCGACACGCTGAAGACCGGCACGTCGGCCACCTTCATCGTCTTCCAGACGCCGGAAGAAGGCATCGGCATCCCCGTCGACCTCAAGGGCTTCGCCGACGGTTTTGCCGCCCTGCCCTGAGCTTGATGCTTGCGAAAAGGCTGGTGCTGACGCAGAATTCCCACGGGTTTGATTTTTGGCTGTGGGGGTCGTCATGCGTGCTTTTTCTCTGCTTCTGTCCACCGGTCTGATCCTGTCCGGCACAATTTCCGTGGCCTTTGCCGAGGATACCGAAATCATCACGGCGCCAGACCCGGCGGTTATTCTCGAGATTGCGAAGGGCTATGGCTCGGCCAAGATGGACAAGGACGACGGCGGCGATCCGATGATCTCCGGCCGGCTCCAGGGCATGAAATATGTCGTCTACTTCTATGGCTGCGAAAACCACGAGAAGTGCAAGTCACTCCAGTTTTCCTCCGGCTATACCGATCCCTTCACGGCCGACCAGGCCAATGAATGGAACAAGAAATATCGCTGGGTAAAGGCCTTCTCCGGTGACGGGTCGAACTTCAAGATGGATGTCATGTTCAGGGGCGGCGTTACCCGCTCCTACCTTGAGGAGCAGTTCTCGAACTGGGACTCCATGACCAGCGACATCAAGGAATTCGTGAACGAGAAGTAGGGCCCGCGAAAAGCTAGCCGGCTGCGGATCTTCATTGCGGATTGTGCAGGCGCGTGTTCGCGCCTACATCGTGGCAACACCATTCCTCCTGTGAACGGACCTGCCATGAACAGCCTGATCGGCCAATTCGACATTTCAGACGACCGCATCAAGCGCATCGTCGCCGACACCCTAAACGGCGCCGATGACGGTGAGCTGTTCCTCGAATACAGCGAGAGCGAAGCGCTGATGTTCGACAATGGCAAGCTGAAGACCGCCAATTTCAACACCGACCAGGGTTTTGGCCTGCGTGCGGTGGCCGGCGAGGCCAGCGGCTACGCCCACTCCAGCGACCTGTCCGAGGCGTCACTGCTGCGCGCGGCGGACGCGGTGTCGACCGTCAAGGGCGGCTATTCCGGCACGCTTGCGGTGGCCCCAGCCCGCACAAACCGCCATCTCTACGGCGACGAGAACCCGATCCCCTCGCCTTCCTTCGAGGTCAAGGCCAAGCTGTTGCAGGAGATCGACGCCTGGCTGCGGGCCGAGGATCCGCGCGTGCGCCAGGTGACAGCTTCGCTCGCCGCGTCCTGGCAGCATGTCGAGATCGTGCGTGCCGAAGGCCAGATGGTGCGTGACATCCGCCCGCTGGTCCGCATCAACGTGTCCGTCGTGGTCGGCGATGGCGACCGCCAGGAAAGCGGCTCCTACGGCATGGGCGGGCGCAAGGCGTTCGGCGAGTTCCTGGTCGAGGACAGCTGGAAGCATGCGGCCAAAGAGGCGCTCAGGCAGGCGCTGGTCAATCTCGAAGCCATCCCGGCGCCGGCCGGCACGTTCGACATCGTTTTGTCCAGCGGCTGGCCGGGCGTGATGCTGCACGAAGCCGTGGGCCATGGGCTGGAAGGCGATTTCAACCGCAAGAAGACCTCGGCCTTCGCCGGCCTGCTCGGCCAGCAGGTGGCGGCCAAGGGCGTCACCGTGGTCGATGATGGCACCATGCCCGAGCGGCGCGGCTCGCTCACCGTCGATGATGAAGGCACGCCGTCGGCCCGCAACGTGCTGATCGAGGACGGCAAGCTCGTCGGCTACATGCAGGACCGCCAGAACGCGCGGCTGATGGGCATGAAGGCCACGGGCAATGGCCGGCGCGAAGGCTACGCGCACCAGCCGATGCCGCGCATGACCAACACCTACATGACATCAGGCGACATGGAGCCGGACGAGATCATCGCCTCGGTCAAAAACGGCATCTATGCCGTCTCCTTCGGCGGCGGCCAGGTCGACATCACCTCGGGCAAGTTCGTGTTCGGCTGCACCGAGGCCTACATGATCGAGAACGGCAAGGTGACGCAGCCGATCAAGGGCGCAATGCTGATCGGCAACGGGCCGGACGCCATGCACCGTGTGTCGATGATCGGCAACGACATGAAGCTCGACAACGGCATCGGCATGTGCGGCAAGGCCGGACAGGGCGTGCCGGTCGGCGTCGGCCAACCGCATCTCAGGATGAACCAGATGACGGTCGGCGGCACCAGGGTTTGAGGACGGCTGCGCGTTCCGGTAGCATCGCTGTCCAAACGATGTTTTCCGGGTGCCGGCGGCCGCAACATGTCCAAGATCGTCATTCTGACAGGGGCCGGCATTTCGGCGGAATCGGGCGTCGCCACCTTCCGCGATCCCGACGGCGTCTGGGCGAAATTCAACCTCGAAGACGTTGCGACGCCGCAAGGCTTTGCCCGTGACCCGGCCAAGGTGCAGGATTTCTACAATATGCGCCGGCGGCAGATGGGCAGCGTCGAGCCCAACGCCGCCCATATCGCGCTCGCCCGGCTCGAGCGCGAACTGCCTGGTGGCGTCCTGCTCGTCACGCAGAACATTGACGATCTGCATGAGCGCGCCGGATCGCAAAAGCTGATCCATATGCATGGTGCGCTTGGCCGCGCGCTGTGCCAGGCCTGCGGACAAAGCAGCGCCTGGGCCGACGACATCGCCGTCCAGTCGAAATGCCCTGCCTGCGGCGCAGAGAGCCGGTTGCGGCCTGACGTGGTCTGGTTCGGTGAAATGCCCTACCGCATGGAAGAGATAGGCGCAGCACTTGCCGACTGCGACCTGTTTGCCGCGATCGGCACCAGCGGCAGCGTCTATCCGGCGGCAGGCTTTGTCGAGGAGGCGCGCGCCGCCGGGGCGCTTACGGTCGAGCTCAACCTGAAATGCGCCGGCTGGGCCTCGCGTTTCGACGAGCAGTTGGAGGGACCGGCGACGCAAGTGGTACCGGCTTTCGTGGAGCGTATTTTGTCAGGGACGGGCTGACGCTTGCGTTTCGAATCCCTCTGGGCACCTTGAAGTGAACACAATTCCATTAGGAAATTAGTAACTGTTCAACTGCCTGGGCTGCCGTTCCCGCACAACCGCAGTACCTGCTTCCTCGTTGCGGTGTTGGTGTTGGTGATGGCAATGCGACGTTCCCCGGGCGTCCTGACTCTCTTCCTTGGCTTCATTTCGTTGATTGGCGCGACAGCGCTGCTGGCTGGCCCGGCGGCGGCACAGACGACATGGTTCAAGGCGCGGTCGACGCAACCTGCCGCCGCTGTCGGCGGAAGCACCAGCGTTCCCTACGGTTGGGTCGATTTCTGCCACCGCCGGCCAAAAGAGTGCAAGGTGCCCGCGTTGCCGGCCGCTGACATCAAGCTGACCCCGCAGAAGCTGAGCATCCTCAAGCGGGTCAATCTGAAGGCGAACAGGTCCATCAAGCCGGTCAGCAACTTCGATCACTGGGGCACGATGGAGGACCACTGGGACTATCCGGTGGACGGCAAGGGCGACTGCAAGATCTACGCGCTCTACAAGCGCAAGCTGCTTCTGCAAGCGGGGTTCCCGCGGCAGGCACTGCTGATGACGGTGGTGCGCGACCTCAACAATGAAGGCCACACCATCCTGACGGTGAAGACCGACAAGGGCGATCTTGTGCTGGACAATCTGGTCGATGAGATCAGGCCCTGGAACGCCACGGGCTATTACTTCCTGAAACGCCAGTCGCAGCAGAACCCAAACACCTGGGTGTCGATCAACCAACGCGGCGGCACATCGAAGCGACTGTCGCCGAGCTAGGCTTTGTTTTTTCGCAATTCCCAAGGGAAAGCGCTGTGCGCTTTTCCCGGGAAAACCGCTTCACACTTTTCCTGGAATTGCTCTAGCGCCGCCGCTTCGGCTTCTCCAGCAGCGCCACGGCCTCGACATGCGGCGACCACAGGAACTGGTCGATCGGCGTGACGCTTTTCAAGCTGTAGCCGCCATCCATGAGGATGCGTAGATCCCGGGCCAGCGTCACCGGATTGCAGGAGACGGCGGCGACGAACGGCACGTCCGAGCGGGCGATCTGCTTCGACTGGTCCTCGGCGCCGGCGCGCGGCGGGTCGAAGACGACGCCGTCGAAGGCATTCAGCTCCTTGAACGTCAGCGGGCGCCGGAACAGGTCGCGGCGTTCGCCGGTTACCCGCTTGAGGCCGGTCGCGAAGCGTGATCCGCGGTCGAGCGCTGAAAGGGCGGCCGCATCGCCTTCGACCGCATGGACCTCGGATTTCGCCGCCAGCCGGAGCGCGAAGCTGCCGCAGCCGGCGAAAAGATCGGCGACTTTCTTGGCGCGTTTCAGATGTCCGCCAACGATATCGGCCATCGCCTGCTCGGCGGCTTCGGTTGCCTGCAGAAAGGCGCCGGGCGGCACGGCGACAGCGACGGTGCCGAACATGACCACCGGTTTTTTCGGCTCGATGACGATCTCGTCGTCGATCGAAAGCCGGGCAAATCCATTGGCCATGACGAAATTGGAAGCGACCCGACGCTGGTTCTCGCCCAGCTTGCCAGACTCATAGACCGCGACGTCAAGGCCCGAACCCGTAACTGTGACCGCCATGCGGAACGATTTGGAGGTGGCGCAAACCAGGTCGGCGACCGATCGCAAGCGATCGAGCGCGGCAACGATCTCCGGCAGCGAGATCGGACACTCGTCGATGGGGATGATGTCCGGCGACAGATGGCGATGGAAGCCAAGCAACATGCCCGTGTCGGCGCGCCGGGCGGCAAGCACGACGCGGCGGCGCGTGTGTGGCGCACATGGCACCAAGGCGCCGATGTTGCCGGCAATGCCCTTCAGCGCGTGCACAACCTTGTCGCGCTTCCATTGCTGGTAAGCGTCGGCTTGCAGATGCTGGACGGCGCAGCCGCCGCATTCGGTGAAATGCCGGCAGGCCGGCTCTATGCGCAGCGGCGACGTCTCCAGCACCGCCATTAGCGTGGCGCGATCCCGCTCGCGCGCCGCGGTGACGATTTCGCTAGGCAATGTGAAGGGAATGAACAACTCGCCGGTTTCCGTCTCGGCGACGCCGTCGCCTTGCGAGCCCAATCTCTTGATGGTGAAGCGCGTGCTCATCGGTCCTTGATCCCACCGAGCAGGAATTCGCGGTTGCCGTCGCCGCCTTCTATCGGCGACATGTGCAGGCCCAGCGTGCGCCAACCTGGAATGTTTTCGAGCCATTCCTGCAGCAGGCCGGCAACGCGGGCGGCATCGAAAGGATCCTTCAGCAGGCCGCCCTTGCCGATCGCCTCGCGGCCAGCCTCGAACTGCGGCTTGACCAGAAACACCGCACGAGCTCCCGGCCTGGCAATGGCGAGCGCCGGTGGCATCGCCAGTTTCAGCGAAATGAAGCTGACGTCGGAAACGATGAAATCCGGGATACGGCCGCCGAGATCGGCGACGGTGAGTTCGCGGGCATTCAATCCCTCGATCACGGTAACGCGCGGATCGCTCGAGACTTCGGGATGCATCTGGCCGTGGCCGACATCGATCGCCGTAACGTGGGCCGCTCCCCGCTCAAGCAGCACCTGCGTGAAGCCGCCGGTCGAGGCGCCGATATCAAGGGCTTCGCTACCCGCGGGATCGAGACTGAAATGGTCGAGCCCGGCAATCAGCTTCAGCGCCGCGCGCGAGACATAGCCCTGCGCCGGGTCGTCGATGGCGATGAGACATTGCGGCAGAACCGTCTGGCCGGGCTTGCGGGCGACCACGCCGTCGACCGTCACGGTACCACGCTCGACCGCATCGCGGGCGCGAGAGCGGCTCGCAAACAGGCCGCGCTGGACGAGCAATTCGTCGAGCCGCTGGCGTGTGCTGGCTGGCAGAGGGGAGTTCATTGGCCTTCATGGCGAAAGCCGGTCGCGAAGGCAAGGACATTGGGGGACGAGAGAAGCTGGCCGGCCGCCGCCAGTTGATAATCGCACGCGGTCCGGCAAGATGCCTGGGCGGGATGGCTCGGGCAATGCGGAGGAGAACGAATGCTGACGGGAACCTGCCATTGCGGCGCTGCCCACTGGACCCTGGAGGGCGACCCCGGCCCGATCACCGCCTGCAACTGCACGCTTTGCCGCCGCTATGGCACGCTGTGGGCCTATGATTTTGTCGATGAGCGCATCCGGGTTGCGGGACCTCTGCGTTCCTACACCCGCGCTGGGAAAGACGAGCCGTCGCTGGAGATCCTGTTTTGCCCGACCTGTGCCTGTGTGCTCGCCTGGCGCGGAATGCGCACCGGCTCCAGCGGCCGCACGCGGATCGCCGTCAATGTCAGGCTGGCGCCGCCGGAGGCGGTCGCCGACCTGCCGATCGATCATTTCGACGGTCTCGATACCTACGATGACCTGCCACGCGATGGCCGCTGCGTGCGCGATATGTGGTTTTAAGCATGATCCCGAAAAGTGGGAACCGGTTTTCTCAGACAAACGGGAACCGTTTTGTCCGGAGATCATGCTCAAGCAAAAGAGATAGAGCCCCATCCCGATCCCATCGGGATGGAACAGGCTCTAGAAAATAGTGCGCGAAACCGGCCGTTCGACGGCGGGCACCAAGCCGTCACCCGCATCGCCCGAGGCCTGCTTGCGCGGCGGCTCGACAGGCGCGACAGGAGCGTCCGACACGACGACGAACTGCGGCACCTGCTTGTAGGAGAAGCCGCCCCTGATGTTGCCCATCTTACCGGCGACGATCTCGACCACCGCCTGTTCGAGCTTGCGGTCGTAGCGCGTTTCGGCCACGGCCGGCGCGGCGATGACAGCCAAAAAGGCCACGCCGCACAGAAGCGTTCGCATTGTTTTTAACTCCCTGCCTTGGTCGCGTTTTAGCAGGGCGGCGTTGAAAAACGGCCAAAAGACACGGTAAGCGAAACGCCAAAGGGGAGCGTTAACAGAATGTTACGGAAGGAAGCCGGCAAACCGCTTCAAAGGCTTGAGATTTTGATTCAGGCGCGGTGCGCGAGATTTGTTCAGGCGCGCTGCGCGCGGGCGGAATGGCCGAGCGCCACAAACACCGTGCGCACGATGCCGGCGGCATCGAGCCCGGCGTCGGCATACATTTTTTCCGGTTTGGCGTGGTCGGTGAACTCGTCCGGCAGCACCAGCGGCCGCACTTTCAGGCCGCTTTCCAGCAGGCCTTCATGGGCGAGGAACTGCAGCACATGGCTGGCGAAGCCGCCGACAGCGCCCTCTTCCACCGTCACCAGCACTTCGTGCGAGCGGGCAAGACGGCGGATCAGATCCTCGTCGAGCGGCTTGGCGAAGCGGGCGTCGGCAACCGTCGTCGAAAGCCCAGCCGCGCCGAGTTCCTCGGCGGCGATCAGGCAATCCTGCAAGCGCGTGCCGAAGGACAACAGCGCCACCTTGGTGCCTTCCTTGACAATGCGGCCCTTGCCGATTTCGAGCAGCGAGCCGCGCTCCGGCATGTCGACGCCGACGCCATTGCCGCGCGGATAGCGGAAGGCGATCGGGCCTTCGTCATAATAGGCGGCGGTGCGCACCATGTGGCGAAGCTCCGCCTCGTCGGCGGCCGCCATCACCACAAAGCCCGGCAGCGTCGCCAAAAACGTGGTGTCGAAGGCGCCGCAATGGGTGGCGCCGTCGGCGCCGACAAAGCCGGCGCGGTCGATCGGGAAGCGCACCGGCAGTTTCTGGATCGCCACGTCGTGGACGACCTGGTCGTAGGCGCGCTGTAGGAAGGTCGAATAGATGGCGGCGAAGGGCTTGTAACCTTCGGTGGCGAGGCCGGCGGCAAAGGTCACCGCGTGCTGCTCGGCGATGCCGACATCGAAGGTCCGGGTCGGAAACGCTTCGCCGAACAGGTCAAGGCCGGTGCCGTTCGGCATGGCGGCGGTGACGGCGACGATGCGGTCGTCCAGCCGCGCTTCCTGGATCAGGCTTTCGGCGAACACCTTTGTGTAGGCCGGCGCGTTGGCCGGCGCCTTGGTCTGCGCGCCGGTGATGACGTCGAACTTGTTGACGCCATGATATTTGTCGGGCGCGGCCTCGGCCGGGCCGTAACCCTTGCCCTTCTGAGTCACGACATGGATCAGCACCGGGCCGTCGGCATGGTCGCGGACATTCTTCAAGACCGGGATCAGATGTTCGAGATTGTGCCCGTCGATCGGCCCGATATGGTAGAAGCCAAGCTCCTCGAACAGCGTGCCGCCGGTGACGTAGCCGCGCGCATGTTCGACCGCCCGCGTGATGGCGCGATCGGCGCGCTTGCCGAGATAGGAGGTCAGTTTCTTGCCGAAATCGCGCAGGCCGAGATAGGTCTTCCCTGAAGCGAGCCGCGCCAGATAGGCGCTCATGGCGCCGGTCGGCGGTGCGATCGACATGTCGTTGTCGTTGAGGATGACGATCAGGCGGGCATCGAGCGCGCCGGCATTGTTCAATGCCTCGAAGGCCATGCCGGCCGACATGGCGCCGTCGCCAATGACGGCAATGACATTGTTGTTGCCGCCGGAGAGGTCGCGCGCCATGGCCATGCCGAGGCCGGCGGAAATCGAGGTCGAGGAGTGCGCGGCGCCGAACGGGTCGTATTCGCTCTCGGCGCGCCGGGTGAAGCCGGACAGGCCGCCCTCCTGGCGCAGCGTGCGGATGCGGTCGCGGCGGCCGGTCAGGATCTTGTGCGGGTAGGCCTGGTGGCCGACATCCCAGATCACCCGGTCTTCCGGCGTGTTGAAAACATAGTGCAGCGCCACGGTCAGTTCGACGACACCGAGGCCGGCGCCGAGATGCCCGCCCGTATGCGAGACGGCATCGATCAGCTCGGCACGCAGCTCCGAGGCCAGCTGCGGCAGCTCGCTTTCGTCAAGCTTCTTCAGGTCGGCGGGAATGCGGACCTTGTCGAGAAGCGGCGTGTGCAGCGTTGCGTTCACTGTTTAGGAGCCTGCCCAGCTATTTTCGTTCATGCGCGTTGATCATGGGCGAAATATGCCTGCGCCGCCCGAATGTAAATGCGTGTCAGTGACGCGGGTGAAGCTGGCGTTAATTGCCCGGTAACGGAATGAACTCTTCCTCATCTCCAGGAACGATATCGAAGCGGCCCGTCTTCCATTCTTGCTTGGCCTGTTCGATACGCTCCTTCGACGACGAGACGAAGTTCCACCAGATGTGGCGTGGGGAGCCGAGCGATGCCCCACCGAACAACATGAAATGGGCGCCGCGTTCGGATGAGACGACGAGTTCGTCGCCGGGCCGGAACACCAGCAGACGCTCGGCCGGAAAGCGGTCGCCCGATATCGAGACATCGCCGTCCAGCGTGTAGATGGCGCGTTCCTCGGCGTCGGCGGGAATTTTCACACTGGCGCCGGGCGCCAGGCGCAGATCGGCGTAGAGTGTCTCGGTGTCGGCTCTTACCGGCGAGCGCAAACCAGAGAAATCGCCGATCACCACGCGACCGCTGACGCCTTCGGCGTCGATTTCGGGCAGATGGAGCGCCGCGGTGTTCTCGAACACCGGCGCCACCTCCTCCTTACCGTCGGGCAGCGCCAGCCAGGTCTGCAGGCCGGAGACCGACATCGGCGCGCCGCGCAGTTCGTTGGGCGTGCGCTCGGAATGAACGATGCCGCGGCCGGCGGTCATCAAATTCACATCGCCGGGCTGGATGACCATCTCGGTGCCGAGCGAGTCGCGGTGCCTGATCTTGCCGTCGAACAGATAGGTGACGGTGGAAAGCCCGATATGCGGGTGCGGCCGGACATCGAGCGCCTGGCCGGCGCGCAATATGGCCGGACCCATGCGATCGAAGAAGATGAAGGGACCGACCAGGCGCCGCCTTGCCGTCGGCAGAGCGCGGCGAACCTGAAAACCGTCAATGTCCTTGGCGTTCGGAATGACCATCAGCTCGATCTGGTCGCTGGCGAAGGCGTCACCAGGCTCAGGATCCCTGCCGGGGAAAAAACTCATCTGGATATCCTCAGGCGAAGCGCAGCGCCGATTTGGCTTTTGCCTTGGCCGCCACCTCTTCGCGATTGCGCGGATGATGGTTGGTTTCGAGCGAATGCAACAATTCATGCGCCGATTCAGCGATCGCCTCGACGGCGCGGTCGAAGGCCGCCTGGTTGCGCTGCGAAGGGCGCGTCGTCCCGCTCAATTTGCGCACGAACTGAAGGGCGGCGTCGCGGATCTCGTCATGGGTTGCCGGCGGATCGAAGTTGAACAGGGTCTTGATGTTTCTGCACATGCTTGAACTCCTTACCTGCTTTCTCTGCCCGCCCCGTTTGACAAATTACTCCGCGTCGAGCGGCTCGGTTCCCACCGGCTTGCCGTCACGCGACAGCCTGATCTTCTCGACCTTGTCTTCGGCCGACTTCAGCAGCCGGTCGCAATGGGCCTTCAGCGCCTCGCCGCGTTCATAGATCCTGATCGACTGATCGAGCGGCACGTCGCCGCGTTCGAGATCATCGACGATCTTTTCCAGCGCGTCGAGTGCCTGCTCGAAGCTCATCGCCTTGACGTCTTCATTTGCTTCGCCAGCCATGCTTTATCCCTTCATCAGCCGCCCGACATGGGCGGCGACCGAAAATGCCAATCCCTGCAGATCGTAGCCGCCCTCGAGCAAGCTGACGAGCCGGTTGCCGCTGTGGCGCCCGGCGCGTTCCAGCAACTGGCCGGTCGCCCAGTCGAAATCGTCTTCGCTGAGGTTGATCTCGGCCAGCGGGTCGCGATGGTGGGCGTCGAAACCGGCGGAAATAATGATCAGGTCTGGCGCAAAATTGTCGAGCGCCGGCAGGACGCGCGACAGCAAGGCATCGCGGAACATGTCCGAGCCGGTCTGCGGCGCCAGCGGCGCGTTGACGATGTTTCCGGCGCCGGTTTCGGTCTTGGCGCCGGTGCCGGGATAGAGCGGCATCTGGTGCGTCGAACAATAGAGCACCGAGGGATCGTCCCAGAAGATGTCCTGCGTGCCGTTGCCGTGATGGACGTCCCAGTCGACGATGGCGACGCGCTCGGCGCCATGTTTCTTCTGGGCATAGCGGGCCGCGATGGCCGCGGTGTTGAACAGGCAGAACCCCATCGCCGTGGTCTTTTCGGCATGATGGCCGGGCGGACGCGCGGCAACAAAGGCGTTGGCGACGCGGCCTTCGAAGACGTCGTCGACGGCGGCATTTGCCGCGCCAATGGCGGTGACCACCGCCTGCCAGCTTTTCGGGCTGGCGCTGGTGTCGGCGTCGATTGCGGCGATGCCGCTTTCAGGGATCGCAGCGCGGACGCGGGCGACGAAATCCTCGGGGTGGGCATAAAGGATGGTGGCCTCGTCGCCTTGCTGCGCCGTGACCCGATCGAGCGCGGCAAAAGCCTCGTCGTCGAGCACGCGCTCGATGGCGCGCAAGCGGTCGGGTCGCTCCGGATGACCGGGCGGCGTCAGGTGTTCGAGGAAGATCGGATGGGTGTAGAGCCTTGTGACCATGACCCGATATAGGCGCGCCCGGCCGCTTTGACCATGGTTTGACGCCGCGCCGCCCCGACGTTCAACAGGGTTTAGGTGCTCGGCTGCGTCCAGCGCGAGCCGCCGAATGAGGCCAGCGCCTTGTCCCTGAGCTCCCGGAACTTGGACGACGCCTCGGCCAGCCGCTGGTCCCATTCGGCGTTCGGCACCTGGCCTTCAATGGTCTTGAAATAGACCTGCATCAGGCAGGCGATGGCGAAGGGTTCGATGAATGCCGCCTTGAAGGCCCAGGCCAGCAGGATCGCCAGCACGAAGGCCCAGCCGCCGAGCTGCCCCGGAATGAACCACATGATGGCGGCGGCCGGCGCCAGCATCAAAAGGAAGATGACGAAGGAGACGCCCCACATGATGACCGCCAGCCAGACGGCGTTCTTGACCATGGTCTTGCCGTTCTGGGCATAGAGCACGACGCCTTGCCTGGCTGTCTCGAAGGGCGTGGATGAATTAATGCGGATGTTGTAGCCGAGGATGATCTCGTCGACATAGGTCAGCGACAGGCGGATCACCGTGTTGATGAACGAGACAAGGCCGCCGAGCCCCGGAATGGGCAGGAAGGCGGCTATGCCGCCGATCAGGCCGGTGATGGCGCGGATGGCGCCCTTGACCAACTGGTCGACCACGAAAAGGATGTTGGCCTCGGCGAAACGCTCCTTCACCACATCCTTGGCGTAGGCGATCTGGTCCTGGCCATTGGGGATGTCACGGCCGTCGATCAGATGGACCATGACGGCGATATGGCCGGCCTTGACGACGTAGAGGATGTATTCGCGGACCCAGTAGAGCGCGATCGAAACGACGCCGATGCCGACGATGCCGCCCCAGAGCGCGAAGGACAGCGGCCCGTCAGGATCGGTGGAGATGTGGCCGACGCCATAGCCGACCGAGGCGCCGCTGCCGGTCGCCACGATATAGGCGAGCGTGATGCCGAAATAGACGATCATACGAAAGACGATGAAGGGCCATGTCCTGATCATGATGGACACCGACCTGCCTATATCGAAATCCCACATGCCCGAATCTCCCCTCAGAGAATGGACGGCGAGGATGATCCTGGGCCCGGAATTGTCAACATCGGCAAATGCCGGGTATCGGCCGGTGTGATTTCAGACCGGCTGTGAACCCTGCTTTTTCAGCAACCCTTCGAGCAGCTGCTTGAAGGCGGCCACCACGGCCTTTGACGTCGCTTCGGGGTCGTTGGAATTGGCGATCCGCTGCGCTGCCTGGCTGCTGGCGCCGTTGATCAGACGCGCGGCGGTCTCGGGGTCGACGCCAGGGACGACCACCCCCTCCTGCTGAAGACTGGTCAGATGATCGGTCATTGAACCGACGCAGGCATTGGCGTTCGGCCATTGCGCCGGATCGCCGAGCACGGCTGGGCCATCGCGGAACATGATGCGCTGGATTTCCGGCTCCAGCGCCATTTCGATATAGGTTGTGCATTCGTCGACGAAACGCTGCCAGCGGGTCGGCGCCTTCGACGCGATCTCATTGATGCGGACCGCCATCTCGGCATCGATTTCGGCGATGACCGCCTGCAGCAACCCCTTCTTGTCGCCGAAATGGTGATAGAGCGCGCCGCGCGTCAGTCCGGCCGAGGCGGTGAAGTCGTCCATCGACGCCTCGGCATAGCCGATCGTGCCGAAGGCACTGCGCGCCGCCGTAATCAGCTTGGCACGCGTCTCGGCAATCATTTCCTTGCGGGGTCTGTGCATGGCTCTGGACCTACTTACATACGCATCGTATGCCAATTGACATACGCGACGTATGACCTATCTTACAATCATACGCATCGTATGTAATTGTCGAATTGGCCTTTGTCGAGGAACCAAGCCATGCAAAACCCCTACGCCGAAATCTTTCGCGCCCCCGGAGCCAAGGGCTTTGCGGCCGCCGGCTTCCTGGCCCGCCTGCCGATCGCCATGGCGCCGATCGGCATCGTGGCGATGCTGTCGCAAACGCGCGGCGAATACTGGCTGGCGGGTGCGGTCGCGGCGGCCTTCGCGCTGAGCAACGCTTTTGTGGCGCCGCAGATCTCACGGCTGGTCGACCGCCTTGGCCAGACGCGGGTCGTGGTGCCCACCACCATCGTCACCGTGCTCGCCTTCGCGGTGCTGATCGCGGCGGCCAATCAGGACTGGCCCATATGGACGCTGTTCGTGTCGGCGCTGGCGGCTGCCGCCATGCCCAGCATGCCGGCCATGGTGCGCGCGCGCTGGACCGAGATTTTTCGCGGCCGGCCGCAGATGAACACCGCTTTCGCCTTCGAGTCGGCTGCGGACGAACTCGTCTACATCGCAGGCGCATCGCTGTCGGTGGGCTTGAGCGCCGCCCTCTTCCCCGAAGCTGGTGTTCTGGTGAGCACGCTGTTCCTCGCTATCGGCTCGACAGCCTTCATCCTGCAGCGTTCGACCGAACCGCAAGTCCGGCCGGTGGATCATGTCACGAGCGGCTCGGCAATCCGGCTGCGGCCGGTGCAGATCATCACCTTTGCCCTGATCTTCATTGGCGCGACCTTTGCGACGACGGAAGTGAGCACGGTGGCGATCACCAAGGAACTCGGCCAGCCGGGCGCCGCCAGCCTGGTCATCGGCGTCTATGCGCTGGGATCGTTCGTGCTCGGCCTCGTCGTCGGCGCGCTCAATCTGAAGGCGCCGCTGCAACGCCAGTTGGCCATTGCGGTCGCCTTGGTCGCGCTCGGCACGCTGCTGCCGCTCACCGCCGACTCAGTGCCGCTCTTGGCGCTGACCGTGTTCATCAGCGGCGTGGCGATCTCGCCGACCTTCATCACTGCCTTCGGCCTGATCGAGCGGCACGTGCCCGAAGCGATGCTGACCGAAGGCATTACCTGGGTGATGACCGGCATAGGCATCGGCATGGCGCTGGGATCGTTTGCCGCCGGCGCGGTGGTCGATGAATTCGGCGCCCGGAACGGGTTCTGGGTCTCGGTGGCTGCAGGGGTTATCGCATTGCTCACGGTGTTGATTGGCCAGCGCAGCCTGGCCACCCACACGTGCGACCTCGAAGAATGCGACGCGACCGCCGTTCCCGCGGAATAAACGCACAGGCGTCCGGTTCGGAATGCGGGCCGGACGCTGCTTCTTCGAAAAGAGCCTGACCTGCCTAAGACTGTTCAAACCGCTTGCGAATCTCGTCCCCATCGAGAACGACAACAGGACTTCCCAGTGTCTCGACCATATCCGGGTCCAGGTGGGGTAGGGTTTCGGCACGCCCAACCATCGGCGGGCATTCTCCAGCGCAATAAACGACCGAGTTGGTGACGCGCAGGATTTTCCACAGGGCCTCGTAGAGGCGCGGATCGTCCGCTGGCCGCGCGACGGTGAAGCCGGAACATTGCGAGGCATCGCCGGGGTCGAAATTGAGATAGAGGTCGGCCGACGAAGCATCGTCATAGGTAACGACCCAGAACTCAGCCTCACGCCTGGTGATGAACTGCGCGAAGGCATCCTCGACGATCGCCGTGGGGAAGAAGCTCTCTTCGCCACCTTCAAAGCAATTGAGGTATGCCTCGAAGCTCATCCGACTGCCCCCAGTACCCTAGATAATCTCGGTCTTGGCGATGTGAATGCCAAAGCCTTCGAGGCCGACATAGTGGCGCTCGCGCGAGGCGATCAAATTGATCGAGGAAATGCCGAGATCTTTCAAAATCTGCGCGCCGAGGCCGATTTCGCGCCATTCGTTCTCGCGGCGGCGGGCCTCTTCATGGTCCTCGCGGTCTGCGCTCAGCGGCCGCTTGCGCTCCTGATGGGCGACGCCGACCGAGCCCTCCCTGAGATAGACGATGACGCCGCGCTTGCGTTCGCCCATCGCCTTCATGATGCCATCGAGCCTGTGGCTGGTGCCGAACACGTCGGTCACCACATCCTCCGAATGCAGCCGCACCGGCACGTCCTCGCCGTCCCTGATGTCGCCGAAAACGATGGCGACATGGTGCATGGAGTCCCAGGGCAGCGTGTAGGTGAAGACCTGCGCCTTGCCGCCGAGCGTATCGATCTCGGAACAGGCAACGCGCTCGACCAGCGTTTCCTTGCGCTGCCGGTAGGCGATGAGGTCGGCGACGGAGACCTGCTTGAGGCCGTGTTCTTCCGCGAAGGCCGCCACCTGCGGACCGCGCTTGACGGTGCCGTCGTCATTGACGAGTTCGGAAATGACGCCAACCGGCGGCAGGCCGGCGAGCTTGCACAGGTCAACCGCGGCTTCTGTATGGCCCGAGCGCATCAGCACGCCGCCTTCGCGCGCGATCAGCGGGAAGATATGGCCGGGACGGACGAAGTCGGAGCCGCCGACATTGCCGTTGGCAAGGTTGCGCACGGTCAGCGTGCGGTCCTCGGCCGAAATGCCGGTGGTTGTGCCATGCTTGAAATCGACGCTGACGGTGAAGGCGGTGGTGTGGGCGGAATCATTGTCGGCCACCATCGGCGACAGATTCAGCCGCTTCGCCTCCTCGCGCGGCATCGGCGTGCAGACGATGCCGGAGGTGTGGCGGATGATGAAGGCCATCTTTTCCGGCGAGCAATGCACGGCGGCAACGATCAGGTCGCCCTCATTCTCGCGCCCGTCATCGTCCATGACGACGACGATCTCACCGCGCTCGAATGCGCGGAGGGCTTCGACGATTTTCTTCTGATCGTATGGCATTGGCTCGCTTCGCTCGCAGGGAATAGGGATTGGGCAGTAGGGATTAGGGAAGGAAAGTCGGGCTGGCCTGCTGCCTAATCCCTACTGCCTACTCCCTTTCCCGTCTGTCCTCGATGCCGCAGATAATGATCGGCGATCGCGCAGGCAACCATGGCCTCGCCGATCGGCACCGCGCGAATGCCGACGCAGGGGTCGTGGCGGCCCTTGGTCATGACATCGACGTCGTTGCCGTCCTTGTCGATGGATTTGCGCGGCGTCAGGATCGACGAGGTCGGCTTGACGGCGAAACGGGCGATAATCGCCTGGCCGGTCGAGATGCCGCCCAAAATGCCGCCGGCATTGTTGGAAAGGAAGACAGGCTTGCCGTCATTGCCCATGCGCATCTCGTCGGCGTTCTGTTCGCCGGTGATGCGGGCAGCCTCGAAACCATTGCCGATCTCGACGCCCTTGACGGCGTTGATCGACATCAGGCCGGACGCAATGTCCTGGTCGAGCTTGGCATAGATCGGCGCGCCGAGGCCGGCCGGCACGCCGTCGGCGACGATCTCGATCACCGCGCCGACCGAGGAGCCGGACTTGCGGATGCCGTCGAGATATTGCGTGAAGACCGGAACCGAGGCCGGATCCGGGGTGAAGAACGGGTTTTCGGCGTCGCCAATGAAATTCCAGTTCCAGTTGGCGCGGTCGATCGATTTTTCGCCCATCGAGACCAGCGCGCCGCGTACAACCATGCCGGGCACCACCTTGCGGGCAAGCGCGCCGGCTGCCACGCGCGCTGCCGTCTCACGCGCCGAGGAGCGGCCGCCGCCGCGATGGTCGCGCACGCCGTATTTGACATCATAGGTGTAGTCGGCATGGCCCGGCCGGTACTGGCGGGCGATCTCGCCATAGTCCTTGGAGCGCTGGTCGACATTCTCGATCAGCATCGAGACCGGCGTGCCGGTGGTGATCATCGTCTCGCCGTCCTCGTCGAGGATGAAGCCTGACAGCACCTTCACTTCATCCGGTTCGCGGCGCTGCGTCACAAAACGTGACTGGCCGGGACGGCGCTTGTCGAGTTCGGCCTGGATTTCGGCCCGCGTGAAACGGATGCCGGGCGGGCAGCCGTCGACGACACAGCCGAGCGCGGCGCCATGGCTTTCGCCCCAGGTGGTGACGCGGAACAGATGGCCGAACGTGTTGTGAGACATGGATTTTAGCCCTGCCCGGCATGAGAGCCGGCTTAAGCCTGCCTTCTATTGGCGTTTTCCACAGGGGTCAAACTGTGATCTGGCGGTTTTAGTTTTGACACATTCGGTTGGTTTCTGCTCTCTTCCATCCGCCCGTTGAAAGCTCGCCGCTACCTGTGCAGGCGCAATGACAAAGAGGACGACGATGCGTACCCTGATTGGCGCTGCTGCCGCCATGTTGCTGATTTCCACTGCCGCCTATGCCGGCCAGACCGAAGGCCTGATCAAAAAGGTCGACAAGGACGCACTGACGTTGACGCTGGAGGACGGCAAGTCCTACAAGCTCAATGCCGAAACCGATCTCGACTCGCTGAAGCCCGGCATGGATATCGTGATCGCCTATGACGTGACGAATGGCGAGAACGTCGTCACCGACATGGAACTGCCCGATACCGAGTAGGACTATCACCGAACAGCTTTTGGCGGCTCCAAGGAGCCCAGCTACACAAACAGGACGGATGTCCTGTTTGTTAGGTCCTTAGACATTCGAAATTCAGGCTTCTGGCTTCTGACCTAGAGCCACTCCAGACGTCCGCCCTGCAGCCTGAGCAGGCGGTCCTGCCATACTTCCAGATTCGCCGCCTCGTCTTCGGAAACGCCCTCGACCATCCTGAACAGGGTCCGTATGACCCCGCCATGGGTGACGCAGACGGTCGGGCGGTCCAGCGCGTCGAACCAGGGTTTTACCCGCTCGAGCAGCATTTGATAGCTTTCGGCGCCTTCGCCCGGCGGCTGAAAATTCCATTTGTCCCGCGCGCGAGACTTTTTTGCGCCGGGAGACTGCGTCTCAAGCTCGGCAAAGGTAAAACTCTGCCAATCGCCGAAATTGACTTCGATCAGCCTGGTGTCGGTTCGATAGGCGAGCGGATCGAGCTTCATCGCGGCGCGGATGCGCTCCATCGTTTCACGCGTCCGCCTCATCGGGCTGGCAACGAAATCGAAATCCCTGACATCGCTTATCAGCTCGGCCAGCCGATGCCCGTTCGCGGTCGCCTGCTGGCGGCCAACCGCATTGAGATCGGTATCCGCCTGTCCCTGCAGGCGGGCCTCGGCGTTCCACGCCGTCTGGCCGTGGCGCGCGATATAAACCAGCGGGTACATCAGGTCTTCCGGGGTCAGGACTGACGACGGTTGGCGGGTGCTATTCCTTGACGGTCGAAATATCCGGCGCGTCGACCGCCTTCATGCCGACGACGTGATAGCCGGAATCGACATGGTGCACTTCGCCGGTGACGCCACGCGACAGGTCAGACAGGAAATAGACGCCGGAATCGCCGACTTCTTCCTGGGTGACGGTCTGCTTCAGCGGCGAATTGTATTCGTTCCACTTCAGGATGTAGCGGAAATCGCCGATGCCGGAAGCAGCCAAGGTCTTGATCGGGCCGGCCGAGATGGCGTTGACGCGGATCTTCTTGCCGCCGAGATCGACGGCGAGATAACGCACGCTGGCTTCGAGCGCGGCCTTGGCGACACCCATTACGTTGTAGTGCGGCATCACCTTTTCGGCGCCGTAATAGGTCAGCGTGAGCAGCGAGCCGCCATCGGTCATCAGCGCCTCGGCGCGCTTGGCGATGGTGGTGAAGGAATAGACCGAAATGTCCATGGTGCGCAGGAAATTGTCGCGCGTCGTCTCGACATAGCGGCCGGTCAGCTCGTCCTTGTCGGAAAAGGCGATGGCGTGGACGAGGAAGTCGAGCTTGCCCCAGTGCTTGGCGACATTGGCAAACACCTCGTCGAGGCTCGCCGGATCGGTGACGTCGCAATGGCCGGCGACAAAGGCGCCCAGTTCCGCAGCCAGCGGCTCGACGCGCTTCTTGAACGCTTCGCCCTGGTAGGTCAGCGCGATCTCGGCGCCATGGTCGACGCAGGCCTTGGCGATGCCGTAGGCGATCGATCTGTTGTTGGCGACGCCCAGTATAAGCCCGCGCTTGCCGGCCATAAGGCCCTGTCCACCCGCCATGTCAGCGCTCTCCGAAAGATTTTCTGCTTTGGAGTGCCTATCGCACAGGCAGAAAGGCGCATCAAGCGCAGACGGGGCGCGCGTTCAATTCAGACACCGGGCAAACAACAATTGGGGGTATGTAAAGTGTTTGTGAGCTTCAAATGGCTCACTGCGGTCAGCGCGCCTCGACGGCCCAGGCCCGCGACCGACCAGCCGAATCGGCCGGTCGGCACCGGATGCGACCCTATTCCGTCACTTTGCGCCAGGGAATGAGCATTCCCACCTGCTTGCGGTAGCGGCGGTACTGATCGCCGAACATCGCGATGAGATCGCGTTCCTCGAGGAAGATGCCGAGCAGGATGTAGCCGGTGCTGCCGGTTGCGAAGAGGAGGTGGCCCCATGTCATGGACGGCGTCGCCCAGAAGGCCAGCAGAAAGCCGACATAGATCGGGTGCCGGACCCATTTGTAGAAAAGCGGCGTCCTGAACACAGGCTGCGGCAGTTCCGTCTTGCGCAAGGCCGCGAAGACCTGGCGCAGGCCAAACAGTTCGAAATGGTTGATCAGGTAGGTGCTGATCAGCAAGACAGCCCAGCCGAGCCAGAACACGCCATGGAGGACGGCAACCCAGAACGGGTTCTCGACCGTCCAGACGGCGCCGAGGATCGGCCGCCATTGCCAGTAGAGCAGCAGCAGGATCAGGCTGGCCAAGAGCACATAGGTGCTGCGTTCGGCCGCGTGCGGGACAATGCGCGTCCACCAGCGCTTGAACACCGGCCGCGCCATGATGCTGTGCTGGGCCGCGAAAAGACCGAGCAGCAGCGCGTTGACGATGACAGCTTCAACCGGGCTTCCCACGATCCCTGAATCGATCGATTTCGGCACGGCAATGTTGCCCACGAAACCAACAGCATAGAGAAACGAGCCAAGAAATATCAGGTATGCGGCAACGCCGTAGATAAGGGTGATTACGCCCGCCATGACTGCCCCTCCATGCAAGCATCAAAAAATTCGGTCGGTCGACCGAATTCATGGTCAAAAACCATAAATTTAATAGCGAGTCAACTTGATCGGTCGCTCGACCGAGATATGGTGGCGAGACGTCCAGCCCGGACAGGAGAACCTATGACCCGCCCAGATTGTGCTGAATCCGACGGCAGGCACACGGCATGACGGACGCTGCTGAAGCCGTTGCACCGCCTCAGAGCAAGCCAAAGCGCGACACGCGCGCCGAATTGATTTCGGCGGCCGAACTGTGCCTCTATCGGGGTGGCTATGCGGATCTGTCGACGCGCCGCGTTGCCGAGATCGCCGGCGTTCCGCTCAGCCAGATCCACTATCATTTCGGTTCCAAGGAACGGCTGTTCCTGGCCCTGCTCGACCATCTGAACGAGGGGCTGTTGAAACGCCAGGCGGAGACCTTTGCAGCACCGATGCCGCTCTGGCAGCGTTGGGAGCGCGCCTGTGATTTCCTTGATGACGATCTGGCCTCCGGCTATGTCCGGATCCTGCACGAGATGATCGCCGCAAGCCTGTCGAGCCCCGAAATCGCCAAAGCGGTGCGCCGCGACCTGCGCGGCTGGTTCGAACTGCTGGCGGAATTGGCTAGGGAGGCCGAACAGCGGTTCGGCAGCCTCGGGCCATTCTCCGCCGCCGAAGTGACCAGCCTGGTCAGCGCCGCCTTCCTTGGCAGCGAGACGATGATCCTGCTGGAGATCGAGAGCCCGCATGTCCCGGTGCGACAGGCGTTGCGCCGCTTCGGCGAAACCATCCGCCGGATGGAGGAAGCGGCGCCCGGCAGCTAGCAGGCGAGATGAACTCGCGTCAGCCTTTGCGGCCGCGCATCAGCGCTTCGAGGTCGGGGTCGCCGCCTTCGGGCAGCATGATGCGGACATGGGCGTAGAGATCGCCATGGCCGCCGGCCTTTTCCGGCAAGCCCCTGCCCTTGAGACGCAGAACCTTGTCCGAACTCGACCAGGCCGGGACATTGACCGCCAGCCTGCCGGTGGGCGTCTCGACCGGTACCTTGGCGCCCAGCACCGCATCGGCCAGCGCCACATCGAGGTCGGCATGCAAGTCGCGGCCTTCGATGCGATAGCGCGGATGCCTGCGGATATGGATCTTGACCAGCGCGTCGCCCGGCTGTCCCGAGCCCTGCTCGCCCTGGCCCTTCAGCCGGATGGTCTGACCTTCCTCGACATAGGCCGGCAGCTTGACCGCCATCTTGCGCCCGTCAGGGAACATGGCGGTGACCTTCTCGGCGGTCGCGATCTCCTCGATGGTGACGTCGAGCGTCACGTTGAGGTCCGCTGCCTGCGCCGGCTGGCGGCGATCACCCGCGCCGGCACCGCGCGCGCCGGAAAAGGCGTCGCCAAAGATTTGGCTGAAGATGTCGCTGTTGCCGTCGAACGGATCGCCGCCCGGACGCCCTGAGCGGAATTCGAAGCGCGAGCCGCCGGCGCCCTGCTGGCGGCGAAAGCCGCCAAACGGATCGCCACCGGCAGCACCTTCAAAACCCTGGAATTTCGGCTTGCCGTCCGCGTCGATCTCGCCGCGGTCGAACGCCGCACGGTTCTTCTCGTCGCCGATGACCTCATAGGCCTGGTTGGCGGCGGCAAAGCGGTCCTTCGCCTTGGGATCATTCGGGTTCTGGTCCGGATGATGCTTCTTGGCGAGTTTGCGGTAGGCCGATTTAATGTCCTTGGCCGATGCGTTCTTGGCAACGCCCAGCACCTCATAGGGGTCGCGCATGCGTCCTGCCCTGGAAAAAGAGTGAATCCACGTTGCCCCCTATATGCGCTCGCATAGGAAGAAATTCCAGTAGCGCAGAGGCTTTATCGACGGCTGAAATTGCGGCGCCTGCAATGCCCGGGATCAGAGCGGTTTGAAGTCCTGCATGTGCCAGCCGCCGGCGCCGGCCATGCACAGTTCCCCCTTGAACAAGGCGACGCCATCGAAGCTTTCACGCGAGGCGGTGAAGCTGCGGCAGGTCTGGCCGTTGTCCTGCAACTCGGCGAGTTCGGTGATGGAGCCGCGCGATCCGGTGCCGGCATTCGCCCACGGCACGGCCTGGCCGCGAAGCTCCTCAATGTCGGCTGAAGAGACCGCATTACCGATGGTGGTCTGGTCGGAGGCGCTGTCAGCGTCGGCCGACGTAGCCTTGGCCGGCGCGCTCGAGGTGACGATGGAACGGTCGACCTCGGCTTTTTCCAGGCTGAAGCCGCCGGCGCCACAGGCGGCAAGCGGCAAGGCGACGATCACGATCACGACTTTCGAACTGGCCGAAGCGATAGCGCTCCATTGCCCGCTGTCAAAAGCTTGCGCGATACGCGACAATCGGCAACCTCCTGAAGCTCGAGACAATTTGAGAAAAACTATGAGTGACACTGAGTTAACAAGTGGTGACTTTACCGAGGCCGCGGAGCCGTTCCGGCTCTTTGCCACATGGCTGGAGGACGCCACCAAGAGCGAGATCAACGACGCCAACGGCGTGGCGCTGGCAACCGTCGATGCCGACGGCATGCCGGATGTGCGTATGGTTCTGCTCAAGGGGTTCGATGAAAGCGGCTTTGTCTTCTACACGAATTTCGAGAGCGCCAAGGGCCGCGAGATTCTTGGCAGCATGAAGGCGGCTATGTGCTTTCACTGGAAATCGCTGCGCCGCCAGGTGCGTATTCGCGGGCCGGTGGAGATCGTCAGCGACGCCGAAGCGGACGCCTATTACGCGACGCGGCCGCGCGGCAGCCGCATCGGCGCCTGGGCCTCGAAACAGTCGCGGCCGCTGGAAAGCCGCTTTGCGCTGGAGAAGGCGGTGGCCGAATACACGGCGCGCTACCCGATCGGCGAAATTCCCAGGCCCAAGCACTGGTCGGGCTTCCGCATCGTACCGCAGGCCATCGAGTTCTGGCACGACCGGCCGTTCCGGCTGCACGACCGCCTGGTCTTTTCACGCAACGCCGAAGGCGGCTGGGACAAGACGCGGCTTTATCCCTGACGCTTGTGAAATGGCGCGGGTATCCTAGCTGATCTGGCTGCAAAGGGAGAATCCAATGAGCCTGTTCCTGGCCTTTCTCGGTGTCTCTTTCATCGTGCTTGCGACGCCCGGACCCGACACCGCCATCACCATCCGCAACACGCTGCTTGGCGGGCGTGCGGCCGGCGTCTTCACCGCGCTCGGCATCTCCAGCGGCCAGACGATCTGGGCGCTGGCCACCAGCGCCGGCATCGTCGCCCTGCTGGTCGCTTCGGAGCCGCTCTTCCTTGCGGTCAAGTATGCGGGTGCCGCCTATCTCGTCTATCTCGGCTTCAAGGCGCTGCACGAAGCGCTTTGGCCGTCCCACGGCGGCTGACGGCGGCCGCCGCCTATCGCCAGGGGCTGATCAGCGATCTCGGCAATCCCAAAATGGCAGTGTTTTTCGCCAGCCTGCTGCCGCAATTCGTACCGCCCGGCGGGGAAAGCTTTGCGGCGCTGCTCGGTCTCGGTGTGGTGTTCGCCGTTATGACCTTCACCTGGCTGGCGCTCTACGCAACGGTTGTCGCCAAGGCGGGGGATTTCCTGCGCCGGCCATCGATCCGCCGCGCCATCGAAGGCGTGACCGGAATTGTGCTGATCGGCTTGGGCATCCGCATCGCGACCGAACACCGGTAGCGCCTCATCCCGTCCAGGCGGCGCCAGTGACAATGTGGGAGATCAATCCTTTTCCAGCTGGAACAGCAGGAAATGCGGTCGTTCGCTGCCGAGCCCGACCGCCGGCCTGATCGATTTGGTCGCCGCCTTCGGCACCAAAAAGGTTTCGCGCAGATTGAGCGTGTCGCCGGTCTTGGCGCCGGAGAAGATCGCCGAAATGCAGGTCTGCACATTGTCCGGCGTTCTCAGCGAGACAATGGACGTCGGCGACCAGCGCCGTCCCTCGGCATCGATCAACATCACCTTGCAGCCAAGCCATAGGTTCTGCAGGTCGGGATCGCCCACGGTCACCGAAAAATCTGCCAGCACCGGTACGGAATCAGGCGGCAGGTTCTTCATGCCGAAGGCGCCGCGCAGATCGGTCAGTTTCCAGTCGCTGCCGCCGAAATGCGCGCTCTGGCCCCAGGCGACGCGGCGCTCAAACAAATCATTGTCGGCCAGCAACGCCTTGACACTGTCATAGGCCTCCACGGCCAGGGTCAAAGGAATCAGCACAAGCAGCGCCCAAAGGCTGCGGCGCCGCCACTTTTTCTCGCCAACGCCACTGTCCGGAACCATACTCTGCGCCGTCATTTCGTTTGCCCATCAATCGGCTGCAACAGATCGAGCGTGTCGACGGTTCCGGCAGGCATCCCATCGGCCGAGGCAGCGACCGGCCCAAGCGAAATCTCAGCCTGCGAATCGAGCGCCGCCAGCAGCTTGCTCGAGACGAGTACCGTCGCGTTGCCGACCTCCTCCGGGCTCACCTCGAAGACCAGTCTGGCCTTCCTCGGCAGGCCGGGATCGACAGTGACCGGGAGAAAGCCGTTGTTGACGAAGGACAGCCGCTCGGTGTGGTCGTAAGTCAGCCCCGACGGTCCGCGCCAGGATGCGACCGCAACTGAGGTCGATCTCTCCGTGGCCGCGAACTCGACCGTCACCACCGCCCACACGCCGCCGGTGGTCAGCACCTTCGTCTCGCCGAACCGATCCGTCTTGAGCTTGCGCGCAAACTCCAGCTTTTCGGCGCGAACCTCGAAGCTGCGACCGACGATGGTATCTCCGACCTTGCCGCGTACCGGGATAGGACCGATCAGCTCGCCATAATGCGGCTTCGACATCTGCAGGCCGTAGCAGAGGGCCACAGCGACAAGCAGCAAAACGAGATTGGCCAGTCTGCGCATCATGGCTGGCCTCCAGTGTCGGGCGCAACAGGAACAGTCAGCGTGCCGACCGGGCTCGGATTGAACCAGCCGGGCAGGCCGTAGAGGTTGTCGCGCTGTTTGTAGATCTTGTTCATGACCTTGAGGTCGAGGCTTACCGGTGCGGCAGCACCTTCCGGCAGATCCCAGATATAGGCCATGCGCTCCGGCATGCCGGGATGCAGTTCCGGCGACAGCGTCTCGTCGCGCGTCAGCACGATGTACGGTTTTGTCGCCGGGTCGAGCGGCGGCCGGCTTGCCTGGAGAAGATCGAAGTAGTCCTTGGTGGATTTCGCCGTGCGGTTGGTCAGGTCGACCTCGAACACCAGCGCCTTCGTGCCGGGTTTGCGCAGCGTGCCATAGACATATTTCTCACCGCTGACATAGGCTTTCACCGGCCGCAGCAGCCATTGCCCGGTTTCGATCGGGCCGGCCGGAGCCAGAACCGGCACTTGCGCATGCCTTGCCCCGAAGGCGCCGAGCACACCAGCAACGGCAATCGCCGCCGCTGTGCCGATGCCGGCGGCAGCCCATGCTTTCAGCTTGGAGCGGGCGGTCTCAAGCATCTTGCGCCGCTCCCGCAGGGCCGACCGGCTGCGTCATCTCGCCGGTCTGGCGCTTGGGCAGCGCGAAGGCGGTTTCGAGGATCGCGGCAAGGAAGCAAATACGCAGCGGCTCCACCAGAATGCCGGTCGAAGAATCCTGGAAGGCGCTGCCGAACAGCAGCGACACGCCCTCGGACAGCACCTGCCAGGTATCGAGGTCATGCGGGCCGATGAGGCGCGTCGCGCCGAGCCACGCCCAGGCCGCCAACCAATCGATCAGCCGATAGCCGACGATCAGCGTGACGATGAGCACGAGGCCGGAACTCAGCGTCAGGCGCACGCCGTTGGCGATCGGCAGATAGCGCGAGCGATAGCCCGAGATGAAGTGCTCGACGAAGTCGCGCATGAATCTCGGAATGGTGCGGTAGCGGGCGCCGAGGCGCTCGACCCGTTCGTGCACGCGCATGAGTTCCTTGTCGTCGCGCACGTCGTAGCCATAGATCAGCGCCGTCATGACCAGCCAGATCACCGGCAAGAGCATGAAGAAGAACAGCGCGATGAGTTTTGTCGACGTATCGATGGAGGTGACCTCGACCGGAACCATCGGATCGGCAAAGGCTTTTGCGACAGGGTTGGCCACACCGTCGGCTGCGGCCTGCAGGACGGAAAAAATGTTGCGGCTCATGATCCAGCCGACGATGTCGTCCTTCCAGCGCGAGATGACGTAGAGACCGACGAAGATCCAGTTGGTTTCGCAGATCACCACGACGATCTGCCAGAAGGACTTTGCCCCGCCGCGTTTCTGCATCGCCTGGGCCAGACGCCTGACCAGCCAGGAGATGACAACGGAAAACACCAGCCAGCGCGAATCCAGCACATCCAGCACATTGCCCGCACCTTCGCCGAACGGCGCCATGTCGAGGGTGACGCGCGAATATTGCCGCACCGTATCGCCGAGAAAGCCCCAGGCGGCGTAGTAGGCGAAGAAGGGCAAGAGCGCGACGCTGACCATGCGTGCCAACCGCGTGGTGCCGCTGCTGGCTTCGCCGCCCGTCTCACCGGATGTCTGCCGGTGCGCGGCCTCCTGCGCCGCACGGATCGCCGGCAGGGCGGGAAGCAGCGTCTGGAACATAGCGACAGTGACGACAAGCTGCGTGAGCGCCACCAGTGTCAGCAGTGCCAAGCCCGCCATGTGGTTGAGGAAGGCGGTGCGCGCGGCGATCTGCATGAACAGATCGCTGCCCACAATGCCGAGCAGCACCATGGCGACCAGTTGCGGCCAGAAGCGCCACCAGAGCCTGAACGTCAGGCCAAGCGGCCTTGCAAAATCGGCAAGCATCGGACGCTCAATCCGTCAATGCAGGCCCCTTGGCATCTCGGAAGGTTGCTTTGCTTGCAGCGACGTTGCGGGCCATGTCCTCTCCACCGACTAGAGCTGTTTACCGTTTCGCGGAAACGGCAAACCGCTCTATCTCTTAGCTTTGACGCAATTCCGGACGGAAAACGGCTTCGCACTTTTCCTGGAATTGCTCTGGACCCCCGCCCGCCGGACTAGTGAGATAGGATGTGAAAACTGCGGTGTACAGGTCAAAAACACGCGCCTGACGTGTGCTTCGTTCGCACCTGACACACCCTGCCAGTGTCGTGAGATCAGCTACGCCTTCTTTCGGGTCATGAAGGCGGTGAGCGCGGCGCGCGCCTCGTCTGACTTCAGCCGTTCAAAGAAATGCTCGCTCTCCAGCTTGATGCGGGCGAGAAGTTCCTCGCGTGGCGCGCGCATCAGATCGCGGGCGATCTTCAGCGCCTGCGGCGGCTTGGCGGCGATGGCGCCGGCAGCAGCCAGTACAGCGGCTTCGAGAGCACCTTCCTCTACCACTTCGTAGATCAGCCCGGCGGCCTTGGCGCGCTCGGCGGAAAAGCCTTCGCCGAGGCCAAGCAGCGCGAAGGCGCCCTGACGGCCGAGGATGAGCGGCGCCAGCAGGCTGGAACCCGCCTCCGGCACCAGGCCGAGGTCGACGAAGGGCGTGCGGAACACCGTGCGCGGCGTGGCAAAGGTCAGGTCGCAATGCAGGTTGAGCGTGGTGCCGATGCCGACCGCAATGCCGTCGACGCCCGAGACCATCGGCTTCTCGGTTTTGGCCAGCGCCATCAGGAAGTCCCATACTTCGTTGCCGCCCTCGCCGCCGGTGGCGATGACCAGGAAATCGGCAAGGTCGTTGCCGGAAGAGAAGGCGCCTGAAACACCGAGGAAGACATGGACGCGGATCGCCGGGTCGGCGTCGCCTTCGGCCAACGCCTTGGACATCGTCGCGTACATGGCGCGCGTCAGCGCGTTCTTCTTGTCCGGGCGGTTCATGCGGATGATCTGAATGGCGCCCTGGCGCTCGACGAGAATATGGTCTGTCACGGTCATTTTTCCCTGGTAAGCGCTTTCAGTATTCAGGCTGATATCAGCGTCTTGCCGGCGGCGGCGAGGCTTTCGGCGCCATCGATGACGCGTTCCTTCAAGGCGCTGACTTCGCCAAGCAGGTTTTCGGCGAAGAAACGGCAAAGGGCGATGCGGCTTTGCTCGGCAAGCCCGCCGCGCGCCAGATAGGCGCCGCCGGCGGCAAGCGAGATCAGCCTGAGATAGGGTGTGGCACCCGCCTGCGCTTCGTCCAGACGGCCTTCGGCCAACAGCCTCTGCAGGAAGCGTGTCGCTTCGGTCAGATCATCGAACGCGCGGTCGAGGGTCTCGGCGGTGCGGCCGAACCCTTGCAGGTTCAAGGTCCGCACTTGATCGGCGACTGCCTTCAGCTCGGCGATGTATCCATGCACGTGCTCGCCGCCGCCGAGCGGCAGTTTGCGTGCCACCAGGTCGATCGCCTGGATGCCGTTGGTGCCCTCATAGATCGGCGCAATGCGCGCATCGCGATAGAGCGCCGCAGCACCCGTCTCCTCGATGAAACCCATGCCGCCATGCACCTGGACACCGAGCGAGGCGACATCGACGCCGACATCAGTGGAGAAGGCCTTGGCCAGCGGCGTCAACAGATTGGCGCGGTCGCGCCAATGCGTCGCTTGATCGCCCGACGAGACCCGCGCCAGGTCGATGGCGTGGGCGCAGGAATAGGAGATGGCGCGGGCAATCTGGGTCAGCGCCTTCATGGTCAGCAGATTGCGCTGGACGTCGGGGTGATGGACGATCGGCGCCATGCCGGCGCCTGCATAATCCGACGCCTTGCCCTGGCGGCGCTCATTGGCATAGGCGATCGCCTTCTGCGTCGCGGCTTCGGCCACCGCGACGCCCTGCATGCCGACGCACAGCCTGGCGTTGTTCATCATGGTGAACATGCAGGCGAGACCCTTGTTCTCCTCGCCGATCAGCCACCCGATGGCGCCGGGCGCAGCACCCTGGAAACCATCGCCATAGATCATGGTGCAGGTCGGCGAGGCATGGATGCCGAGCTTGTGCTCGAGGCCGGAACAGAAGACGTCGTTGCGGGCGCCGAGCGACCCGTCGTCATTGACCAGGAATTTCGGCACCAGGAACAGCGAAATGCCGCGCGTGCCGGCCGGCGCATCCGGCAGCCGCGCCAGCACCAGATGGACGATGTTGTCGGTGAAATCGTGCTCGCCATAGGTGATGAAGATTTTCTGGCCGAAAATGCGATAGGTGCCGTCGCCGGCAGGTTCGGCGCGGGTACGCAAGGCAGCGAGATCGGAACCGGCCTGCGGCTCGGTCAGGTTCATCGTCCCCATCCATTCACCGGAGACGAGCTTTGCCAGATACTTTGCCTTGAGCGCCTCCGACGCATGCTTGTCCAGCGCTTCGACCGCGCCCATGGTCAGCGTCGGGCCGATGCCGAAGGCCATGGCGGCGGAGTTCCACATTTCGAGCGCGGCGACGCCGAGCATGGTGGGCAGGCCCTGGCCGCCGAATTCTTCCGGCCCCGACAGCGCGTTCCAGCCGCCGTCGATCCAGCTGCGGTAAAGCGCCTTCCAGCCGGGCGGCGTGGTCACTGCTGCATCCTTAAGCACCGCGCCGTGCTCGTCGCCGATCTTGTAGAGCGGCGCGACCTCATCGCTGGCGAAGCAGCCGGCCTCGAACAGGATGGCGTCGACAAGGTCTTCGCCGAGATCGCCGAAAGCGCCGCTGACGAGCGCCGGCTTGAGGCCGGCAACGTGCTTCAGCGTGAACGAAATATCCTCGACCGGCGCCTTGTACATGCCGCTTTCTCCTCCGCTGCTCGCCCTCCTCGATCCTAGGACTCGGGGCGACGCAAAACCATCCGCCTTTGGGCGGCCTCCGACCTTCTTTTTACGTAAACGTCAAACTTTGTCACGCGGATTTTGCAATCTTTGTCGGCCGCGTTAGACTCCGCGCAGCCGACCGCCGACGCCAGAGCGAACCGGAACCTGCCATGCTTGCCAGACCCGAGACATACCGTTGCATCGAATGCGGTCTGCCGTATCAGGCAAGCGGCTTCTGGTACTATCATGGCGAGCTTGAAAGAGGCCCGGCCTACTGGACCGATCGCGGCATACTGTGCTCGCCCACATGCTCGCTCGCACATCACCGCAAGCGCGAGGCCGAAGGTACGCTTCCGCGGGAGCCGGCGCCTGATCCACTCGAGGTTCCGCTGGTAACGCGGCGCTGACCAGCGGAGCTGGCAATCTCCCCCCTCGTGGGGAGATCGGACGTCTCGCCGGCTTTCGCCAGTGCCACCCTGAAAGCACTTCCTTAACCATAGCAGTTCACCATCGGTGTTTGGTCAGCGGGGATCCCCTGTTTGAAAACGCCGGCGCATCTTCTTCGCCGCTCAGCGATCGCTCTCGCGGCGATGATGGCGCTGATATCGGCGGTTAAAGCTTCCGACTTCTCGGAGCCATGGCGAGATGGCGACCGCGCGCTTGTCGTCGATGCCTATGAATACAATTCCATCGATTGGGCGCAGCTCGCCACCGACAAGCGCGTTGTCGGCTTCATCAACAAGGCCTCGGACGGACTGCCGCCGCCCTATTTCTGCTACGGCGACGAGATTGCGGTCAAACTCTGCAAGACGCTGTGGAAACGCTATGCGGTGACGCGCGAGCTGTTCCAGACGCGCAAGGTGGTGGCCAAGGCGCTTGGCCTGAAATGGGGCGCCTATCATCTTGCTCGGCCCGGCAATCCGGTCGAGCAGGCCAACAATTTCATCGATTTCGCCGAACCGGCGCCCGACGATCTCATGGCCCTCGACCTCGAAGGCAATGACCCCTCGCAATGGATGTCGCTCGACGATGCCGAGGAATTCGTGCGCCAGGTGCACCGGCGGCTTGGCCGCTTCCCGATCCTCTACACCAATGGCAAGACCGCGCAGTTCATCGCCGACAACCGCTATCAATATCGGCTCTTGTCGCGGCTGCCGCTCTGGTATGCGCGCTACAAGCCCGACATCGACGTGCATTTTCCGATGGGCAACTGGCAGGGCTATGCGTTGTGGCAGTTTTCAGCGCAGGCCAATTGCGGCCGCTTGCGCTGCCCTTATCGCGTCGCCGGCACGCCCAACGACATCGATGTCAACGTCGCGCCGATGGATGCGGCGGCACTGCGCCAGCAATGGCCGTTTGGCGGCCTGATCAATGTGCCGGCCGACTACCTCGCCTCGATCCCGGTGCCGGTTTCGCGCGCGGCGGGGCTGGCCGGCAAGGTCACCATCACCTATGCCGATGTGGCGACGCCGCCGACGGTCGAGGAGATGGTGACGGTGCTCGGCGCGCGCTGGCAGACATTCCGCGCCGCCTTCCGCATGCCGGTGGTCAAGACGGTGCCGCGCCGCGCCCGCTTCGGCATTGCCGAATACGTCGCCTGGAAGCGGACGGCCTATCGCTCGGAGGCCCTGCTCGAGGCCGCCTTCTCGCAGGCCGCCGACCCGGTCAGCACCGCTTCGACAACGCTCGACCGCGACCAGCGCTGATGCCTGCCGATATTAACCGGCCGCGCCGGCCTTTTCACGCGCCACCGCCTGCCAGCCTATGTCGCGGCGGCAAAAGCCTTGCGGCCAGTCGATGCGGTCGAGCGCAGCGTAGGCGCGGGCCTGCGCTTCGCCGACCGTCTTGCCTGTCGCCGTGATGTTGAGCACGCGCCCGCCATTGGCGACCAGCGCGCCGCCATTGATGGCGGTGCCGGCATGGAAAATCTCAACGCCGTCGCCGGCGGCTTCGTCAAGGCCGCGGATGACCGAACCCTTTTCCGGCGTGCTGGGGTAACCCCGCGCCGCCATCACCACGGTGAGTGCGGCCTCGTCGCGCCAGCGCACTGAGCTGTGCGCCAACTGGCCATCGACGGCAGCGTTGAGCAGCACCAAAAGATCGTCCTTCAGCCGCATCATCAGCACCTGGCATTCGGGATCACCGAAGCGGGTGTTGTATTCGATCAGCTTCGGCCCTTTGTCGGTGATCATCAGCCCGGCAAAGAGAATGCCGGCAAACGGCGCGCCAAGCTCGGCCATGCCGCGCATGGTCGGCTCGATAATTTCGCGCATGGTGCGCTCGACCATCTCGGGGCTCATCACCGGCGCCGGCGAATAGGCGCCCATGCCGCCGGTGTTGGGGCCGACATCGCCGTCACCAACGCGCTTGTGATCCTGCGCGGTGCCGAAGGGCAGCGCTGTGGTGCCGTCGCACAGACAGAAGAAGCTCGCCTCCTCGCCGGTCATGAATTCCTCGACCACGACTTCGGCGCCGGCATCGCCAAAGGCGCCGTCGAAACAGGCGTCCAATGCGGCTCGTGCTTCGTCCAGCGTCATGGCAATGGTGACGCCCTTGCCGGCGGCAAGCCCGTCGGCCTTGATGACGATCGGCGCACCGACCTTTTCGACATAGGCCTTGGCCGCGGCCAGATCGGTGAAGCGGCCATAGGCGGCGGTCGGGATGTCGTATTTCGCGCAGAGGTCCTTGGTAAAACCTTTCGAGCCTTCGAGCCTTGCCGCCCGCTTCGACGGGCCGAAGACGCGGATGCCCTGATCGCGCAGATCGTCGGCAATGCCGGCGACGAGCGGCCCTTCCGGCCCGACGACGACGAGGTCGATCGCGTTGTTCTTGCAGAAGGTGGCGACGGCGGCATGATCGGCGATGTCGAGTTTGACCAGCTCGGCCTCTTTGGCGACGCCCGGATTGCCGGGCGCGGCATAGAGCTTGGTCAAGAGTGGCGAAGCCGCGAGCTTCCAGGCCAGGGCATGTTCGCGGCCGCCGGAGCCGATCAACAAAACGCGCATGCCGATGTCCCTTGTCATTTCACGACAGGGACTGCGCTATTGCGCCAGGCGCGGCGGGTCAAGAGCTTTGCCTTGCACGATGCCGGTTGCGCACGGGAACGTCGCGCGCACCGGCAACCGAAGTGGACCGCTCAGCTCTGGTAGATGACCGGAAACCAGTCCTCGCGCAGTTTCTGGCCGGGCTTCATGTCATGGCCGGGATAGGGCGGCGAGGTGCGGCCGGGGCGCTCGACATAGCGCGCATCGTCGCCGACCCAGCGCAGCGACAGAGCCCGGCGCCGCGCCGACGTCAGATTGCCGCGCGCGCCGTGCGCGGTGCGGAAGTCGAACAATATGGCATCGCCCGGCTCCATCTCCCATTCCAGCACCTTCAGCGACGGGTCGTTGTCGGGATCGGGCACCGGCCGATAGTCACCCTCGCCGGCGTAGAAATTGTCATCGTTCAGCCAGCGCACCGGCAGAACCATCCTGTCCCATTTGTGCGAGCCGGCGATCAGCCGCAGCGTGGCTTCCTTGACCGGATCGATCGGGATCCAGAAGCTGACGGTCTGGCTGCCGTCGACGAAGTAATAGGGGATGTCCTGGTGCCAGGGCGTCGGCTTCTGCGTGCCGGGCTCCTTGACCAGCACATGATCGTGGAAGAACTGGGCGCTGCGCGACTGCATCGCTGCCGCCGCGAGTTCCGCGGCCGGGGAATTGCGCACCACATCGACGAATTCCGGGATGCGCTCCCAGTTGCAGTAATCGTCGAAGAAGCTGCCCTTGCCATTGGCGATATCGGACGCGGTGGCGCTGCGATTCTGCATGTTGCGTTCGATACCGGCGGCGATGGTATCGACCCAGTCCTTGAACACACCGCGGACACAGACCGCGCCGTCACGCTGGTAATCGGCAATCGCTGCGGCATCGATATATCTGGCGGCCATCTCATGTCTCCCCTGTTTCGATGACCGACTATCGCAGCCGGAGCACATCGCGTAAAATAATAACTTCTCATCTCTCTTATAGCTTTAGCCTATGAACCTGACCCTTGCCCAACTGCGCTATCTCGTTGCTGTCGCCCGGCATGGCAGCGTCACCGCGGCCGCCCGGATGCTGAACGTCTCGCAGCCTTCGATTTCGGTGGCGATCGACAATGTCGAGGCGACGCTCGGCCAGAAACTGTTCGTGCGCCAGCGCGGCAGCGGCATCGCGCTGACCTCGTTCGGCCGCGGCGCGGTGGCAAAGGCAAAGCAGGTGCTGGCCGAGGCGGACGAACTGGTTGGGCTGGGGACGCGTGACGCCGATGTCGGCGGCGAGCTGGTGCTCGGCTGCTTCGAGGATCTGGCGCCCTATTTCGCGCCGGCGCTGATCCGCGCGTTTTCGCAGCGCTGTCCGGCGGTCACTGTGGTTGTGCGCGACGAGACCTTCGAGACGCTGGGCCGGCGGCTCGGCGATTCCGCCATCGATCTGGGCCTGACCTACGATCTCGGCCTGCCCTCTCACTTCGCCCGCATCCTGCTGCATGAGCTGCGGCCGCATGCGCTGCTGCCGCAAGGCCACGCCCTGGCCAGTCAGGCCAGCGTCAGCCTGGCGGAACTGGCGACCTATCCACTTGTTACCACGGACCAGCCGCATAGCTGGCAGCATATGCTGGACCTGTTCCTCAGCCGCGGCCTGTCGCCGGTCTCGCAATCGACGACCAGTTCATTCGAACTGCAGCGCAGCATGGTCGCCAACGGCTTCGGCGTCGCGGTGAGCTACACCAGGCCCTATGGCGACAGGAGTTATGACGGCCTGCCGCTGGTCTGCAAGCCGCTGTCCGATCCGCTGCCGATGCAGCGCATCATCCTCACCCATGACACAAGGCAAAGACTGTCAATGGCGGCGCTGGCCTTCATCGAGGTGGCGAAGGAATGGTTCGCCAGCCACGATGTTTTCACCGCCTGAGCGACAATGCGGCCGCTTGACGGCGCTCGCTGCTGCTGCCACTCCAGCACGATGGAAACCATCCAGTCGAAAGCCGCACAGGGCCGCGTCGCCGACGCGCCGAGCGGGCATTGGGTCTACAAGATACTGCCGCGCTGGCTGTGGCCCTACGCGCAGCTTGCGCGCTGGGACCGGCCGATCGGCTGGCAATTGCTGCTGTGGCCCTGCTGGTGGTCGGCGGCACTAGCGGCCAGCGCCTATCCGCGCCCCACCGACCCGCTGCTGACGCTGCTGCCGTCGCCGTGGTTCCTGTTCCTGTTCTTTGTCGGCGCCGTGGCCATGCGTGGCGCCGGCTGCACCTACAACGACATTGTCGACCAGGACATCGACAATAAGGTCGAGCGCACGCGCTCGCGGCCGCTGCCGGCCGGCAAGGTGACGCGCCGCCAGGCCTGGGCGTTCCTGGTCATCCAGGCGTTGCTGGGCCTCGTCGTGCTGTTGCAGTTCAACGACTTCGCCATTCCGCTCGGCATCGTCTCTTTGGTGATCGTCGCCGTCTACCCCTTCATGAAGCGCTTCACCAACTGGCCGCAATTCGTGCTTGGGCTGGCCTTCTCCTGGGGCGCGCTGATGGGCTGGGCGGTCGAGTTCGGCGACCTCGATGGCCCGGCCATCATGCTCTATATCGGCTCGATCCTGTGGGTGATCGGCTACGACACGATCTATGCGCACCAGGACAAGGAAGACGACGCCATTGTCGGCGTACGCTCGACGGCGCGGCTGTTCGGCGACAACACCAAGACCTGGCTGGTCGGGCTCTATGGCGGCACGCTGGTCTGCTTTGCCATCGCCTTTGCCGCGGCGCAAGCGCCGGTGGTGGCGCTGGCCGGGCTAATCGCCGCCGGCGCGCATATGGCGCGGCAGATAGCGGTTCTGGATATCGACGATCCCGACCAGTGCCTGCGGCTGTTCAAGTCGAACAACCAGGTCGGCTGGCTGATCTTCCTCGGCCTGATTGGCGGCTCGCTATGGGTGGCGCTGAAGCCGCTGGTGTAGCCTCCTCTTCTCCTTCTCCCCCTGTGGGAGAAGGTGGATAGGCGCGATAGCGCCGAGACGGATGAGGGGTGCTGGAAGGAATGAGGCGTTGGCGTTCCCTGGAACACCCCTCATCCGACCGAGCTTCGCTCGGCCACCTTCTCCCACAAGGGGAGAAGGTAAAGCGTCGGCGCCCGGCCCTTCGCAGGCTCAGGGCGTTCGAAGCTCGAAAAGCCAAGCAATTGGCTTTTCGTCCGCTATCGCGGACCGCTTCTCACTCTCTCGAAATGATCTCTTCGCCGTCGATAACCAGTCGCAGGCCGAGATCGCCGGCTCTGCGGCGGGCGAGGAAGCGTGGGCGGCGCGTGGTCGAGACCCGGCCCTTGCGGCGATCCTTGGCCGGCAGCGCCTTGATGGCGGCGCCCAGCGATTCTTCCAGCGTGCGGGCAACGCCGTCGGATTCGATCAGCAGCATCTGCAGGCGGTAGGCATCGGCCCAGGCGCGCCAGTCGGCGGCGACGTCGTCGAGGTCGTCGGCCACCAGCAACGGCACCGACAGCATCGGATCGTGGTGCAGGAGTTCCAGGGTTACCGTGACATTGCCTTCCGGATCCTCCATCGCGCGGGCGGCGACGCCGCGAAACGCGTTTGCGGGCAGCGCGATGATCGCCGGCACGCCGCTCATCTCGAGCGTGCGGCGGATGACGGCGCCACGTTGATCGATGGTGAAGGTAACGTCGCCATAGTCGTCGCGCGTGGCATAACTCACCACTTGCGGCAGGCGGAATGGGTCAAGGCGCATGTTGCGCCCGGCCCAGACGGGCTTCAGTACACTGTTCATCTACTGCCTTCCTGTGTTTCTCCTGAGAGCCCGTTTTCACGGATCCCACCGGGCCAGTTTTCCCGGCCTCGTTGTGTGAAACAGTAGCGCGGGCTCCTTACCGCCCGGCTTAAGAAAGTCAGTTAAATTTTGCTGATCTCAGTGGATGGTTATCGGAATAAGACCAACCCCAAGATGTTGAAAGGATCAGATAACCTTACCGGGATTCATGATCCCGGCAGGATCGAAGGCGGCCTTCACCCGGCGCATCAAATCGATCGCCATCGGCGGCGCGGTGGCGATCAGTTCGTCGCGCTTCAATTGGCCGATGCCGTGCTCGGCCGAGATCGAGCCGTGGAAGGAGCGCACGACATCATGCACGGCATGATTCATGGCGTGATAGAGGCCGAGAAAAGCTTCATCGTCACCCCCCTGCGGCCGCGAGATGTTGTAGTGGAGATTGCCGTCGCCCATATGGCCGAAGCAGACGACGCGTGCCTCAGGGCTAACCGAGGCGACAGCGCCCGCAGCCTTGGCGATGAAGGCCGGTATGGACGCCACCGGCACCGAAATGTCATGCTTGATCGAAGCGCCTTCGGGCTTTTGCGAATCCGGCAGCACCTCGCGGAAATTCCAGAAGGCGTCGCCCTGCGCCAGGCTTGCCGCGATCACCGCGTCACCGACGATGCCTTGCTCGAGGCCCTCCGACAGCACCTCCTCGATCAGCCCCCTGGCGTCCTCGGCCGAGCGGCCTGACGAAACCTGCATCAGCACATACCAGGGCCAGTCCTCGGCCAGCGGCCGGGTGACGCCCTGCGCATGGCGCAGCGTGAAGTCATAAGGGCGCTGGCCGATCAGCTCGAAGGCGGTGAGTGCCGCCCCTGCCCGGTCCATCGCCAGGCTGAACAGTGAGAGCGCTGCTTCCGGCGACGACAGGCCGGCAAAGGCGACTTCGCGCCCCTTGTGCTTGGGAAACAGTTTCAGCACCGCGGCGGTGATGATGCCGAGCGTGCCTTCGGCGCCGACGAACAGGTTCTTCAGATCGTAGCCGGTGTTGTCCTTCTTCAATTTGCGCAGATCGTCGAACACCTCGCCGGTGGGTAGCACCACTTCGACGCCGAGGCAGAGTTCGCGCGCATTGCCATAGGCAAGCACCCCGGTGCCGCCGGCATTGGAAGAGAGATTGCCGCCGATCTGGCAGGACCCTTGTGCCGCAAGCGACAGCGGAAACAGCCGATCGGCGGCATCGGCCGCTTCCTGCAGCGTCTGCAGGATGACGCCGGCCTCGACGGTCACGGTGTTGGAGAAGACGTCGATTTCGCGGATGCGGTTCAGCCGCGACAGCGACAACACGATCTCGCGGCCGGAGGCATCGGGCACCTGCGCGCCGACCAGCCCGGTGTTGCCGCTCTGCGGCACGACCGGCGTTCCCGTCTCGCTCGCCAGCCGCATGATCCGGCTGACCTCGTCGACGCTGCCGGGACGCAGCACCAGCCCGGTCCTGCCGTGCCACAGCCCGCGCCGCTCGGTGAGGTAGGGCACGATATCGGCCTGGTCGCGCAGCGCGTATTTGTCGCCGACGATTGCGGCGAAGCGGTCGATGAGGGCGGGATCGAGATCGAAGGGGGCGTCGTTCATGGGCAGAAACTATGGCGCTCAGTCGAGCTTGTCACGTGGGGCAGCGGCACGAAACAGCCGATCGTTGATCGCCTCGCCCAGCCCATCGAACGGGATCGGCTCGACGGCGATCGTCGCCGCGCCGCTACGGTCGAGCTCCTGCAGGTAGGCGAAGAGGTTGCTGGCGGCTTCGCGGAGGTCACCTGATGCGGACAAGTTCCGCAAGGCGACGGCTGCCTGCCAGCCTTCGGCGCGGTCGCCGCCAAAGGCCAGCAAGGCCTCGCCTTCCGCCACGCTTTGCGCATTGAGCCGCACCGGTGCGCCCGGCGCATAATGCGATGCCAGCATGCCCGGGGCCTCGATGCCGGCCGTGGCGCCACGCAGCAACCTGGTGCCGACGGCCGCCTCGATGTCGGCCGCGGCAATGCCGCCCGGCCGCAGCAGCCGCACAGTGTTGCCTTCGACCTTGACGATGGTCGATTCCAGCCCGACCGGAGTGGCGCCGCCATCGACCACCAGCCGGATTTTGGCGCCGAGATCGGCCGCCACGGCCTCAGCCGTCGTGGCGCTGATCTTGCCCGAAGAGTTCGCGCTGGGCGCCGCTAGCGGCCGGCCGAGCCTGGCGATCAGCTCGCCACCGAACCCCCTGGGCATGCGTAGCGCGATCGTATCCAGCCCGGCGGTGACCAGCGGATGGATGCCGTTGCCCGGTCGTAGCGGCAGCACCAGTGTCAGCGGTCCCGGCCAGAACGCCTCGGCCAATCGTTCCGACAGCGGGTCGAAAAGTGCAATGCGCTCGGCCATCGCCAGATCGGCGACATGGGCGATCAGCGGGTTGAAGCGCGGTCGACCCTTGGCTTCGAAGATGCGGGCGACGCCGACGCCATTGGTGGCATCGCCGGCCAATCCGTAGACGGTCTCCGTCGGAATGGCGACGACATCGCCACCCTCAAGCAGCGCCAGCGCCCGCTCCATCGCTTCGCCGACGGGTAGTATCTCAGCCACTCTGTTCACCTCACAGGCGCCGGACCTAGTACGGCGTTGATTTTCGGGCAAGCCGGCGTTGGTGAATTATCAATGCCTAAAATGTTATCTTTCCCTGCAAGCCGGCATCAATCCAGTGGGTCTAAGGCTACCGGCTTGTTGGGCAAGGGGACGGTTTCGATGTCTATGCGTGTGCTTGGAGCGCTTGGTTTCACTCTGGCGGCGATGACCGGTGGGGCACAAGCCTCGTCGATCGTCTTTCTCGGCGTCTCGACCTCGACGCCGTCGGTCATCAAGGTTGGCGGAGCCGAACCGATGAAGGTCGCTTCGTCGCCATCGATCGTGGCGCTCGGCGATGCCCAGCCCGACGTGACGTATGAAAAGGTCGCGGCAATTCCCGAGAAGCCCAGGCATGGCAACCAGAACCCGATGATCATTCGCGGCGGCGTCGTCGGCGGCGCCTTCGCCGCGCCGGCGCCGGCCAAGCCAACCGCCACCGCTACCGCGGCACCCACAGCGGATACGAAGCCTGGGGCAGAGACCGCTCCGGCCGGAACGGCGACGGCATCGAACGGCAAGCCCGAGTCGCAACCGGCGACGCCACAGCCGGCGGCAACCCCACAGCCGCCGATCCCCGGCGACAAAGTCAAGTAAGCCATTGCGCCATTGCGCTTGACGCCGATCGGCGCCCCGACGCACGATCGTCTTGTTGGCGGCGGCCCCAATTTCGCCCATCGGTTTTGGCATGAGCGCGCCGGGTTTTAAGTGAGCAAGGGGTTATCATGAACAAGGCGAAATCATTGACCGTTGCCGGCCTGTTGCTGGCGTCTTTTCTGGGCATCGGCAGCGCGCAGGCCGGTGACGACATGCTGGGATCGTATGTCGCGCGCATTTCCGATCGCGACCACCATGCCAGCGACGGCTATGAATTGAGCAGCGCGGCGCAGATGGTGCGGCAGGACCGCGCCAACTGGCACAAGTTCCACCGCCGCGATGCCGATGACCAGGGCGACGACTGGTTCAGCAGCAACGACGATCGCGCCTATCTGGAACGCATGCTGAAGCGCGGCGGCGCCATGAGCTCCTCGACACGGCGCGCCATCGTCAACGGCGAGCCGCTGATCCAGGTCGATGTCTATTCAGACAGAGTGCATGTCAGCATTTTGGAGGACTGACAAAGTCAGCCTCGGGAGGACCGACAAAGTCAGCCTCGGGAGGATTGGCTTCGTCAACCTCGAAACAAAAGGGCGGCTGATGAACGCCGCCCTTCTCGTTTGATGTCGGTCGCCTGAAAGCTCAGGCCGCTTCTTCCTTGTCGTCATCGGAGTCGTCTTCGGACTCTTCCTTGTCGTCGTCCTTGTCGTCGTCCTCGTCGTCGGATTCCTCGGTCTCGTCAGCGGCGCCGGCTTCGGCCTTCACGCTGTCGTCGTCTTCATCTTCGTCGTCTTCCTCGTCGTCGGAAGAAGCGGTGGTTTCGTCGCCTTCTTCATCGCCCGATTCGTCGCTGTCTTCGTCATCGCCTTCCTCGTCATCCGACAGGTCGGCGGCCTCGACCGCCGTGGCGGCGGCATGGTCGAGACTATTTTCGGAAGCGGATTCAAGCGCCTCGGCAGGGGCCGAGTTTTCTTCTGTCACTTCGATGTCGTGAGCGGAATTCATGGAAGCCTCCGTGGGGTTGGGAACATGTCCTTTTTGCCACGGAGAGATCATCGTCATATGACTGTAAGCCGGCTCGAACGGCCGGCCGGGCAGAATTTTTTGGCGTTTCGCTCGCCCTTTAGCCAGCTATTCTGGAGAAGTCCGCGACCTGATCGGTGGCTGCGCGAATGCGGGCCAGCAGCGCCAGGCGGTTGGCGCGCACCGCCTGGTCCTCATCATTCACGAGAACACGTTCAAAGAATGAATCAACCGGTTCACGCAACACGCTAAGCGCCAGCATGGCAGCGGAAAAGTCTTCGTTTTGAATCGCTTCGCCGGCTTGCTTCTCAGCCTGATTCACAGCCGCAAACAGCGACTTTTCGGCGTCCTCGCGAAACAGCGCCGGCTCAACAGTCTCGGCGACGAGCGTTTTCTTCTTCTCCTCGGCCGCCAGAATGTTGGCCGCGCGCTTGGTGCCGGCGAGCAGGTTCTTGCCGTCCTCGGTATCGAGGAAGGAGCCGAGTGCTTCGACGCGGCGGACGATCTGGAGCAGATCATCGGACTGCGGCGTGATGACCGCGTCGATGAGATCGTGGCGGGCGCCCTGATCGCGGAGATAGACCTTCAGACGATCGTGGAAGAAGGCGAGGAGGTCAGCGATGAATGGCGACAGCGATGCCTCCAGTTCCATCATGCGCTGGCCGTCGAAGAACTCTCGTTCCTGATCGGCGGAGCCAAAAGTTTGTGAATATGCCTTGGCCAGCCCACCCTTCAGCAAGTCGGAAATCAAGCTTGCTTCCGGCAACAGCTGACTTGTTCCCTTGTAGTCGCGAATACGGGAATCGAGCATCGCGACCACTCCGCGGCTCTCCGCCCCTTCGCCTTGTTGTTCGTATTCGGCGAGTGCCGAGGAGACCGCTGCTGCAATGGCGACGCCTAAGGAAAGCTTGAGTTTGTTTTCCAGGATGATCCTCACCACCCCCAGTGCGGCCCGGCGTAGCGCATAGGGATCCTTCGAACCGGTCGGCTTTTCATCAATCGCCCAGAACCCGACCAGCGTGTCGAGCTTGTCGGCCAGCGCTACCGCAAGCGACACGGGATCGGTTGGCACGCGGTCGGACGGTCCTTGCGGCTTGTAATGTTCCTCGATGGCTGCCGCCACGGACGCATGCTCGCCCTGCAGCAGCGCATATTTGCGACCCATCGCGCCTTGCAGTTCCGGGAACTCGCCCACTGCTTCGGTGGTGAGATCAGCCTTGGCCAGCACAGCAGCGCGCCCGGCGCGCTCGCGCAGGTATGTCTGCTCAGCGTTCAGATCAGCAGCCGACAGAAGCTTGCCATCGAAGAATTTCGGCTGCTTCGACAAGGTGCCGGCGATCTCTTCCGCCAGCCGCTTGATCCGCTCCACCCGCTCACCCTGCGTGCCGAGCTTGGCGTGGAAGGTGACGTTAAGATGGTCGAGGCGGGCCATGCGCTGGTCGAGCGGCTTTTTCAGATCGAGCCCGAACTTTTCCGCCGATGCCTCGAGCTGCTCCAGATCAGGCAGGTCGCCCTGGTCCGTCTTCCAGAAATAGAGCGCATCCGACAGGCGCGCGCGCACCACCTTGCCGTTGCCGTGGGCGATCTCCTTGCCGCCGTCCTTCGCCTCGATGTTGGCGGTGAGGATGAAGCGGTTGGAGAGGTTTTCGCCATCGCCCTGCGGCCAGGTGACAAAGCATTTCTGGTTGGCGCGAATGGTCAGCCGGACCACTTCAGGCGGAATGGCAAGAAAGGCCTGCTCGAATTCGCCCATCAGCACCACCGGCCATTCGACAAGGCCCGACACTTCTTCCAGCAGCCCTTCGTCCTCGACCAGGTCGAGCCCGTTGGCGAAGGCGAGATTGCGGGCGTCGGCGAGGATGATCTCCTTGCGCCGGTCGCCGTCGAGCACGACCTTGGCCGCTTCCAGCTTGCTCACGTAATCGTCGAAGCGGCGCACGGTGATTTCATCCGGCGCCATGAAACGATGGCCGTAGGTGACGTTGCCCGAGCGGATGCCGTCGATCTCGAAATCGACCACCACCGGCTCCTCGGTCTCCGGGCCGAAGGTGCACAGGATCGTTTGCAGCGGCCGCACCCAGCGCAACGAGCCGGGCTTGGCCGAAGCCGGCCCCCAGCGCATCGATGTCGGCCAGGGGAAGCTGCGGATAATGGCCGGCACCAGATCGGCGATGATCGTCTCGGCGGCCCTGCCCGGCTTCGAAATATGGGCGACGTAGAAATCGCCCTTCTTCGGATCGGAATGGACATGCGCTTCAGTTACCGAGGCAAGGCCTGCCTTGCGCAAAAAGCCCTGCACCGCCTGTTCCGGCGCTGTCGTCGACGGCCCCTTGATCTCCTCGTGGATATCCTTCGAACGCGCGGTCAGGCCTCTGATATCGAGCGTGAGGCGCCGCGGCGTCCAATATTCGCGCGCCGCGTCATAGGTCAGGCCCGCCTCGACCAGACCGTCGGTCAGCATCTTCCTGAGCTCGCCCGCCGCCTTGCGCTGCATGCGGGCGGGAATCTCTTCCGAGCGGAGTTCTAGAAGCAGGTCAGGCATGGTTGGGCTCGCGCGACAATGGTCGGCGGGGCATAGCAACTCGGCTCGCCGCTGTCACCCTCTACCCCGCAAGCCAATCGCATATGGCAGTGCCAGCCCCCTCTCCGTCCGCTGCGCGGCCACCTCTCCCCCATTTCATGGGGGCGAGGAAACGCTGCTGTCCGAACCGGATAGATGGGTAACAGAATGGACCGATTAGATGGGTGACAGTTTTCTCCCTCGCCGGGAGGACCGGCGATGGTTTGGCGAGAGACTGGCATCATGGATGAGCGGCTTCGGTTTGTGGTGGGATGCCTGACCGGCGAGGAGACGATGACGCAGCTGTGTGCGACGTTCGGTATCTCTCGCAAGACTGGCTACAAATGGCTTGAACGCTACCGGAAGTTTGGGCCGGCAGGTCT